>NZ_JAGGNV010000019.1 GCF_018614955.1 Variovorax paradoxus
TTCTTCTGATTCAGTGGACTAGCGCCCCGCGAGAGCGCAAACGAAGTTCTGGTGTTTTTCCAACGACGATGTCCACTGCCTGTTGTTCTCGTCAGGCGTGGCAATCGTGCTGATGTAGATGGCGCGGGCCTCTGCGGTCGGTTTGCCTCGCAGCGCCGCTGCGGCTGTCGGCCCACCCAGTAGCTTGTTCGTCTCGCCGTTAGCCCAGACCCGCGGCAAGTCGGCATCCGGCAACGCTGCCAGGCACGAAGCCGCCGAAAGAGCCCCGCGCGACTGATCCAACGCCTCGAAGCGGCGCATGAAGAGGCCCTTGACCTCACGCAAGCCCGCTACGGAAACCGCAGCCTCCCCGGTGGCGAAGTACTGCTGCACGCCGAACTCGGTGTCCGCTCGCGAACCTGCGCTCACATCGTTCTGCAGGGTTGCGACCACTGCGGAAAATGTTCCGTTGGTGATGGGAATGACGCTCGCCTCGCGACGCTTGTAGCCGAGCGTGAACATGTCCGTTGCGCCGGTGGACCCGAACCCGAGCTTCAGCCCCAGCGCAGTGCCCGTGCTGAAGATCATTACCTTGTGGGTACCTTTCATATCCGGTGCGGAAGCGGCTTTCCCTGCCGAGGTGACCACACGCGCCGCCTCGCCAGTGGCATACACCTGTCGGATTGCACGGTCGAAGAGCTTTCCGTTGGTCTCGAAGCTAGCCGCCACGGGCGGCACGGCACCGCTGTCAAATCGCGGCCCAACATAGCCCTCGAAACGGTCGTAGCCGATGTTGACACCAGCGGGCTCGGAGCTCACGTCGATGCCGAACGACGTCTTGGTTAGAAAAACCACGTTGTCGCTCGCGCAGCCTGAGACAGCCACCAGCAACACTGTCGTCAAAAGAAAACATGCCAACCGTTGGAGTCGCATCTCACTGCCCTTCCTTCTCGATCGCGCCAACGCGCGGCAGCCTCACAACGCTGTTGTTGTAGATCGTGGTCAATGTCTGGTCGCCATAGCCGATCACCACACTACTGTTGTCCGGGGCGCGGTTCAGAACCATCCCGATGCTGCGGGTGCGCACGACGTTCGCGGCAGTTGCTGTTTCATCGGGCGCCGCAAAGGTGAGCCAAACCAGGCCCGCGACATGCGTGCGCCCCATTTCGTCCACCTGCACAGAAGCGCATCCGGACAGAAATGCACTCAGAGCCAGGGAGACGAGGGCACTTGAGCGAGATCGTCGTTTAGGCATTGTTGACTTTTACCCTTCGGCTTCTCCCCGAGAATCCCCACATTTGTGGAGCCGCTCCGTTGCCGATAGCGCTACATCGGTTCGCGGCTGACCCAAAACGAGTGCAGTTCAGCCGGCAGCCAGCCGGGGGGCGGATGGCGCCCCCGTTCCACGGCGGCTCGATGCCTCCCCAGAAGCGCACCTCTCCATCCCTTCCAACGTCCGCTACCGCGACGGCGATCGAGTCCCTGTGCACGTCCAACCCAACGTATCAAGCGAAATCAGTCATGGCTGCCCCCAGGTGAACGCGCGGCGACGATGCCGCGCAGGCACGGTCATACCATCTGGCTGTTCGCGGGATCACTACGAGCCGGTCAGCGCGCCGCGGCCGTCATGAGCTTGATCCAGTCAGCGAAGCTCAACAGGCACGAGCCGCACGCGTACCTCAGCGACATCCTTGAGCGGCTACCAACTCAGCTGGCCAGTCGCGTCGCCGAGCTGTTGCCACATCGCTGGCAACCAACAGCGGTACGCTGACCAAAGGACCGGCGTCAAGACGGGATCACCGCGCGCTTACGGAACTGGCCAAAAGAAGACGTATGAAGTGAAGGCAGGACTGCCTTTCCCGCTTGGTGCGAGCGCGAGTAGGAGTTTCTTGGTAGAGGTGACACTCCATATCGTCAAGCAACGGCGCGTAGCTTCGGCCCCGCAGCCGGTCCTTGAAGCAAGTCCAGAAGAGCCATGCGAGCCTCGATATGAGGACAGTGGAGTTCAAGAACCTCAACCCGCAGTTGGCGCAAGTAGATAGACGCCGAGAACACGGTCACCTCCTTGCCATCAATCACGGCGGTTGTGAGAGGCTGCACCGCATCCTGCGCCAGCGGCAGCCAGAAACACAGGATGCGCTGGACAGGATGCTTGACGAGGAAGTCCTCAGGCGGTGGGTAGTCAAGCTTGATCTTCGCTGCACTAGCGGGCATTTTGTCGTTGTTGCCAAAAAACGCTTTCCACCGCGCTTTGGCGACAGCTTCGACCTTGCTGTCCGACGCACCGATCGCCAACGACTTTTCGCCCAACGAGTGCGCCGACCAGTTCTTGATCTCAACCTGCGCCAACCTGTCGGTTCCGAGCTGCACCCAAGCATCGAGCCAGTTGCCCTTGCTGCGCTTGCCTTCGATGCGCTCAGCTCCCCTTCTGGGCTTGCCCTCAAGAAGCTTGCATGGGACAGACGGAGTTTGGCGGTTCAGGCAGTGGAACAGAAGTCCCAGGAGCAGTTCTTCGCCGATGACGCCCGTGATTGCGGATACGCGAGCTCCGCGCTGTTTGCTCTTGAATTCAGCATCCTCCTTGTCATCGTAAAAGCGTAGGAGGGCCGTTCGCTGGAAAGAGATCATGTCGTGCGGACTAGGTTGGCGTCGAAGTGTCAGGCGGCGGTTCTGAGGTTCTGACAATGCTGTGCGGTGTATATAACTGTCCACCCCACTTGCCCTTCGCGCTAGCGAACATGCCGAGGAAGTATTCGTAGATCTCCCAGAGTAAGTCGCGCGTCTGAGCGGCGTCCTGTCCGAAGCCGATGGTGGACACCAAGTCACCAGTCGCTGGGCTTGCAGTCGGGCAACTTGGTACGGGCAGAGCGTTTATCGAGGATTCCTTTGAGCTTGGGGTTCTCGACCCTGGAAAATTGCGAGGCCGTGGCAACGGATAGGTCCACGCCGCTAGCCGGGCCAAGTCGTTCGCAGAAACGGAAAGTGAGCATCCTGCGGCACGACCAATCCTTCCGTTTCATCGTCCAAATTGAAAGGGAGGACCCACAGGCGCAATTCTTGCCCATGGTTTCCTTCTTTGCGCGTGGCCATCGAAAACGCCACCAAGGGCTCTGTAAACGATGACCATCGCGGATAGATCAGAGCAAGCTGACCTGCCCCTGCTCGGTAGGTATGCCCGTACGCAAACATCTGGTAGAAGTCGCCTTCGCTCAAGCCGTACTTCTTCGAAGGTACGCTCCTGTCAATTCTTTTCCACTTCGTGTCCATGACCCACGTGCCCCCACCTTGCTGCACAAGAATGTCCGGCCGCAACTGGAACATGCTGGAGCCGTTGTGCATGCACAAGGACATGAAGCGCGCCTGAGCCTTCAACTTGGCGTCCTGCATCAGCTGGCGACGCAGCCATCCCGCGACATAGTTCTCAAACAAGCGCTCCATCGGAAAGAGAAGACACATGCCGTTGCTCTCGCCCGAAACGGCCAGTGGCATCGCGTCGCCCAACACCAACTGGCACCATGGCTTGACGCCCTGGTAGTGAGCCATGTTCCGGTCGATGCGCCACACGCGAAAATCGGCGGCAACGTCGCGACATTCCGGAACGTCCTTAAGAAGCACGCACAACTCGTTCGCTAAGCGCCAGCTTTCTGCGTTGTGTGTTGCGGCAAGCACGCGAGCGACCGCACACTTCAGCAGCCTGTTCTCCGCACGATCGGGAGAAAAGATGTCGTGGCGGATGTGAAAAAAATGCTGGCGTCCGGGAGGCTGCCGCATCTGAGCTACGACATTGAGCTGGCCACGCATGAACCGCTGCTCCTCCTCGACTCGTTGATAGTCGAAGCGCACGCCACGCTTTGTCAGGCGTTCAAGCGCGTCGATAAACCTTGCCATGACCCATTCGGTCAATGGCACGTCGAACTTCTCGAGATCTGCGACTCCCGCCTCTCGTGTGGGCAATTCCAACGCCGACGCAATCAACTTACACAGCAATGCCCGGCTTTTTCGCACGCAATCTTCCGCTTCAACGTGCTTGGGGAGAATCTCCAGTTGAGTCCCACAAGGTGTCTGCACTACTCCCACATAGTTGTCCAGCTTCAGCCATCGTCTGCCTTCGACCTGTAGGAGCGTTGCGCCGCCACGGGCAACCGATTCGTTTAAGGTGCACAGATGATCGAACGCACTGACCGAGACCTGCGCGCAGTCGAGCGACGTCGACACCGGTTCGGTAGTCAGCCTTGCATACTCGCGCACCGTAAGGCATCAAGCAAAAATAACTTGAACAATCAAAATTTGCCGCGAATTCCATGCGGCTTGATTTTGTAATTCCATTCGCCATGAAACTTGTCCCGCTCGATGGACACGCCTGCGAGTTCTTCGTCGGTGACTTTGACCCCGGCGGCGTACGTGTTCTCGTCGAGTTCAGCGCGGATACGCAGACCGTCTTGCGTAGTCACGCTGCCGATCAAATTCACGACGACCTGGCGGCTGAGCAGCGGGCGCCCTCTCCAGTTGTTGGTGATGTGGCAGAACATTCGATGTTCGATCTTGTTCCATTTGCTGGTGCCGGGCGGGAAGTGGCAGACCTGCACCGTCAATCCCAGTTCGTCGGCGAGTTGCTGCAACTGCAATCGCCACAGGCGCACCCGATAGCCGTTGCTGCCGCCGCAATCAGCGGTGATCAACAGACGCCGCGCGCTTGCATAGAGAGGCCGGCCCATCTCCAGCCACCAGCGCCGAATGGTTTGCACCGCGAATTCGGCCGTGTCGTGGTCGATGCCCACGCCGACCCAGCCTTCGTTGGCCGTGACGTCGTAGACCCCATAGGGCGCAACCTTGCCCAGTTGCTCGTCGATAAAGTCGTGGGTGCGAACCTCTTCGGGTTGGCCGGCCGGCTGCCACTCTTGCCCGGCATTCTTGAAGTCCCCGATCAACTCCTTCTTCTTCGTGTCCACCGAGATCACCGGTTGGCCTTGCCGCTGGCACTGCGCCACGGCCACAGCAATGTGGCGAAACTGCGCGTCCCGGTCCGGATGCTGGGCGCCTTCGCGGGTCTTGCGCACGGACTGCAGGCTGTAGTGCATCTGGGCCAGCAGATCGCACACAGTGCGTTGGCTCACCTGATGACCTTGCCGGTTCAACTCTTGCGCCAAGCGCGTCGTACTCTTGCAGGTCCAGCGCAGCGGCGACATTGGATCGCCCCTGGTGGTCGGCTCGACCAGCGCATCCAGATCTCGAAGCAGGGTGGGATCTCCGCTCGCCAGAGGCTTGCGACCACCGCCGGGCGCTCGAACACGACCCCTTTCCAACTCGGGTGTCACAACGAACCGTGCGGCGGCTTCATCAAGTTCGGCCAGCCCCGCATACACCGTCGTGCGCGACACGCCCACGGCCTTCGCTACGACACTGACTCCGCCACGCCCGAGGCTGCGAGCTTCAGTGGCGACCCACAGACGCAAAGTCGCCTCATCGAGTCGACCCGCAAGGGCACGGTACTTGGCTTCGATCGTTTGCGCTATCTCCACCCAGCAATCATATGACGACGACTTGAAGTGTCCAAGTTATTTATGCTAGGTGCCTAATGAGCGTGCTCACGCCGCTGTGGCCTTATTCAGCTGATCCAGAATTGCCTTCCCCAATGCGCGCGTGTTGAGCTCCCTGCCGGTCCCATACGTAAGGGGCACACCTAGATCTTGCGCTGCCGAGCGCAGAACGGGTCTTGCCGGCTCTATCCGGATGCCATCTTTGAAAACTTCGATCGTCTCGCTCGCAAGCTGCCTGATCTGAAAGCCGTCGTGATCGGCCCAGCGTAGTACGGCGGTGGGACTTGCGATGACCTTGTGATCGACGATCCCGAGATACGCCTCCAGACGGTCGAAGGCGTCATCGTTGATACACCAGGGAAGCTGATGGCCCGCTACGTTGACGCCCTGGCCGAAAAGCGCATCAAGGTCTTGACCGCGCTGAAACACGAAGCGGTCGCCGCCGCCCTTGGCCTCAGGCTTGCGGTGATCGTTGAGAACCCACTGGATGCGTTGCCAGTCTTCGAAGAAGTACTCTTGGAGGAGCGGCATAACCTGGTTTCGAAAAATGAGAGCTAAGCGATCAAGGCTTGGGTCCTCCCGCAGAGCCATGAAATAGGCGTGACCCAGGCAATGATCACGATCTAGCAACGCTTCGATTCGCGCATTCATCACTTCCAGCATTTGATCGATTGCAAGCTCACCGACGTGAACGCCCTTTAAAAGAGACGCACGCGGCAGCATCTCCCTGAACACAAACCGCCTCCGGAGCGCAATGTCCATTCCTGAAAGCGAGCGATCAGCGGTGTTCATGGTCCCAACAAGGTAGACGTTATCAGGCACGCTGAAAGGCTTCTTGGAGTATGGTAGATCTACGCTCAACGCTTCGGCTGCCCCCTCTCGCTTGGACGTCTCAATCAGCGTAATGAGCTCGCCGAAAATTCGAGAAACGTTGCCTCTGTTGATCTCGTCGATCACGAGAACAAAGGGTTTCCGAGCTGTGGAGGGTAGTTCGGCCGCAATTGGCTTGCACTCGGATTTCTCCAGGTAGGACAGCAGATCGCCCCAGGTCAGACGATCCATCGCATAGACCGTCTTCAGAGTGAACTGCCTGTTATCGTTGAGAGGCTGAATGGGAAGTTCAAGGTCGCGGTAGAGCCACTTCACTGGCCGCACGTGCTTGTAGTCCTTGTGTACACCGGTAGGCGGCTCTTGCTGGAACGAATATTCGCCTGTCACTACGCCGACCGCACCGATCTCGTCGGCAGAGTGGATGCACAAGAGGATGTCGCCCACTGAGACTTCTTCTGCAAAGTAGCGCAACGTGCCCTTGTCACCCTTGCCTAGCGACTTGTAGTAGTCGTTCGTCTCCAGATCAAGTTTTAGATCGCCCGTTTGGCCCCAGCCGATGCGTGCCTCGTCATGGCCCAGACAGTAAGTCTTGCTTGGTGTGACCCCCGTGCCGTCGATCGAGATCTTCCAGATGCGCGGATGACTGCGTACGCTCCAGGCAGGCTGGACCGCAGAGACGCGCGCGTCGTCGCACAAGCGCTTGAACACGCCAGCCTCAACCACATAAGACAGGCCTTTCTCTTCATCGCTAACTGCCCGCAGTCCCTCGACAAAGTCTTCGTAGCTGAAGCTCTGGTGAAAGGTCACGAACCGGATGCGCTCTTGCTTGAACAGCTCGTCGAATCGACGCTTTCGCACGGTGCGATCGGCTGTCGTCGCGACCAATTCGGGATCAAGAATCTCCAACGTCCGGTCGATCGTAGAGTAGGTCTTTCCCGTGCCGGGTGGACCAAAGAGAATCTGATTCAGCGGGGCGTCGACACGGGAGGACATGGACGAGTTTTCTCCTAGTTCTTTGGGGCCATCGGTGCGCGCTTCGTCCGCTACTCATGCTCGTATAGCGAGGGCATCGCTGGGGTCCTGGAGATTATCCGCGGAAGATCGGCGCCGCGACCTCCTCGTACAGTTGTCTTGACCCGGCTTCTCCTGTCATCGAGTACTTTAGGCGCTCACGCCGCTGAAAGATTGAAGCGTCGTTGAAAGAGTTCAACGTTGGCGGGCCGACGCAACCTCAAAGAGTAGTCATCACCGTTGATGGCAATGGGCCGCAGAAGGGTTGTGAATCCCGACCGGTAGCGTTACCTTCCTGATTGGGAGATGGATGCTCAGGAGCACACGATGTCCGACCAAAGACTTGATGCCGAAAGCGAGCGCAACTCAGAGGGGAAGTCCGGTGAAAAAGAGAAGCTAGACTGGCGACGCGCGGTCTTCCTTTTGCTGGTCTGTTCAGTCGCACTGGCACTAATCTATGGCGCGCCTACCGTCGCCTATAACAAGGTCGGCATCACTACGGCGACGGAGTGGGAGAGGTACTTCCTGCTTCCAGATGCTTCCGAGCAGACGTTCTACCGATGCAAGACGTTGGCAGAGCCGGCTTCCAAGAGCAGCGCAGTGGCCTGCCGGGAGTTCTCCGACCTCGAGATTCGCGCGCTCAACGATGCCGAGCAGCAACTGACGAAGCTGGGAAATGCGCAATTGGGAGTGGCCAGGGCATTCTTCGGATGGCAATACCTCGCCACCTTGGCCGGGTTGATAGCCGGTAGTTTGAGCGCGGCTGCTCTCCTTGCGATTTCTCTGTATGGCTGGCAAACAGCCCCGCTCTGGGCCAGGTCGTTCTTTATCGTCTGCTCTGCTTCAGCAGCATTCTGGCTTGCAGTTCCTCAGCTGTACCAGTACGACCCCAATCTAGCCGCGGCTCAGAAGCGGCACGGGGTCGCAGCAACGACGGTCTGGCAAATCAAAGCTGTTCGCGCCACAGGACGAGACTCGCAGGGAGGGTGGGTCGAACCGCAAAAATTCATCCATACGGTCTCCGCCCGCGTACCGGAGGTGGCGCTCGGCCTTGCATTCGACCAATCAAAGGCCGTACCGCAGAAGCTCGAAAAGCCTGCAGGGGTTTGAGTGACTTGAGCTGCTGGCGCCAGCCTGGCCAGTCATTAACGGGGCGTAAGCCCGCTTGAACTGAGAGTGGCGCCAGGCCCCTAGGGATCGTCTCGGGTAGCGTAGTTAGCCCCTCGCGCAGAGCGCTGGGGATCAAACGACGTATCGCGATCCTGCTTGTGCTGTTCTGCTCCAGGTGGTGCACAGGTGCACAGCGCTGCACGTCTGACGGAGTTGTTTATGCTGCGTCACGTCGCTGTCCCCGGGGATGTTGCGGCAGTGCAACATTTTGAGTTTCGTCGGTATTTTTGTCGGTATCACGGGAAGGCTGAAGTCGTCTGGTCCAGCATTCATGCGGGTTTCAACGTGGTTTTTGATTCCTGGCGGCGCCTTCGCCAGAAGCGATACGGGTGCTTCGTCCAGCAGGACTTGGAGATGCGGCCGGATTCGCTGCGGCACTTCGCCCGTGACGAGCGCCGCCTCAAGCTGTTTGGCGGTCATGGTCGGCCTGTAGCTCACGCTGGCCGTGGATGCCGCGCGCTCTAGCGCCGACGTCGGGCGACCGGGCTGGGGTGCCGATCTTCGCCACCACGGCGCGACTGATGCCTGACAGCGTCGATGGCTACGGCGCAGCGGGCATCGATGGCCTAGTGGCCAAGCCCATGATCGTCGAGCAGTGGCAACGGGTTCTTGCAAGTGTTGCTGCCGGCCAGTACGCACCGCTGCAGCGTATGCGCCGAGATATTGGTGAACGTCGTTTCCAGGAGATTCTGGTGCACAGTCGGAAGTCGTTCGCCGCAATGTCGGCGCAGGTGGCGCTGTGGGAGCGCTCTGCTCGCATCCCAACGGCGTCGCTTAGCCGAATGTTGCACCGTCTGATGCCGGCGGCCCGAATGTTGGTCTTTGGGGATCGGGCGGATGAAGCCGATTCGCGGCAGTTGCTGGTCGAGCGCGACGACGCCGGTACGGCGCGGGTGGGAACGCAAAGAATTCAGGGTCTGCTGGATGCCGCGGTCTGTAAGCTCGAGATGGCGGCGTCCCGGCTTGGTGATGCGCAGGAAGGCTGCTTGGCTTCGACCTGACGGAGCACCCTCAATCCGGGAGCATCCAGCACACCCAATTCACGCGAGGAACTGCTGCCTTTGCTCGCGCGCTACGGCTTGCCGCCGCCGAGGGTGATGTTCGAGGCCCAATCCGCATCGAGTTTCCTGATAGCGTTTGCGATGGCGCCTGAATAAAAGTTGGGCACCTATCGGCGACGAATTCGGGCACAGTTGCCAGCCTTTGTCGTCGCGGCGGATTATCAGGGCGCATTGCCGCCCATGTACCGGCTCGGGGGCCCTGTACGCTGCGGATCCGTCCCCCGGGCCCTGCGCCGGGCAATCGGTAACTGACAACGCGATCAATTCTGCGATTCGGTCGATCTATTGCTCGTGGCCGAAGATCGCTGAATCGCTATGTAGTTGATGGAGTCGGGTAGGCGGCCATGCATCGGCCGGACCGCTAGATCGACCGTGGCGCCGCAGGCATGTGCCATAGCCTGGTGTCCGAGGCACACACCCAGCACCGGCACATCTGCGTATCGGAGGGCATCGGCAGAGATGCCGAGGGTCGGCTTGACGCTGCGGCCTGCCCGGACCGGGAGAGATCACGTTGTTGTCGAAGCCCAGCTTCTCCACGGCTTCCCAGGGCATCTCGTCGTTTCGGACCACGAGGGGTTCCTCGTCGTTGGCCGCGCCAGGTACTGGTAGAGGTTGTAGGTGAACGAATCGTGGTTGTCGATGAGCAGGGTGCGCATGGCCGTCTTTCGAGAAAGTTGGGCACTTCAATCGTTTGCTGTGCGAACCGCACGCACAACTGGTTCAAGTAGGGGGGCGCACGGACCAACCTTTGCTTCAGCCGCCGCGCCGAAATATCCGGCATCGGCCTTTCCCTGAGCCCCATGGCGCGTGCGGGCCCCGGACTTCCCCCTGCCTGATCTGGCAGGTGACGGCCGATCGCACCGGACCTACGCTTTCTGCAATGGCTCAAGGAGGATGTATGCCGATATCTGCTCTCGCCGATCGGGGCCGCATCGCTGGCGTGATGGCCGCCTGCGTGTTCCTGGCGTCCTGTGCGGCCGCACAGTCCGAAACACCCAGCGACTTCTCGAGGCTCGTCGAGCTGAGTGCAGCGCGCCTCGATATCTCACGCCAGGTCGCGCTCACCAAATGGGACAGCGGCTCCCCGGTTGCAGATCCGCCTGGTGATCCCCGCGACCAACAGGTCATCGCCGCTGCTGCCGCTCAAGCAGCGGAGCGTGGTGTGTCGCCCGAACTCGCAAGCGCTTTCTTCGCGGACCAGATCGAGGCGAGCAAGCTGATCCAGATCGCACTCATCGCCAGTTGGCGGCGCGCCGGTGAGGCGCCCTCGGAGTCGCGCGCCGACTTGAGCGCGCAGCTTCGCCCGGCCCTTGACAGGCTGCGGCCGTTGTTCATCGACGAACTGAAAGCAACCCGGCGGCTTCGCGAGGCCCCTGAATGCAGAAGCCGCCTGGCGAACGCCACAGCCGATCACGTCAGGGTTCACCACTTGACGCCTCTTTTCGCTGCGGCACTCGATCGCGGACTGGCACGCGTCTGCGGCGATTGAACCTGTGCAGCATTCGACGCCAGAAACCGCAGCACCTCAAAACGCTTGGCTGAGAAACTTGTGGATCCTCGGGTCGGTGTTCGCGCTGAAGAACGCGTCCGGCGAGGCCTGCTGCACGATGCGTCCGCCGTCCATGAACACGACCTTGTCCGAAACCGCACGTGCGAAGCCCATCTCATGCGTGATGCAGATCATCGTCATCCCGTCGCGCGCCAGGAGGATCATGGTTTCCAGGACCTCCTTGACCATCTCGGGGTCCAGCGCGGAGGTCGCCTCGTCGAAGAGCATCACCGACGGATTCAGGCACAGCGCGCGGGCGATGGCGACGCGTTGCTGCTGACCGCCCGAGAGCTGGGCCGGATAGGCCGAGGCCTTGTCGGCCAGCCGCACTTTCGCGAGATGCGCCAGGGCGATGTCGCGCGCCTCGCTCTTTGATCGGCGCAGCACCCACGTCTGCGCCAGCGTGCAGTTCTCCAGCACCGTTAGATGCGGAAACAGGTTGAACTGCTGGAACACCATGCCGATGCTGGCCACAACAAGATCTTTGTGGCGCATCTGCGGTGAAATCGTCGTGCCGTTGACGATCACCGTGCCGCTGCCATAGGCCTCCAGCCCGCTGATGCACCGCGCAAGCGTCGACTTGCCCGATCCGGAAGGCCCGCACACGACCACGCGCTCGCCGGCCTTTACGGTCATGTCGACCTCGCGGAGCACCTGATGGGCTCCGAAATGCTTCGAGACCTTCGCGACGTTGACCACCAGCGGCGGGTTGGGTCCATCCATCATCATGCTGCCTGTCCATAGAGCCGGCTGGCGGGACTGTCGCGCCATGCCAGCAGCTTTCCTCCGCTCACACGGGCCCGGCCATAGACGATCCACGCATCGTCCACGGTGCCGATGAATTGCGTCACGTGCAAGATGTCGGGATGCGACTGAGCGACCGCCGCGTAGCCCAGGCCGGCGGCGTAGGTCCCGGCCACCAGGCCGCTGGTGACTTCCGCCACGGTCGCCACCAGTTCGATGTGGTCCCATTGGCTGGCATCGATGTAGTCGAGCGTCGGGCGCATGACCACCAGCGAGCGAGGCTGCACGGCGTCGTTGCGCTGAATGATCGCAAGATCTCGGCTGGGCGAGATGAACGTGTCGACCGCGAACAGCCCGTCAAAGTACCTGGCCATCGTCGCCGTGCATGCCGGGTGCACCGCGCACTGGATCATGAAATCGGCGGTGCCTTTCAACACGGCATCGGCACAGTGCGCGAAGTCGGTGGCCAGCGCCACGGTCGCGCGGTCGCGCAGCCCATGAAAGTCGATATAGCGCAGCGTCACGAATTCGTGGTTGCTGCCTGCGGGTCCAAGGGTGATGAGCTTCATGATGGCTGTGGGGATGCCTGGATGTTGAAAGTGCGTTCCAGCCTGCGCAGGCCGGACATCAGGAGATAATTGATCGCAAGGTAGACAAGGCCGCCACCGAAAAATACTTCGTACGGCGCATAGGTTTCGGATGTGAGAAGGCGCGCGGTGCCGGTGAGTTCAAGCAGCGTCACCGTACTGGCCAGCGAGGTCGCCTTGCAGGTCAGGATGACGTCGTTGCCGAGGGCCGGCAGCGCCGTGCGCATGGCGAGGGGCAGATCGATCCGCCAGAACGCGTGCGGCCGGCTGAGCCCGAGCACGAAGCTGGCTTCACGGATTCCCCTCGGGATAGCGTCGAGCGCGGCGGCCAGGGTCTTGCCGGCGTAGGACGCCGAATTGAGACCGAGCGCAATCACGACGCACCAGAAGGGGTCGCGCAGCACGGGCCACAGAAACGAATCGCGGATGGACTCGAACTGGCCAGCGCCGTAGTACAGCAGGAACAGCTGGACCAGCGCCGGGGTGCCCCGAAAGAACAGCATATAGGCGTTGGCGGCAGCGCGCAGCCCCCGGAGCCGGGAGTTCCTGCACAGGGCGACGGGCAATGCCAGCGCGATGCCCACGAGGATGACCAGTGCGGTAAGCACCAGCGTGAGCCTGGCGCCTGTCAACAGCGCAGGCAGGATGGACCTGAGAAGGGTGAGGTCGAACATGTCGGATCACCTGGCCGCCAAGGGCAAGGTCCTGCGCTCGGCCCATTCGAGGCACAGCGTCAGGAAGGTGGTCAGCGCCAGGTAGATGCACGCCGTCGCCAGGTACATCGTGAACGGCTGGCGCGTGGCGCCCGAAGCTTCGGCGGCCTTTCTCATGAGTTCGTCGCAGCCCACGATGGAGACGATGGACGTCTGCTTGAGCAGCACGATCGACTGGTTGCCGAAGGGGGCCAGCGCCGCACGTGCAGCCTGCGGCAACACGACCGTCCAGAGCGTCTGGAACCTGGACAAGCCCAGCGTCCGCGCGGCCTCTCGTTGCGCGCTGGGCACCGACAGCAGCGCGCCGCGCGCGATCTCCGCGGCGTAGGCGCCGAAGGACAGGGCCAGCGCGACGGCGCCCGCCACGAACGTGTCGATCTCGACGTGCCGGCCTGTCAGGGTGGCCAGCGTGAGCGACCCGCCGAAGAAGACCGCGAAGACGATCAGCAGATCCGGTACGCCCCGGGCGATAGCGGCGTAGGCGTGGCCCAACGCCTGCAACGGCCGGTAGCCCGAGAGCTGCAGCCAGCAGCCGCCCGCGCCCAGGAGCGTGCCCAGCGCGAGCGCGGCCGCCGCGAGCCTCAAAGTGGTGAAGGTGCCCAGGAGCAGCTGACCTTCGTAGCCATGAAGAATCCCCATACCTCGTGCCGCCGGGCTACATCAGCTTGAAGGGGAAGTACTTCGCCGTGATGCGATCGTAGGTCCCGTCCGCGCGGATGGCTTCGAGCGCCGCGTTGACCTTGGACAGCGTCTGCGGGTCGTCCTTGCGCACGGCGATACCGTTGCCCTCCCCGAGGAGCCCACCCTTGAATTCCGGGCCGACGAAGGCGAAGTTCCGGGCTTCCGGCGTCTTCATGAAGCCCACGAAGTAGGTCACCATGTTGCCGAAGATGTACTCGACGCGTCCGGCGACCAGGTCGAGTTCGGCTGCCTGCGGGGTGTCGTAGAACCGCAGTTCCGAGTTCTTGTACTCGTGGCTCAGATAGCCGGCCTGGATCGAGCCGCGTTGCACGCCGATCGACTTGCCCTTGAGCGCTTCGGGGCTCACGTCCGCCAGGGCGTATTTGCGGGCGATGAACCGGGAGACGGTCTCCTTGTACTTGGTGGAGAAGGCCACGCGCTGGCGGCGCTGTTCGGTGATCGCCATGCTGGCGACGATCAGGTCGAATTTGCGGGACATGAGGCCCGGCAACATCCCGTCCCAGTCCTGGGCGACGATTTCGCACCGGGCCTTCATCGTCTCGCACAGCGCGTTCGCGATGTCGACGTCCCAGCCCTGCAGCGTGCCCTGCGCATCCTTGAAGCTCCAGGGCGGATAGGTGCCTTCCGTTGCAATGCGATAGCTGTCCTGGGCTTGGACAGTGCCGGCCCAGAGGCACGACGCCATCGCCAGGCAGATCCATCGGCGGCGGAGCTGAATGCCATGTGCGGAGAAGTTCATGAGATGACCTTAAAGAGACCGTTGCAGTGGCACGATCCTCGAGTGAAATCAGAACTCGCACAACGCTTGCGCGCCAAGCAAATGATCGTTCAGCCAAGTTATCCTGAGCGCGTGCTGGTCATCGAAGTACGCTTGCATGACAGTAAAAATGCATGTGCATTGGTGCTGGGGGGGCACCTTGTGGTCGTTGCAGTCGCAGCAGCGTTCCCGTGCGCCCGGGATTGAGCTGTACAACGTCGATCGCATTGCGAAGTCGGAGAACCTGGACCGACTGCCCAAGGATTACGCCGGCCTTGCGCCGGCACCGAAGGCAACGCCACCGGTGCTGGGCGATCCGCTGCCGGGCGACCTGGGCCCTGCCATCGTGAAGTCGCAGCAGCCAGTGGATCAGCGGATGGCGCCGCGCGGCACAGACCCGGCGCAGTTGGCGGACGAAGAGGCGGCGCGATCCTCGGTGTTCTTCCGAGGGGCGGGAAGCGGCGGCGGTGGTGCCCGGCAGATGGCCGCCCCTTCATCAACCGGGTGACACTGTAGAGCTCGAGCAGTACCGAGTTCCAGAAGGTGGCGCCTATGGTTAGAGCACAGGCGTCGCCCTTCCCAACGGCCGAAAGGCTGAGGCTTCCCGCCAGCCTGTCGCGTCCGCGTGCTCGGGTCGCACCCGCGAAAAGCGAACCGCTATCGCGACTTGGAGAACAGATCAAGGCGCTTCGCATTGCGGCAGGCAAAACGGGCGGCGAGCTTGCCGCGCAGTGCGGAGTTTCGAGTTCGCTGCTCTCGCGCGTCGAGCGCGGGTTGGTGTCCCCTTCGGTGGAGACGCTCAGCCGAATCGCCGAGGGCCTGGATGTCTCGCTGTCGCGCTTCTTCTCAGATCAGCGCAGCAGGTCGGATCTGTCGCTGGTGCGTGCCGGCCATGGCATCGTTGTCGATCGCATCGGCGCGGTGGAGAACTACCGGTATGAGCTGCTGGGGCACCTGCTGTCGGGCAATATGTTCGTCGAGCCCTATCTCGTCCGGCTCTTGCCTGATGCCAAGCCCTATGCTGGCTTCCAGCACCCGGGAATGAAGTTCCTCCACCTGACTTCGGGCAGGGTGCGTTACCGGTATGGCACCAAGGCGATGGACTTGAAACCCGGAGACTCCCTTCTGTTCGAAGCGAGCGCGTTGCATGGCATCGAGGAAGTCCAGGAGGTCCCGGTCAGCTACCTGGTCATCGTGTACACGATGCGGGAGTGAGAGGAACTGGACAAGGGCGAGGAGCCCCCACGCGTGGGCGCAAGCGGCCCGTATTCGCACACGGCGGGCGCAGCCGGCGACTCCGTTGACCCGCGGCTTCGAGTCCTTGTTTCATCTATGCTTGAGCTTCCATAGCAAAGCGCCGGTAAGCTATACGGGCGAGTATGCGGACCCTGACATGGAGCACGATCAGGTGTGGGTAGCGGCTGTCCTGGGGGGCATGTACGACAAGCTGTTCCACGAAACAGCGAACAAGGCACTTGGGCTCGACCAACCCTCAGGCCTTCCCATCTCCACGCGGAGGCCCTCTTGACCTACCAACTCCACTACTGGCCCACCATCCAAGGCCGCGGCGAATTCGTGCGCCTCGCGCTCGAGGCAGCCGGCGCCGCATATATCGATGTGGCGCGCGAGCCGCCGGGCAAGGGCGGCGGCGAAGCCGCGCTGGCGCGGCGGCTTGACGACCCGGACAACCCGCGCGCGGCCTTCGCGCCGCCCTTCCTCGTCGACGGCGGCATCGTGGTCGGCCAGACCGCCGCGATCCTGCTCTATCTCGGCCCGCGACTCGGCCTCGCCGGCACCGGCGAGGCCGACGGGCTCTGGACGCACCAGTTGCAGCTCACCATCGCCGACATGGTGGCCGAGGTGCACGACACGCACCATCCGATCTCGAGCGGCCGCTACTACGAAGAGCAGCGCGAGGCCGCGCTGGAGCGCGCCAAGTGCTTTCGCGAAGAGCGGATTCCGAAATTCCTCGGCTGGTTCGAGCGCGTGCTCGAGCGCAATCCCGCGGGCGATCTGCACCTGGTCGGCGATGCGCTGACCTATGCCGACCTGTCGCTGTTCCAGCTGGTGGCAGGTCTGCGCTATGCCTTTCCGAAGGCCATGGCACGCGTGTTGGCAGAGACGTCCGCGGTCGCCAAGCTGCATGCCAACGTGGGCCGCCGCCAGCGCGTGCACGACTACCTGCAGAGTCCGCGCCGCATCGCTTTCAACGAGGAAGGCATCTTCCGGCGCTACCCGGAACTCGACGGTTAGGCCTGTTGATAGGCCCTAGTCACTGGGCTCGTCGCGCAGCCGCAGCGCGGTGTCGTAGAGCGCGTTGCGCGGGGCGCCGCTGATTTCGGCCGCCAGCCGTACCGCGCTCTTGAGCGGCAGCTCCGCGAGCAGCAGCCGCAGCACGCGTTGCGCTTCGGCAGTGCCGGCGTCCTGCACCACCGTATTCGGATGCAGCACCAGCGCGAACTCGCCGCGCGTGCGGTCGCGGCTGGCCGCGAACCAGTCGGGCAGGGCGGCTGCCGCCACGGTGGCGATCTCCTCGAATTGCTTGGTGAGTTCGCGCCCGACCGTCACGCGCCGCTCGCCCAGGACGGCCAGCGCGCGTGCCAGCGCTTCGATTCGGTGTGGCGCCTCGAGCAGCACCACGCTGCGCGGCTCGGCGGCCAGCGCCTGCACGGCGGCATCGCGCTCGCCGGACTTGCTGGGCAGGAAGCCGGCGAACACGAAGGCGCTCCCCGCGTCGCCGGCTCCGACCAGCCCGGCCGCACTGATCAGCGTCGTCACGCTGCTTGCGCCGGGCAGCGGCAGCACGCGGTAGCCTGCCTCGCGCACGGCCGCGACCAGGCGCGCGCCCGGGTCGCTCACGCCGGGCGTGCCGGCATCGCTGACATAGGCAATGCGTTCACCGAGCGCGAGCCGCGCGATCACGGCCTGCGCCGCCTCGGCTTCGTTGTGCTGGTGCAGGGCGAGCAGCCGGGCCGAGGGGCGGTCGATGCCGTAGGCGCGCAGCAGGCTCTGCGTGTGGCGCGTGTCCTCGCAGGCGACGGCATCGACCAGCTGCAGCACCTGCAGCGCGCGCAGCGTGATGTCCGCCAGGTTGCCGATCGGTGTGGCGACCACGTAGAGCGCGCCTTCCGGATAATGCTGCGCACCCGCAGCATCGCGCGCGGCCTGCAGGGCGGCGCCGAACGAGGCGGGAGCGAGAGAGTTCAACGGGTTTTCTCCAGAACAAGACGGCAGGGAGGCATTCAAGTGACGACCAAGCAGCGCGGCGATGCGGCGGAAGACGCCGCGCTCGCCCATCTGCAGGCGGCCGGCCTGGTGCTGGTCGCGCGCAATTATCGAACCCCGGGCCGCGGCGGCGGCGAGATCGACCTGATCGTGCGCGATCCGCGCGACGGCACGCTGGTGGTCGTCGAGGTGCGCCCACGCGCCAGCGCCACGCATGGCGGCGCGGCCGGCAGCATCACCGGCGTGAAGAAGCGGCGCATCGTGTTCGCGGCGCGGCACTATCTGAGCCGGTTGCGCACGCTGCCGCCTTTGTTTCGACGTCGTGCTGGTGGAAGAGCGTATCGCGTGGATCCAGGCTGCCTTCGACGCGGATTGAGCCGCCGCGGGAACCGATGCGTTGCCCCATACTCAAGTGCATCAAGCGCAGAACCTACGTCTTGTTTCAGAACCCGCAGTTATCATCCCGGCCCATGCTCGAGCAACGGATCCAGCAGCACTTCATCGACAGCGCGGACCTCAAGTACCAGGCAGGTCCGCTACTCAGCAAACCGATTGCACAGGCGATGCAGGCGTTGCTTGCCTGCGTCACCAGCGGCGGCAAGATCCTGGCCTGCGGTTCCGGCGTCTCGGGGCTTCTCGCTGCGCAGTTTGCCGCCCAGTTCGTCGGCCGCTTCGAGCGCGATCGCCCCGAGCTGGGCGCGATCGCGCTGCCGGGCGACACCACCGACCCCGCCGCGGACACCGCCGACGCGAACGACGCGGACCGCTTCGCGCGCCAGGTGCGGGCCCTCGGCCAGGCCGGCGACGTGCTGCTGGCGCTGAGCGCCAGCGGCCAGTCGGCCGCGGTGCTCGCTGCGGTCGAGGCGGCGCATGCACGCGACATGACGGTGGTCGCCCTGCTGGGCAATGCCGCGGGCGGCGGCGCCAGCAGCAGCCCCGGCGGCGCCGTGGGGCGCGCGCTGCGGGAAACGGATGTCCAGATCTGCGTGCCGCACGAACGCGCGGCGCGTATCCACGAAGTCCACCTGCTCGCGCTGCACTGCCTGTGCGACGGCGTGGACGCCCAGTTACTCGGAGAACAGGAAGGTTCCATATGACGAAGACATCCATCCGACGCCTCGCGTTGACTCTGACCGCGGGCGCCGCGCTGGCTGTCGGCCTTTCCGCCTGCGTGCCGCTGGTGGTTGGAGGCGCCGCAGTCGTCGGTGCGGGCATGGTGGCGACCGACCGCCGCAGCTCGGGTGCGCAGATCGACGACCAGGGCATCGAGCTGCGCGGCGGCGCACGGGTGCGCGAGATCGCCAACGACCAGATGTACGTCAGCATCACGAGCTTCAATCGCCAGGTGCTCTTGACCGGCGCGGTGGGCAGCGATGCCGACCGGCGGCGCGTCGAGGAGGCGGTGCGCCGCGTCGACAACGTGCGTTCGGTGGTCAACGAGCTGACGGTGGGGCCGCCGAGCACCTTCCAGCAGCGTTCCAACGACGCCTTCCTCGTCGGCAAGATCAAGGCCTCGCTGCTCGATGCCAAGGACGTCTTCGCCAATTCCTTCAAGATCGTCGCCGAGCGCGGCACGGTCTACCTGATGGGCCTGGCCACGCGGCGCGAAACCGATCGCGCGACCGACATCGCGCGCGGCGTGTCCGGCGTGGAGAAGGTGGTGCGCGTGGTCGAGATCGTCAGCGAAGCGGAGCTCGCGAACCAGGCGCAGCAGGGCGGCAGCGGCCCGGCGCCGGCGTCGCGCTCCAACGTGCCGCTGCCGGCGATGGAGCCGCTGCCGCCGGCGGGTTCACCGCCGGCGGGCGGCGCCACTGCCACGCCGGTTCGATAAGCGCTACTTGAGCCTGGTGATCAGGCTCGAGGTGTCCCACCTGTTTCCGCCGACCTGCTGCACATCGGCATAGAACTGGTCCACCAGCGCGGTCACCGGCAGCCGCGCGCCGTTGCGCTTGGCTTCGTCGAGCACCAGGCCGAGGTCCTTGCGCATCCAGTCGACCGCGAAGCCGTAGTCGAACTTGCCTTCGATCATGGTCTTGCCGCGGTTGTCCATCTGCCAGCTCTGCGCCGCGCCCTTGCCGATCACGGCCAGCACCTCGTTCATGTCCAGGCCGGCGCGCTGGCCGAAGGCGATCGCCTCCGAGAGGCCTTGCACCAGCCCGGCGATCGCGATCTGGTTGACCATCTTCGCAAGCTGGCCCGCACCGCTGCGGCCGAGCAAGGTGACGGCGCGCGCGAAGGTCGCGATGACCGGCTTGACGCGTTCGAAGGCGGCCGCGTCGCCGCCGCACATCACCGTCAGCGTGCCGTTCTGGGCGCCGGCCTGGCCGCCGGAGACGGGCGCGTCGATGAACTGGAGGCCGCGTTCAAGCGCCGCCTTCGCGAGTTCGCGCGCGACGTCGGCCGAGGCCGTGGTGTGGTCGACGAAGACCGAGCCCGGGGCCATGCCCGCAAAGGCGCCGTCGTCGCCGAGCACCACCGAGCGCAGGTCGTCGTCGTTGCCGACGCAGCAGAAGACGATGCTTGCGCCCGAGGCGGCTTCGCGCGGCGTCGCGGCATAGCGCAGCGCGCCCTTGGCCTGGGACGCGAATTCCTTCTGCCAGTCCGCAGACTTGGCGGCCGTGCGGTTGTAGACCGCGACATCGTGGCCCGCGAACGCGAGGTGGCCGGCCATGGGGAAGCCCATCACGCCGAGGCCGAGGAAGGCGAGCTTTTGCGCGGGGACGGGATCGTAGGTTTTGGGATTGAGACTGCTCATGGGCACTAGCTTAGCGGGTGGCGGCCGCCGCTGGGCCGCCCCAAGGCGGGCCGCGCCTCCCCCTCGGGGGTGGAGTTACATGCAGCGAAGCGAAGTGAAAAGCCGGGGGGCTGATGCCCTTCAGACGATCGCGAAGTGCTCGGTGCCGGCCGAGAGATCGGTCGAACGCGCGCGCTGGCTGTTGAGCTTGATCTGCAGGCGCAGGTCGTTGGCCGAATCGGCGTTGCGGATCGCTTCTTCGAAGGAGATCGCATTGGCTTCGAAGAGGTCGAACAGCGCCTGGTCGAAGGTCTGCATGCCGAGGTTGCGGCTCTTCTTCATGATCTCCTTGATCTCGCCCACTTCGCCCTTGAAGATCATGTCGGCAACGAGCGGCGTATTGAGCAGGATCTCGACCGCGGCGATGCGGCCATGGCCGTCTTCGGTCGGAACCAGGCGCTGCGAGATCAGCGAGCGCAGGTTCAGCGAGAGGTCCATCAGCAGCTGGGCGCGCCGCTCTTCGGGGAAGAAATTGATGATCCGGTCCAGCGCCTGGTTGGCGCTGTTGGCGTGCAGCGTGGCCATGCACAGGTGGCCGGTCTCGGCGAAGGCCACCGCGTGCTCCATGGTCTCGCGGTCGCGGATCTCGCCCATCAGGATCACGTCGGGCGCCTGGCGCAGCGTGTTCTTGAGCGCGGCTTCCCAGCTGTCGGTGTCGATGCCGACCTCGCGCTGCGTCACCACGCAGTTCTTGTGCGGGTGCACGAACTCCACCGGGTCTTCCACCGTCACGATGTGGCCGTAGGAGTTCTCGTTGCGCCAGTCGATCATGGCGGCCAGCGTCGTCGACTTGCCCGAGCCGGTGGCGCCCACCAGGATGGTGAGGCCGCGCTTGGTCATCGCCACGTCCTTGAGCACCTGCGGCATGCCGAGCGCATCGATGGTCGGCAGCTTGGCCGGAATGGTCCGCAGCACCATGCCGACCTTGCCCTGCTGCACGAAGGCGTTGACGCGGAAGCGGCCGATGCCGGTAGGCGAGATCGCGAAGTTGCACTCCTTGGTGCGCTCGAACTCGGCCGTCTGGCGGTCGTTCATGATCGAGCGCGTCAGCGCCAGCGTGTGCTGCGCGCCGAGCGCCTGCTGCGACACCTTGGTGACCTTGCCGTCGACCTTGATCGCGGGTGGAAATTCGGCCGTGATGAAGAGGTCGCTGCCGTTGCGGCTCACCATGAGCTTGAGGAGTTCGTTGATGAACTGGCTGGCCTGATCGCGTTCCATGTCGTTGCTCCGGTGCGGGCGGGTTTTTTCAGCCCGGGAAATTCTCGGGAATCTTGGCCTTGCCGCGCGCTTCGGCGGCGGAAATGACGCTGCGCCGCACCAGGTCGGTCAGGTTCTGGTCGAGGGTCTGCATTCCCTGGCCGCTGCTGGTCTGGATCGTCGAGTACATCTGCGCCACCTTGCCTTCGCGGATCAGGTTCCGGATCGCGGAGGTGCCGAGCATGATCTCGTGCGCCGCCACCCGGCCCTGGCCGTCCTTGGTCTTGCACAGTGTCTGCGAAATCACGGCCTGAAGCGACTCCGACAGCATGGCGCGGATCATGTCCTTTTCCTCGCCCGGGAACACGTCGATGATCCGGTCGATGGTCTTGGCGGCCGAGGAGGTGTGCAGCGTGCCGAACACCAGGTGGCCGGTTTCGGCCGCGGTCATCGCGAGGCGGATGGTTTCGAGGTCGCGCATTTCGCCGACCAGGATGGCGTCCGGGTCTTCGCGCAGCGCCGAGCGCAGCGCGTTGGCGAAGGAGAGCGTCATCGGCCCGACCTCGCGCTGGTTGATCAGGCACTTCTTCGATTCGTGCACGAACTCGATCGGGTCTTCCACCGTCAGGATGTGGCCGTACTCGGTTTCGTTGAGGTAGTTGACCATCGCCGCCAGCGTGGTCGACTTGCCCGAGCCGGTGGGCCCGGTCACCAGCACCAGCCCGCGCGGCTTGAGCGCCAGGTCGCCGAAAATCTTCGGCGCATTGAGCTGCTCGAGCGTGAGGATCTTCGAGGGAATGGTCCGGAACACGGCCGCCGCGCCGCGCGCCTGGTTGAAGGCGTTCACGCGGAAGCGCGCCAGGCCGTCGATCTCGAACGAGAAGTCGACCTCGAGGAACTCTTCGTAGTGCTTGCGGTGCATGTCGCTCATGATGTCGTACACCATGGCGTGCACCGCCTTGTGATCGAGCGCGTCGACGTTGATGCGCCGCACGTCGCCATGGACCCGGATCATGGGTGGCAGGCCGGACGAGAGATGCAGGTCCGAAGCCTTGTTCTTGACGCTGAAGGCCAGCAGTTGGGTGATGTCCACGAAGCTCCTCGGTGACGTTTTGATACGCTTTTGACGATTATGACGATGATTGGTGACAAGCTCCAGCAAGTTCGGGCCCGGATCGTGACGGCATGCACGGCCACCGGCCGCGATCCGGCGAGCGTGCGCTTGCTTGCAGTGTCCAAGACCTTCCCGGCCGAGGCCGTGCGCGAGGCCCGCGCCGCCGGACAGATTGCCTTCGGCGAGAACTACGTGCAAGAGGGCGTGGCCAAGATCGAGGCCCTGGCCGATCTGCGCGGCGAACTCGAATGGCACTGCATCGGCCCTCTGCAGAGCAACAAGACGCGGCCGGTGGCCGAGCATTTCGACTGGGTGCACAGCATCGACCGGCTGAAGATCGCCGAGCGCCTGTCCGAGCAGCGGCCGGCGCATCTGCCGCCGCTCTCGGTGTGCCTGCAGGTCAACGTGGATGGCGGCGCGAGCAAGTCCGGCGTGCCTGCTGAGGAGGCCTTGCAACTGGCGCGGGCTGTGGCGGCCTTGCCACGTTTGCGGCTGCGCGGGCTGATGGCGATCCCCGAACCGGCGCCGGATTTCGAGGCGCAGCGCGCCGTGTTCCTGCGTGCGGCCGTTCTTTTCGAGACGCTGCGCACGGCGGGCCTCGAGCTCGACACGCTCTCGCTGGGCATGTCGGCCGACCTCGAGGCAGCGATCGCGGCGGGCAGCACCATGGTCCGCGTGGGCACGGCGGTCTTCGGCACCCGCTAGAAGCCCAGCGGAATCCGCGCGCTGCTTTTCACTTCTTCCATCACCGCATAGGTCCGCGTCTCGCGCACGCCCGGCAACTGCCACAGCACCGTGCCCGCGAACTCGCGATACGCCGCCATGTCGGCCATGCGGGTCTTGAGCAGGTAGTCGAAGCCGCCCGCGACCATGTGGCATTCCATGATTTCGTCGCGCACTTGCACCGCGGCCTTGAACTGGTCGAACACGTTGGCGGTGGTGCGGTCGAGCAGCACCTCGACGAAGACGGTGAAGCCGCGGCCGAGCTTGTGCGGGTCGAGCCGGGCCTCGTAGCCCTGGATGAAGCCCTCGCGCGTGAGCCGCTGCACCCGGGCCAGCACGGCGGTCGGGGACAGCGAGACGGTTTCGGCGAGCTTGAGGTTGGAGATCCGACCGTCCTCCTGAAGAATCTTCAGGAGTTTCATGTCGATCCGATCGAGACTGGCTAGTTCGTTGCTCATGGCTGGAGAATTATCCAGCGAGAGGCCAATATTTGGTGAATAACTCGGCACCGAAAGGCGGACCATCGCTGCATCGACACCGGAGCTTTCCCATGCGCCTGCCCACCCCCTATCGGCCGGAAGCCGACATCGTTTCGCACCGCCTCGCCGCCCTGAAGGGCGCGCTCGACTGGAGCGCGGCCGCCGCCATCGCTACCCCTTGGGTGCGCGCCGTGCGCGACCGGCCGCCGCCCTTCTGGGCCATGGAAAGCCTGCTGCGCGAATACCCGATCTCGAGCGCCGAGGGCCTGGCGCTGATGCGCCTGGCCGAAGCGCTGCTGCGCGTGCCCGATGCCGAGACCGCGATCGCGCTCACCGCCGACCAGCTGGGCCGCGCGGACTTCGACGGCGCCGCCGACTCGACGCTGTCGCGCCTGTCTTCGTCGGCCATCGCGCTGTCCAAGCGCTTCCTGCCCGACCCCGGGCACCCGGGATCTGAACCCGGCTTGATGGCCCGCCTCGGCGCGCGCACCGTGGTCGCCGCCACGCTGCGCGCCGTGCAACTGCTGGGTCGCCAGTTCGTGCTGGGCCAGACCATCGACGAGGCGATGGCCGAGGCCCGATCGGCGCACCGGAAGCACGAAGCCCTGCGCTTCAGCTACGACATGCTGGGCGAGGGTGCGCGCACCGATGCCGATGCGCTTCGCTATCTCGACAGCTACGTCGACGCCATCCGGTCCATCGCGGCCGGCGCCGACAGCGAGGGCATGCCCGAACACAACGACGGCATCTCGATCAAGCTCAGCGCGCTGCATCCGCGCTACGAAGACGCGCAGCGTGAACGCGTGATGCGCGAGCTGGTGCCGCGCGTATGGCAGCTGTGCGAGCTCGCGGCCGACGCGAATCTCAACCTCACCATCGATGCCGAAGAGGTCGACCGGCTCGAGCTCTCGCTCGAGGTGTTCGAGGCGCTCGCTGCGAAGGTGGCGGCCGAGCGCCCGCAATGGCGCGGCTTCGGCCTCGCGATGCAGGCCTACCAGACGCGCGCGCTGGAGCTGATCGAGCATGTCACCGCGATCGCGCGCAAGTACCGGCTGCGCCTGATGTGCCGCCTGGTCAAGGGCGCCTACTGGGATGCCGAGATCAAGCGCGCCCAGGAGCTGGGCCTGCCGCACTACCCGGTGTTCACGCACAAGCACCACAGCGACATCAGCTACCTGGCCTGCGCCCGCGCGCTACTGGCCGCGCCCGATGCGATCTATCCGCAGTTCGCGACGCACAACGCGGGAACCATCGCGGCCATCTTGCAGATGGCGGGGGATCGCCGCTTTTCCGCCGGGCCGCCCCAAGGAAACGCAGCCCCCTCGGGGGGCAGCGAAGCACACGCAGTGGCGAGCGTGGGGGCCGCATTCGAGTTGCAGCGCCTGCATGGGATGGGCGAGGGCATCTACCGCGAGGTGATGAAGAGCACCACGGCGCCGGTGCGCATCTATGCGCCGGTGGGCCAGCACAAGGACCTGCTGGCCTACCTGGTGCGCCGGCTGCTGGAGAACGGCGCCAACTCCTCCTTCGTCAACCAGCTGGGCGACGAATCGATCGCTGTCGACGAACTGCTGGTCTCGCCGCTCTGGCTCGAGCGCGATGCCTCGCTGCCGCTGCCCCCTGCGCTCTATGGTCCGCCGCCGGCGCGCCGCAACAGCAACGGCGTGGACCTCGCGGTCGAATCGATGCGTGCGCCGCTTCTCGCCGCCTACGATGCATGCACCGTTCCCACGGTGGCCGAGTTCGATCCGAAGCGAGCCGCCGATGCCGTCGCCGTCTCGGCGACCGGCTATCGCACGTGGAGCAAGACCCCGGTCGCGCAGCGCGCGGCGGTGCTGCGCCGCGCGGCCGACGCGCTCGATGCAGAGCTGCCGCGCTTCTGCGCCTTGCTGGTCAAGGAAGCCTTCAAGACCTGGGGCGATGCGGTGGCCGAGGTGCGCGAGGCGGTCGACTTTCTGCGCTACTACGCCGACGAGGCCGAGCGCGTCATGCGCCCGGTCGTGCTGCCCGGCCCGACCGGGGAGAGCAACGAACTGCGGCTCACGGGGCGCGGCCCCTGGATCTGCATCAGCCCATGGAACTTCCCGCTCGCGATCTTCCTGGGCCAGGTGGCGGCGGCGCTCGCGACCGGCAACACGGTGCTGGCCAAACCGGCCGAGCAGACGCCGGCCATCGCCCTCGAAGCCGTCCGGCTGCTGCATGCGGTGGGCGTGCCGGCGGACGCGGCGCAGCTGCTGCATGGCCCGGGCGACACCGTCGGCGCCGCCCTGGTGGCGGCGCCCGGCGTGGCCGGCGTGGTGTTCACCGGCTCGACCCAGGTGGCGAAGCTCATCCACCGCGCGTTGGCCGCCAAGGACGGGCCGATCGTGCCGCTGATCGCCGAGACCGGCGGCATCAACGCGATGGTGGTCGACTCCAGCGCGCTGCCCGAACAGGTGGTCGATGCGGTGGTGCAGAGCGCCTTCCGCTCGGCCGGACAGCGCTGCTCGGCCCTGCGCCTGCTGCTCTTGCACGAGAGCATCGCCGACGGGGTGATCGAGATGATCCGCGGCGCGGCGAAGGAGCTCGCGGCGGGCAATCCGTCCGAACTCGCGACCGATGTCGGCCCGGTGATCGACCGCGAAGCCTTCGAAGGCATCCAGCGCCATCTGCAGCGGCTGAACGCGCAAGCCCGCGTGCTGGTGGCGTCGGCGTCCTCCGCGCCGGCGCTGCCCAACCTGATCGCGCCGCATGCCTACGAACTGCCCTCCATCGACAGCGTGAAGTGCGAGATCTTCGGCCCGGTGCTGCACATCGTGCGCTGGTCGGGCGAGCCGCAGGCCGTGATCGACCAGATCAACGCGCTCGGCTTCGGCCTCACGCTCGGCATCCAGACGCGCATCGACAGCCGCGCCCTGGCCATGGCCGTGCGCGCCCACGTCGGCAACATCTATGTCAACCGCAACATCATCGGCGCGGTGGTCGGCGTGCAGCCTTTCGGCGGCGAGGGCCTGAGCGGCACCGGGCCCAAGGCCGGCGGGCCGCACTACCTGCTGCGCTTCTGCGCGGAGCAGACGCTCACCATCAACACCACCGCGGCCGGCGGCAACGCGGCGCTGCTTGCCGCAAGCGCATAAGAGGCAACGCAACGCGCATAGGCCATGGCGCCGCGGGGGCGGTGCGGCTATCGTCCGGCCCATCCCAACAGCCACCTGGAGTGCCATGAGCGCCGATCTGTCCTACGTTCAACCGACCGCCAACAGCCCGTGGGGCACGTACCTCTCGCAGGTCGACCGCGTCGTTCCCTACCTGGGCGGCCTGGCGCGCTGGGTCGAGACGCTCAAGCGCCCCAAGCGCGCGCTGATCGTCGACGTGCCGATCGAGATGGACGACGGCACCATCGCCCACTTCGAGGGCTACCGCGTGCAGCACAACATGTCGCGCGGCCCGGGCAAAGGCGGCGTGCGCT
Organism: Variovorax paradoxus; assembly: GCF_018614955.1. Classification (GTDB taxonomy): domain Bacteria; phylum Pseudomonadota; class Gammaproteobacteria; order Burkholderiales; family Burkholderiaceae_C; genus Variovorax; species Variovorax paradoxus_J. Next base: position 27,622 of record NZ_JAGGNV010000019.1, read on the forward strand.
TCCACCCCGACGTGACGCTGGAAGAAGTGATGGCCCTGTCGGCCTGGATGACAGTGAAGACCGCTGCGGTGAACCTGCCCTACGGCGGCGCCAAGGGCGGCATCCGCGTCGATCCGAAGAAGCTCTCGCTGCAGGAGCTCGAGAAGGTCACGCGCCGCTACACCAGCGAAATCGGCATCATCATCGGCCCGCAGCAGGACATTCCCGCGCCCGACGTCAACACCAACGCGCAGATCATGGCCTGGATGATGGACACCTACTCGATGAACGTCGGCGGCACCGCCACCGGCGTGGTCACCGGCAAGCCGCTGCACCTGGGCGGCTCGCTGGGCCGCGTCAAGGCCACCGGCCGCGGCGTCTTCGTCACCGGGCGCGAGGCGGCGCGGCGCCTCGGGCTCGAGCTGCGCGGCGCGCGCGTCGCGGTGCAGGGCTTCGGCAACGTGGGCTCGGTCGCGGCAGAGCTGTTCGCCGAGGCCGGCGCCAAGATCGTCGCGGTGCAGGATCACACCGGGACCATCGTCAACAGCAAGGGCCTCGATCTGAAAGAACTGGTGCCGCTCTCGCGCACCGATGGCGTGGTGGGCTTCAAGGGCGGCGACGTGGTCGGCAACGAGGCCTTCTGGGAAATCCCCTGCGACATCCTGATCCCGGCAGCGCTGGAAGGCCAGCTGACCGCCGAGCGCGCGCAGAAGACCACCGCGAAGCTGGTGCTCGAAGGCGCCAACGGTCCGACCGTGCCGACGGCCGACGACATCCTGGCCGAGCGCGGCGTGCTCGTGGTGCCCGACGTGATCTGCAACGCCGGCGGCGTGACGGTGAGCTATTTCGAGTGGGTGCAGGACTTCTCGTCCTTCTTCTGGGACGAGGACGAGATCAACGTGCGCCTCGACCGCATCATGATGAACGCGCTCAACCAGATCTGGGACACGGCCGACAAGCACAGGATCACGCTGCGCACGGCGACCTTCGCGGTGGCCTGCGAGCGCATCCTGATGGCACGGCAGGAACGCGGCCTCTATCCATGACGCCAGCCGACAGCGCGCGCATCGAGGCCCTGTTGGCCGACGGCCGGCGCAAGCTGCTCGGCCTGGTCGGGGCGCCCGGCTCGGGCAAGTCGACGCTCGCGCTGGCGCTCCAGCAGGCCCTGCCCGGGCGCGCGCAGGTGGTGCCGATGGACGGCTTCCACCTCGCCAACGCGGAGTTGCAGCGACTCGGCCGGGCCGGGCGCAAGGGCGCGCCCGACACCTTCGACGCCGCGGGCTACGTCGCGCTGCTGCGGCGCCTGCGCGAGCAGCGCGCGGACGAGATCGTCTATGCGCCCGAGTTCCGCCGCGAGATCGAGGAGCCGGTCGCCGCTGCGATCGCGGTGCTGCCGCAGACGCAGCTGCTCATCACCGAAGGCAACTACCTGCTGCTGCAGGAAGGCGCCTGGGCCGAGGTCGCGCCGCTGCTCGACGAGGTCTGGTACGTCGAGGTCGACGATCGTGTGCGCGTGGAGCGCCTGGTGCAGCGGCACCAGCAGTTCGGCCGCAGCCGCGAAGCTGCGCTGGCCTGGGCGGCGCAAACCGACGAGCCCAATGCGCGCCGCATCGCCGCCACGCGCGGCCGGGCGCACCGTGTGATTCATCGCGACGCCTGAGGCGGGAACGCGGCGTCGGTCGGGCCGTCCAAAAGAAGCCGCTCATGCCGGCGGCATGCCGCTAGCATCTGCGGCTCGCCCCTTCCGCTGCTTCGATGCCTCACATGCGACTTCCGTTTTCGTGCAGCGCCGCCGCGCTGCTGCTTTCGCTCCTCCTGGCGGGCTGCGTCTCGACGGCCAAGCGCGTCTCCTACGACCCCGAGGAGTTCGATTCGACCACCACGCACACGCGCGTCTTCCGCGCCACGCAGGCGCAGACCTGCGAGGCCGCGCGGCGCGCGCTCCTGAGCCAGGGCTATCTGGTGACGGCGGCGAATGCCGACCTGGTGGCCGGCCGCAAGAGCTTCCAGCCGACCGGCGAGGTGCATGTGGAAGTCGAATTGCGCGTGGTCTGCGCGCGCGAGGGTGGCGCCAGCAGCACGGTCGCCTTCGCCAGCGCGCTGCAGGACCGCTACAGCCTGAAGAAGGTCAACAACTCGGCCAGCTTGGGCGTGGGTGCGCTGGGTTCGCTGTCGCTGCCGTTCTCATCGAGCGACGATGCGCTGGTCAAGGTGGCCAGCGAGACGCTGACCGACGAGCGCTTCTATGACCGCTTCTTCTCCTTGATCGACCGTTTTCTCGTGCCCGAATCGGTCGAGGTCATGCCGGTCGCGCCGCCCGAGCCGCCGAAGCCGAGCACCGACGCGCCGCTGCGGCCGGTGCCACTCACGCCCTCGCGGGGCTGACTCAAAGTCAAAGCGCGACCGAGCGCGCCGCGTACGCGGGCAGGCCGGTCAGGCCACAAAGGCGCTGCAGCACGCCGTAACCCTGCGCCAGCGCCGCGGAATAGGTGGCGAAGGAACGTTCGGCCCGGTGCAGCGGCTCGAAGTGGCCGTTGTGGCGCACGTCCTCGTGAATCACCCAGTAATAGGAACCGTCAAAGGGTTGTTCCACCAGCAAGCCAATCTTTCGCACGTCCATCTCAGTACTCCGCGTTCAAAATGAGTACTAAAGAATGTAAGACTATGTGTCTATTTGGCCCAGGTGAAAAAGTCACGCTCCGGTGGCTTTTGCGCTCCTCAGCGCACCAGCGTCGACTTGCCGAACAGGCTCTCGATCAGTTCCACCGCCACTTCCGCCGTCCGGTTGCGCACGTCGAGCGCCGGATTGAGCTCGACCACGTCGAGCGAACCGAGCCGCCCGGTGTCGGCAATCATCTCCATGCACAGCTGCATCTCGCGCCAGGTCGGCCCGCCGCGCACGCCGGTGCCGACGCCCGGCGCGTAGTCGGGGTCCAGGCAGTCGAGGTCGAAGCTCACGTGCAGGTGCGTGTCTTCGTCGATGTCCTGCAGCGCCTCGGTCATGGTCGTGCGCATGCCGTGCTCGTCGATGTGGCGCATGTCGAACACGTGCAGGCCGAGCGCGCGGATCGAGGCCTTCTCGTCGGCATCGACGCTGCGGATGCCGAGGAAGCGGATCGCGTCGTGCTCGAGCGCCGCGGCCTCGCCGCTCCAGCCGGTCAGCGCCGCCGGCCCGTGGCCGAGCAGGCAGGCGACCGGCATGCCGTGGATGTTGCCGCTGGGGCTGGTGCGCTCGGTGTTGACGTCGGAGTGCGCGTCGAGCCACAGCACGCGCAGCTTCTTGCGGCGCTGGCGCGCATGCCAGGCGATGGCGCTGATCGATCCGATCGCGAGGCAGTGGTCGCCGCCCATCAGCAGCGGCAGGTAGCCGGCACGCAGCGCCTCGTCGACGGCGTCGTAGACCGATCGATTCCAGCTCACCACCTCGTCGAGATGGCGCAGCCCGTTCGCCGGTTCGGCCCAGGGCGTGGCCGGCCCTGCCAGGTTGCCGCGATCGACGATCGCGAAGCCGAGTCGCGCGAGGGTGCCGGCGATGTCGGCGACCCGCAGCGCATCGGGCCCCATGCCGGCGCCGCGCACGCTGGCGCCGATGTCGGTCGGCGCGCCGATCAATTGAATGGTGGGCGTGTTCATTGGAGCCTCATGCATACGCAGGCGCGAGTCCACGCCGGAAACGGCTGCTCGCGCCGTCGACGATGAAGACCAGCACGAACATGGCGCCGATCACAGTCGACGCCTGTGCCTGCTGGAACAGCGAAAGATGAAAGTACAGCATCTGCCCGAGCCCGCCGGCGCCGACGAAGCCGAGCACCGCCGCCATGCGGATGTTCATCTCCCAACGGTACAACGTATAGGCCAGCCATTGGGGCCAGACAAGCGGCAGGCTCCCGTAGGCGAAGGCCGCGACCGCTCCGCTGCCGGCATCGAGCAGCGCGCGCTCCGGCGCTTCGGGCACGTTCTCCAGCGTTTCGCCGAAGAGCCGGCCGAACACGCCGGTGGTGTGCAGCGCGAGCGCCAGCACGCCGGCGAAGGGGCCGAGCCCGGCGGCCAGCACCATCAGCGCGGCCCACACCAGCTCGGGCACGCTGCGCAGAAAGTTCAGCACGAAGCGCGAGACCTGGCGCAGCGCCAGCCCGAAGCGCCCCGAGGCGGGAAGCGCCAAGGCGGCGCCGGCCAGCATGGCGAGCAAGGTGCCAAGCGCCGACATCGCGAGCGTCTGCAGGGCGCCCCGGGCTGTTTTGGCCAGGAAGGCGGACGAGAGGTCGGGCGGGAAGAACTCGGCGATGAACTTCGCCATCGCCGCGATCGATTCGCGCGCGAACAGGGCGCGAAAGTCGATGCCGAGGTAGACGAAGCTGGCGACCACCGCGATCGCCACCGCGGAAGCTGCCGCGATGCAGCCGAGGCAGGGTCCGGCGGCCCGCGCGCGCTCCGAGGCGGTCGGGTGCACCGGGTTCATGTCAGCCACTTTCGCAGCGCCGCGCTGAGCGCATCGGCCATCAGCACGAGCAGCAGGAACACGATCAGGATGCTGCTAGCCTCGCCGCCGTTGAGCATCTTCATCGACTGGTCCATCAGCTGGCCGAGCCCACCGGCGCCGACGAAGCCCATCACGACCGAGGCGCGCACCGCGCATTCCCAGCGGTAGACGGTATAGGAAACCAGCTCCTGCGCGGCGCCCGGCAGCAGGGCGTAGAACAGCGCGGCGATACGTCCGCTGCCGGCTTCGAGCAGCGCCCGCGCGGGCCGCGTGTCGCCCGACTCGAGGATCTCCGCGTAGACCTTGCCGAGCATGCCGCCGTAAGTGATCGCCAGCGCGAGCACGCCGGCCGCCGGACCGAGGCCGAGGGCGCGCACCAGCACCAGCGCCCACACCACTTCGGGGATGGCGCGCAGCAGCGTGAGCACCCCGCGCGCCGCCATGCGCACCGCCTGGCCGCGCCAGCGTCCGGGCCCGGGGCCGATGCGCGAGATCGACAGCGCCTGCGTCACCGCGAAGGCCAGCGGCACGGCGAGCACGAAGGCGAGCGCGACGCCGGCCGTGGCCATGGCGAGGGTTTCCAGCGTCGCGCGCGCCAGCAGGCCGAGGAAATCGGCCGACAGCGCCGGCGGCAGGAAGCCGGCCAGGAAGCCGCCCATCACGCGCAGGCTGTCAGGGGCCAGCAGGGCTTGCGGCTTGAACTCGGCGATCACCAGCATCGGCCACAGCACCACGAGCCCGAGCAGCAGCGCGCCGAGGCGCCGGCGTGCCAGCGGATCGCGCATTGCGGGTGGATTCAGGGCACTCATCGGCAGGCGACGGGAAGCACGGGATCGCTGCGGCTGCCGCGTTCGATGACGTTGAAGCCGCCCTGTGCCTGGGTCGGCAGCACGCTGCCTTCGGTCGCGTAGAGCTCCTGCAGCATCGCGCGGCTGACCGCTGCGGCCGGTGCGTCGAACACCACCACGCCCGCGCGCAGGCCGACGATGCGGTCGAACCATTTCAAGGCCAGGTCCACCGCATGCAGCGAAGCCACCAGCGTCGCGCCGGTGGCTTCGCTCTGCGCGATCAGTTCGCCGACCGCCATGTCGGCCAGCGCCGGGTCGAGCGCGGAGACCGGCTCGTCGGCGAGCATCAGTTCGGGCGCCTGGTAGAGCACGCGCGCCATGCCGACGCGCTGCAGCTGGCCGCCCGAAAGCCGGTCGCAGCGGTCGAACAGCCGGTCGGCCAGGTCCAGCCGCGCCAGCGCGGCCTGCGCACCGGCGATGTCGCCCGGCACCAGCAGCGAGACCAGGGCACGCCCGCTCGACCAGGCGCCGAGCCGGCCCGCGAGCACCGCGGTGATCACGCGCAGCCGCGGCGGGATCGGCGGCGCCTGGTGGACGAGGCCGATGCGCGCGCGCAGCGCCTTCAGCGGCCGGGCGCCGAGCTGCCATGGCCGCGCGCCCAGCAGCTCGACGCGGCCCTCGCTCGCACGCAGCGCGGTCGCCGCGATGCGCAGCAGGCTGGTCTTGCCCGCCCCCGACGGGCCGATGACGGCCACGCGTGCGCCGCGTTCGACGGCCAGCGTCACACCCTGCAGCGCGCGCTGGCCGTTGGGATGCACCAGGCCGACATCCTCGAGCGCCAGCGCGGCTTGGGCGGTCAACGGCTGCCTCAAGTTCTTCTACTTGAGGAGACCGGCGGACCTGGCGGCTGCTTCGATGTCGTCGTAGTTCGAGGCCTTGGTCGGAATGAACTTCGAGGCGCGCTGCAGCGCTAGGATTTCCTTGTGCTCCGGATTGGCGGCGTCGAGCTTGAGGAAGGCATCGGCGAGCTTCTTCGTCGTCGCGGCGTCGAGGCCGGGCCGCACGGTCCAGTTGTAGTCGTAGTACGGCGCCGTGGTCGCCAGCACGCGCACCTTGGCGGCGTTCGGGTTGGCCGATTCGATCAGCTTGTCCATCACGGAAGCGTTCAGCACGCCGGCTCCGGCCCGGCCCGCGGCCACGAAGGCCACGGTGGCATCGTGCGCGCCCGAGAAGGCGACGGTCTTGAAGTCCTTCTCGGGATCGATGCCGGCGTGCAGCAGGAAATAGCGCGGCATCAGGTGGCCCGAGGTCGAGGAGGGCGACCCGAAGGCGAAGGTGCCGCCCTTGAGATCGGCCAGCGTCTTGGCCTTGCTGTCGATTGGCACGATGAACTTGCTGGTGAACTTCTCGTCCTCGGCGCGCTGCACGATCGGCACGGCGGCGCCGTTGGTGCGCAGCTTGGCCTGCACGAAGGTGAAGCCGCCGAGCCAGGCCAGGTCGATCTTGTTGGTGGCCAGGCCTTCGACCACGGCGGCGTAGTCGGTGACGGGCGTGAACTGGACGTCGAGGCCGGTTTCCTTCTTCAGGTAGTCGCCGAGCGGCTTGAACTTGCGCTGCAGTTCGGTGGGCGCCTCGTCGGGAATGGCCGACACGCGCAGCGCGCCGCTCTGCGCATGGACCGGCATGCCGGCGGCGAATGCGAGCAGGGAGAAGAGGGCGAGCTGGAGGAGTTGACGTTTCATGGCGCGCTGCCGGTTGGAGGAAGGCTGCAGTTTAAGGAGCGGCGGTCCGGAAACCCGCGAAGACATCGTTGCGATCGGGCTGGAAGAAATTGCGATAGCGCAGCTCGTGCATCCGCGCGTGGGTGGCGAAGGCGCCGCCGCGCAGCTCGCGATGGTCGCCGAACCAGGGGGCCGAGTAGTCGCGATAGGGGCCGGGCGCGAAACCCCGGTAGGGTGCGAAGGTGCTGGCCGTCCATTCCCACACGCTGTGTCCCCAGGCGAAGGCGGGCTGCGAGGCGGCCGCATGTTCCCATTCGGCGGCCGTGGGCAGGCGGCGTCCGGCCCAGCGTGCGTAGGCTTCGGCCTCCCAGGCGCTGAGGTGGATCGCGGGCTGGTCGGCGGCCAGCGGCAGCCAGCGGTCGAACCATCGCGTCTGCCATTGCTTCGGCTGCCGGCGCCAGCGTGCAGGATGGCTGCGCGCGTGCGCCGCGCGCCAACGGCCTGCATCGCCGGGCCAGAAGGCCGGATCGTCGTAGCCGCCGGCCTCGACGAAGCGCAGGTACTGGCCGGCCGTGACCGGCGTGGCATCGATCTCGTAGCCGGCCAGGGCTACAGGATGCGCCGGCAGCTCGTTGTCGAAAGCGAAACCGCCGCGGGCCGCAGGCCAGCCGAGGCGAACCTGCGCATTAGGCACCGCGATCGCGGGCGCCGCGGCGAGGCTCGGCAGGGCCAGGCCGGCGGGCACGCCGTAGCCCAGCGCCGCGCGCAGCCAGGCGAAGGCTTCGCCGTGCATGTCTTCGTGGAACAGCGCCAGGCGGTGAAAGTACAGGGCTTCGTCGCTGTCGCCCTGCTGCGCGAGCGCGGCGAGGCAGGCATCGAGTTGCGCGTCGAGCCGCGCGCCGAGCTCGGCGCGCGAGGGCAGCGGCGCCGCCCAGCGAGCGATGTGGGAGAGGCGCGCCGAGTCGAACAGCGCATCCGGGCCCGCCAGCCGCGCGGGCTCGCGCGCCTGCACCCAGCCGTCGGTATCGACCGTGTGCGGGCCGCGCAGCACCCAGAATTCGGCGAACCATGCGAGGTGCGCGAGCTCCCAGGCGACGAGGTTCACGCCGGGCTGCTGAGGCACGCGCCATTGCGCATCGCTGAGGTCGAAAGTCCAGGCGCGCGTGCGCGCGCGGCTCTCGCGCAGCGCGGCCGCGAGCGCTTCGCCGGCGAGCGTTCGTGCCTCAGCCATGGCCGCGCAGGACCCGCTGTCCTGCCAGAATGGCCCGGTGGCCAAACCCCGAGTCCTGATCGTTTCGCCGGCGCTGGCGGATGCCAACAACGGCAACTGGCGCACCGCCTCGCGCTGGGCGCAGTTTCTGTCGGGTGTGGCCGAGGTCGAGATCGCGCGCGAATGGGACGGCGGGCACTGCGACGCGATGATTGCGCTGCATGCGCGCCGCTCCGCCGATTCGATCGCGCGCCTGCGGGCCGCGCGACCGGATTGCCCGATCGCGCTGGTCCTGACCGGCACCGACGTGTACCGCGACATCGATGAGAGCAAGGCAGCGCAGCATTCGCTGCAGTGTGCCAGCCAACTCGTGGTGCTGCAGCCCGATGCGCTCGATCGCCTTGGTGCCGACGAAGTTGCCAAGGCCCGCGTGATTCTGCAATCGGCCCGCCGCATGCGGCGCCGCGATGCGGCCCGCAGCCCCGAGCTGGTGGCGGTCGGCCATTTGCGCGACGAGAAAGACCCGCTCACCCTGATGGCTGCAGCGCGCCGGCTGCCTCCGGAGACGCCGATCCGCATCGTGCACATCGGCGACGCGCTGGCGCCCGAGCTGGGCGAAGCGGCGCGCCGCACCATGGCCGAGTGCCCGCACTACCGGTGGCTCGGCGGGCTGCCGCGCGATGCCGCGCGGCGCCGGATCGCGCGCGCTGGCGCGCTGGTCCACATGAGCCGCATGGAAGGCGGTGCGCAAGTGGTGATCGAGGCCGTGCGCTCGGACGTGCCGGTGCTGGCGAGCCGCATCGGCGGCAATCTGGGATTGCTGGGCGACGACTACGAGGGCTATTTCGCCATCGGCGACGACGCAGCCCTCGCCGCATTGATGCAGCGCTTCGTGTCGGAGCCTGCCTTCGCAGCGCGCGTCGCGGCGCAGTGCGCGCTGCGCGAACCCGATTTCACCCCACAGGCCGAACGCCAAAGCGTGCGGCGCCTGCTGCGCGATCTGCTCGCGCCACCATAATCTTCGCGACCACGAAAGCATCCCATGAACGATCGCATCCTCTCTCCAGGCATCCGGCTCACCAGCTTCTCCCACGGCGGCGGCTGCGGCTGCAAGATCGCGCCGGGCGTGTTGTCGGAAATCCTGCGCAACAGCGGCGGCGGCTTGATTCCGCCCGAACTGATGGTCGGCATCGAGACCGCCGACGATGCGGCGGTCTACCGGCTCAACGACGAGCAGGCGCTGATCGCCACCACCGACTTCTTCATGCCGATCGTCGACGATCCCTTCGACTTCGGCCGCATCGCGGCGACCAATGCCATCAGCGACGTCTACGCGATGGGCGGCACGCCGATCATGGCGCTGGCGCTGGTCGCGATGCCGGTCAACCAGCTGCCGGTGGAGGTGATCGGCGAGATCGTGCGCGGCGGCCAGGCGGTCTGCCGCGAGGCCGGCATCCCGATCGCGGGCGGCCACACCATCGATTCGGTCGAGCCGATCTACGGCCTGGTGGTGATGGGGCTGGTGCATCCGAGCAAGGTCAGGCGCAATGCCGATGCCAAGGCCGGGGATCTGATCGTGCTCGGCAAGCCGCTGGGCGTGGGCGTGCTCTCGGCCGCGTTGAAGAAAGAGAAACTCGATGCCGAGGGCTACCGCCAACTGATCGACAACACCACGCGGCTCAACAAGCCGGGCATCGCGCTGGCCGCGCTCGAGGGCGTGCATGCGCTGACCGACGTGACCGGCTTCGGCCTGGCTGGCCACATGCTCGAGATGGCGCGCGGCGCCGGGCTCAGGGCAGTGATCGACTGGCCGCAGGTGCCGCTCCTGCCGCGGGTGGCCGAGATGGCGGCTCAGGGCTTCGTGACCGGGGCCTCGGGGCGCAACTGGGCCGGCTATGGCGCCGAGGTGCAGCTCGATGCCGCGCTGCCGCTGGTGGCGCAGGACCTGCTGAGCGATCCGCAGACCTCGGGCGGCCTGCTCGTGAGCTGCGCGCCAGACACGGTCGATGAGGTGCTGGCCTTGTTTCATGCGCAGGGCTTCGAGGCCGCGCGCGTGATCGGCCGCATGGAAGCCGGGCCGGCCGGCCTGCGCGTCAGCGCGTAGCCACGGCGGCTGTTGCCGCGCGCTTGCGTGGCGGGGCCTTGTGCGCCGCGGCCTTGGCGGGCACGGCTTTCTTGCGGGCGGGCGCCTTGTGCGGCTTCGCCGCATTGGCCGCCGTCGCGGCCGCCAGATGCGGCGTCGCCTCGGCGGCCTCGAGCGATCGGATGCGCGCCAGGATCGCGTGATGCTCTTCCAGCAGGTAGTCCGCGATGTCCTCCACGTCCGGCACCGCGCGGCGGCAGGCGATCAGGCCGAAGTCCAGCATGCCGTTGTAGCTCTGCACTGTCATGTTGAGCGCCATGCCGTGGCTCGGGATCGACACCGGGTAGTAGGTCAAGAGCTTGGCGCCCGCGAAGTAGAGCGCGCTCTGCGCGCCCGGCACGTTGGAGATCACCACGTTGGCCACCGGCGGCAGCCGGTCGGCCAGCCGGGAGCGGCCGTACATCGACGCCAGGCCCGACATCAGCCAGGGCGCGCCGAAGGAGGGAAAGTCGGTCGGGATCGCGGCCTTGATGCTGCCCATCAGGCTCTTCGCCGCGGCCGAGGATTCGGAAATGACCTTGATGCGCTCGATCGGATCGGCCACGTCGGTCGCCAGCGTCATCACCGTCATCGAAACCTGGTTGTTCGAGGAGGTGTCGCCCGGCGCGCGCAGCGTGACCGGGATGGCCGCGCTCATCGGCTTCTTCGGCAGCTTGCCGTGGTCCGACAGGTAGCGCCGCAGCGCGCCCGCGCAGATGGCCATCACCACGTCGTTGAGGCTGGCGCCGAGCTTCTTGCCGGCCTGCTTGACTTCGGCCAGCGGGATCGAGCGCACCGCATAGGAACGCTGGTTGGTGATCGCCACGTTGAGCGGCGTGCGCGGGCCGAGCACGTTGAGGTTCTTCGGCAGCGCCCAGGCCTTGCTGCCCTCGCTGGTCGGCTGCGGGACGATGAGGCTGCGCACCGCGCGCGCCATGTCGGGCAGCGTCTTCACCAGCTTCACGTACTGCTGCAGCGTGTTGGTGAAGGCAGCGCCCGCGAGTTCGGCCACGCCGAGCTGGTAGTTCCTGCGCCGCGCGATCTGGCGCGGCGCCTTGATGGGGTCGGGGTGCGGCGTCAAGTCCATGATGGCCTGCGCGAAGGCGGCGCCGGCCTGGCCGTCGATGCCGGCATGGTGCACCTTCGAATACATCGCCATGCCGCCGCCCTGCAGGCCGTCGATCACGAAGAACTCCCACAGCGGCCGGCTGCGGTCCATCAGCGTCGAATGCAGGCGGCCCACGTACTGCTCCAGCTGCCGCATGGTGCCGGGCCGCGGCAGCGTGACGCGCCGCACGTGATAGTCGAGATCGACATCGTCGTCTTCGACCCAGACGGGGTTGGAGAGCTCGAAGGGCATCAGCGCGAGCTTGCGCGTGAAGATCTCCGAGAGGTGCATGCGGCTCGCGATGTGCGCTTTCACGTCCTCGTAGAAATCGCCCTTGTAGTCGGCCGGCAGCTCCAGCAGGTGCAGGCCGCCGACGTGCATGGGCGTCTCCGGCGTCTCGGTGTGGAGGAAGGTCGCGTCGAGGCCGCTCAGGTGTTTCATTCGGGTGTCCTGTGTCTTGCGCGTCAAAATGATCGGCAATGTGGGAGGCGCCGGATAGCGGGTAAGCCCCGAGGGGCGTCTCGTCGTAGCATCGCGGGGCCGAAGAAAATTGGGGCAGTTGGACTAACTATCGAACCGATCTAGTTTTTCAGGCCTAGGCCTTTGCGAAGAAGATGAGCCTCATCAACTTCAACAGGAAACCGTCATGTCCACGCAAAACATCTCCACCGCCGCCATCCACGTCGTCGGCCAATACAACGAAGCCGGCAAGACGCTGGTCAGCGCTTACCGCACCGGCGCGCATCGGCTGCTGAGCGGCGCCGCTTCGCGCTACAGCGCCTTCCTCGGCAATCGCCAGCTGCCGCTCCTGAACGACGACATCAAGGCCCGCCTGATCGGCGCGCAAGAGAAGATCAACGGCTTCCTGGCCAACCGCCTCGACATCGACACCGGCCGCGTGGTCTCGGTGATGGACCGTGTCGCAGCCGGCACCACCAGCAGCATCGAGTCGGTCGCCAAGGTCGCGGCGCGCGTCGAGTCGCCGCTGGGCAATTCGGTGCTGAACACGCTGGGCAGCGTCCACCGGCCGATCGCCAGCGTTTCGGTGCAGATCGCCGACAAGATCGCCGCCGGTGCCAAGCAGATCGAAAGCCGCGTGGCCGGCGACACGACCGCCGCCAAGGTCGTCAAGACCGTGAAGGCGAAGGCCAAGCCGGTGGTGCGCCGCGCGGTGCGCAGCGCCACGCGCTAGGCCTGATGGCCGTGGCGGCTGGCCGCCTTTCTTTCAACGTCCTCCGGAGCAACGATGGCGACTCGCCGCGATGAAACTGTCAGCGTGAAGAAGAAGGCGGCGGCCACCAAGAAGGCGGCGCCGGCCAAGAAATCGGCGCCGCGCAAAGCGGCTCCAGCCAAGAAAACAAAAGCCGCCGCGCCTGAAAAGAAGGCCGGCGCGCAAGGCCTGCTGCGCGCGGGCCTGAAGGCCTTGGACAACGTGCGCAACGACGTGGTCAAGCGCCAGGCCAACGTGATCGAAAGCCTGCTCGGCATCGCTCAGCCCAAGCCCGATGCTCCGGCGCGCGGCTTCCCGGGGCTCGACAGCTTCGGCATCCGCAAGTTCGAGGACGTGTTCGACCAGCGCGTCGCCACGGCCATGCAACGCCTGGGCATGCCCAGCGCGCAGGAAATCCAGGAACTGCGCGAGCAGATGCGGCTCTTGCTCGAGCATCTCGAGCGCATCGAATCCGGCCAGCGCAAGCGCTGAGGCTCAACGCTTCGAGCCCTTCAGCCCGTGGCCAGCTCCAACACGACGCGCGAACGCATCCTGCAGACCAGCCTGGCGTTGTTCAATGCGCAGGGGCTCGCGGCGGTGTCGACGCACCGGATCGCGGCCGAACTCGAGATCAGCCCCGGCAACCTCCACTACCACTTCAAGGCCAAGCAGCTGATCGTCGATCGGCTGTTCCGGCGCTTCGAGGACCGGCTCGAACTGCTCAACGGCTCGTCGGACACCGTGCGCGCGATCGACGACCTCTGGCTCGCGCTGCACCTGCGCTTCGAAGCCATCGACGCCTACCGCTTCGTCTACCGCGACATGGCCTATCTGTCCGGCGAATACCCCGAGTTGGGACAGCGGGCGCAGGCGCTGACGGCGCAGAACCTGCTGGCGGCGCAAGCCTTGTGCGAGACGCTGGTGGCCGCCGGTGTCATCGACGCGACAGCCGAAGAGGCGCAGATGCTCGCGCTGCAGATGGTGTTCACCACCACCTGCTGGCTCTCCTTCGAGCGGCTGGTGCCGGGCCGCGACGCCCTGCAGCAGGCCGATCCGGGGCTGGCCGCCTTCTACACGCTGACGTTGGTTTCCCCCTACGTTTCCCGCGAATCGAGGGCTTACCTTGATTACCTGCGGGGCAAATACCTCGGATAAATGGGCTTGCCGTCCGACTGGTGTTCAGCCCGCGCGACCGCACATTCCCCGAGAACGACAAAGGAGAATTTCATGATGGCAGCCGCCCACAACCCCATCCCGCCACCCTCGCGCCTGCTGCTTCTTGCCGAGGCGCGTGCTATCTGGGAGGCCGGCGCTGCCGTGGCGCTGTGGCCGCTGCTTCAGCTGACGCCGCGCGGCGACGGGCATCCGGTGCTGGTGCTGCCCGGCCTTGTGGCGAGCGACATGTCCACCAAGCTGCTGCGCCACTACCTGCAAAGCCGCGGCTACGACACCCATGGCTGGGGCCTGGGGCGCAACCTCGGTCCGCGCGCAGGCATCGAGGACGGCTTGATCGCCAAGCTCGAATCGCTGCACGCCGACAGCGGCCGCAAGGTCAGCCTGATCGGGTGGAGCCTCGGCGGCGTCTATGCGCGCCTGCTCGCGTCGACCCGGCCGGACCTCGTGCGCAGCGTGGTGACGCTGGGCAGCCCCTTCACCGGCAGCGCACGCGCAACCAACGCATGGCGCGTCTACGAAGGCGTGAGTGGCCAGAGCTCGGAAGATCCGCGGCGCATGAAGCACGTGCGGCCGACGCCCAAGGTGCCCACCACCTCGATCTTCAGCCGCAGCGACGGCGTGGTCGCGTGGCAGTGCAGCGTGGAAGAGACAGGGCCGAGCTCGGAGAACATCGAGGTCGTGGCCAGCCATCTGGGACTGGGCGCGCATCCGGCGGTGCTCTATGCGCTGGCGGATCGGCTGGCGCAGCCGGAAGGCGAGTGGAAGCCTTTCAATCGCGGGGCGCTCGGGCCGCTGGTGTTTCCGGATCCGGCGCGGCCGGAATAGGCCGGCTGAATCTGGCATGGCGACGACCCGGACGACGCCGGAGAACGTCGACGCCTACATCGCGGCTTTCTCGCCCGAGGTGCAGGCGATGCTTCAGGAGATCAGGTCGACGATCAGGAAGGCTGCGCCCGACGCGCAGGAGTCGATCAGCTATCAGATCCCCGCTTTCACGCTGGGCGGTGTGCTGGTGTACTTCGCTGCCTTCAAGAAGCACATCGGCTTCTATCCACCGGTGCGAGGCGACGTGCGGCGGAGAAAGCCGTGTCCGCCTACGCGGGGGAGAAGGGCAACCTGCGATTCCCGCTCGACCAGTCGATGCCCCATGGGCTGATCGAGCGGATCGTGAAGCTCAGGGTCAAGCAGAACCTGGCCAAGGCGAGCGCGAAGGCGGGGAAGCGGCGAAGCTGATCACCGCGACTTCAGTTCCCCGCCCACACATCCAGCACATAGCGCTTCTCGGCAATCATCCGGTCGAGCCAGGCGCTGCCGTCCTGGCCATGCTCGCGGGCGATGTCCGACAACGCGCGCCGCACGTCGGGCTCCATGCGCGAGCCGTCGCCGCACACGTAGACGATCGCGCCCTGCTCCAGCAGCCGCCAGACCTCGTCCGCCTGCTCGCGGATGCGGTCCTGCACATAGACCTTGCGGTCGCCGGCGCGCGAGAAGGCGGTGTGCAGCTGCACCACGCCGCGCTCGGCCCAACCCTTGAGCTCGTCGGCATAGATGAAGTCCTGCTCGGGATGCCGGCAGCCGAAGAAGAGCATCGCCTTGCCCGGCGCCGCGCCCTTGGCCATCTGCATCTCGCGCTCCTGCAGGAAGCCGCGGAAGGGCGCGAGGCCGGTGCCCGGTCCCACCATGATCATGGGCCGCTGCGGATCGTCGGGCAGGTGGAAGCCCTCGGCCGTCGTCTCGCGCACCACGCCATGCACCAGGTCGCCGGCCTCGGCTCGCGAGAGGTAGCTGGAGCACACGCCTTCGAACTGGCCGAGCCCGGAGCGCGCGGGGCCCGCCACCACGCCGACCGTGACGCTGCAGCGCCCGCCGTCGACCGATGGCGAGGAGGAGATCGAGTAGTAGCGCAGCGACAGCGGCGACAGCATCTCGAGGAAGACCGCGAAGGGGACTTGGCAGGCCGGAAACTCCTCCAGCAGGTCGAGCACCGACTTGCGCTTCTGCAGCACCTCGTTCTTGTAGAGCGCCGCCGAGGCTTCGTCGGCGCCCGACAGCGCCGCCAGCTTCGGCTTCGTGAAGGGGCACTCGGTGTGCGCGGCTAGCTGCGCGATCTGCTTGCGCGTGGCCACGTCCTGCAGCTCGACATAGTCGCCCAGCAGGCGGTCGAGCGCGATCACTTCGTCCACCGGCAGCGCGGCCTTGCGCCCCGGTTGCGCCTGCAGCCGCACATGCGCCTTGCGCTCGAAGCCGAAACGCGCCATCGCGCGCTCCACCTGCGCCGGGCCGTTGCGCGGCACCACGCTCAGGTGGTCGCCGGGACGGTAGCTCACGCCTTCGGCCAGCTGCAGTTCGACATGCCGCGTCGAGCGGCCTTCGACATCGCTGCTGGCGGCGCTCTGGAGCTCGCGATTCTCGAGCACGCGCATGCCCACCGCACCCAGCGCATCGAGCAGCGCGTTCTTCTGGGGCGGCGGCAGTTCCTCCAGCGTGTAGAGCGGCTCGCTCTGGGCCGGCGTGTAGTCGCCTTGCTTCAAGTCGAAAGCCGCGACGAGCTTCGGCCACAGCGCATCGCTCCAGTCCTGGAAACTTCCATCCATGTCCTCGCGCGCGTCGCCTTCGCCGCGTTCGTGGATGCGCGTCGCGCCGAGCGCGGCCAGCCGCTCGTCGATGCGCCGCGGCACGGCCTGGTAGGTCGATGCCCAGTCGGTGTTGCCGCAGCCGAAGACGCTGAAGCGCACGCCGTTGAGCGAATCGTCCGCCTTGTCGAGCCAGCGATGGAACTCGGCCGCGTTGTCGGGCGCCACGCCGTTGTAGGAGGCGCAGACGACGGCGACCGCGCCGTTCGCCGGCAGCCGTTGCGCATAGTCGTCCAGCGAGGCGAGCTGGGTCGAGAAGCCGCGCATCTCGCCGGCCTCGGCCAGCTGGCGCGCCAGATCCTCGGCAGTGCCGAGGTTGGAGCCTTGCAGCACCAGCAGCGAGGTGCCGTGGCGCGCCGTCTGCGGCTTCGCGGCAGCGGGCCGTTCGACCGCGGCCTGTACCGGCTGCGATGAAGAAGCCTCGCCGCGCGGCCGCGTCGCCGGATCGCGCAGCAGCGCCTTGATCCTGAAGCCCTCGGGCTTGATCGTGAGCGCCTCCTTGATCTTGAGCTTGTAGCCCGTGTGATCGACCAGCGTGAAGCGCTGCAGGATCATGCCGAGCGTGAGCACCGCCTCCTGCAACGCGAACTGCCGCCCGATGCAGGCGCGCTGCCCGTTGCCGAAGGGCTTGAAGGCATTGACCGGCCGCTCGCGCTCGGCCTCGCGGCTGAAGTGGTCGGGGTTGAATTGGTCGGCATCCTCGCCCCACACCGTCTTGTCGCGATGCAGCGCGAGCGCATGCAGGATGACCATGTTGCGCTTCTTGATCGTGTACTGGCCGCCGATGGTCGTGTCTTCCTTCGCGGCCATGGCGATCGCCGGCGCGGTCGGGAACATGCGCAGCGACTCCTTGAGCACCTGCAGCACGTAGACCAGGCGGTTCACCTGCGCATAGCTGGGCTTCACCGAGAGGTCGGGGCCGAACACGCTGTCGACCTCGGCCTGGGCCTTGGCCATCGCCTCGGGGTTGTTCAAGAGGAAATAGATCGCGAAGGACAGCAGGCCGCTGGTGGTCTCATGGCCGGCGATCAGGAACTCGATGCACTCGTCGCGGATCTGCCGGTCGTCCAGCCGCTCGCCGGTCTTCTTGTCGACGCCGGCGATCATGTAGCTCAGCAGGTCGGGCTTGGTCGCGATGTCGGCGCCGCTCGTGCGCCGCTCCTGGATGATGTCTTCCACCATCTTGTGCATGAAGCGGATGTCCTTGCGCTGCTGCGCCAGCTCCTTCTTGAGCATCAGCTCCTCGAGCGGAATGCCGCGCCGGTTCTGCACCGTCTCGAGCGTGCGCACCATCGCGTCGACGAAAGGATGGAAGCCCTCGCGGTAGAAGGAATTGAAGCGGTAGCCGAAGCCGCACAGGCCGATGGTGTCGAGCGTGAGCGCGGTCATGTCGCGCACCACGTCCACTTCCTCGTCGAAGTTGAGGCGCTCCCACTTGGTGACGAGCTGCTCGGCGATGTCCAGCATCATCGGGTGGTAGGCCTGCATCGCGCGCTGGCTGAAGTTGGCCAGGAGGATGTTGTGCGGCTTCGACCAGGTGGCCTCGTGCGTGTCGGAGGTGAAAAGGCCGTGCGAGAGCGCGCGCAGCCGGCGCAGCGTGCCCTTGGTGCTCTTGTCGAAGCGCTTCTCGTCGCACAGCTCGTCGACCAGCGCGGCCGAGGACACCACGATCACCGGCATGCCCGGCATGTCGAGCCAGTAGATGGCGCCCAGCTCCTGCGCGATCTTCCACATATCGAGCACCGGCGAGTCGGAGCCGATCGACAGGATGTTGCCGACGAAGGGCTTCTTCGCCGGATGCGGGATCGGATAGAGCGCGTTCTTGCCTGCCATGTTCTTCAGTCTCCGGTCAGCCCCTCGCGGGCGACATCGCAGTATCTCGATGCCGCAACAGACGGCAGGCAGGGCTATCCCTTAGCGCGAAGGCATCAGGCGCCGGGCCGCACCATCCTGCATTCGGTGCCTTGCGCCAGCTCGTTGCCGGTGTAGACCGCGTCGGTGCGAAAACCATAGTTCGTGCCTTCCCAGCCGACCTTGACCGCCTTGCCGTCGACCGGCGCGATGGTGTTGACCACTTGCGGCAGCAGCAGCTGATGGTCTTCGGCGCGCATGCGCACCGGGCCGACCACCGAGTCGAAGCTCAGGTCTTCGAGCGCGCGCGCGACCTTCACGGTGTCGGTGCTGCCAGCCTTGCTGATCGCGGCGGCCAGCAGGCGCGGCGTGAACTCGATGCGCGGCGCGAGGAAGTCCTTGCCGGTCTTGGCCTTGTAGGCCCTGGCCAGGGCATCGGCCTTGGGCGTGTCGGCCTGGCCCGGATGCCATTCGGCCACCCAGGTCAGCTGGCCCAGCTTGGCCTGCGATACCGCGAGCACGGTGCCCGGCACCGAGCCGGCGCTGTGGTTGAAGTAGCGAAGGTTGTAGCCGGCGTCGCCCGCGGCCTTGAGCAAGAGCGTCATATCCTGGCCCCAGTTGCCGCTGATCACCGTGTCGGCGCCGGCCTGACGCACGTTCGCGAGGTAGGGCGAGAAGTCCTTCACGCGCCCGATGGGATGCAGCGCCTCGCCGACGAACTGGACGTCGGGGCGCGCCAGGCCCACCAGCTGGCGGCCGTAGCTGGCCCATTGCTTGCCGTGCGCATAGTCCTGGTTGAGCAGGTAGACCTTCTTGATGTCCGGCGTCTTTTTGATGTAGTTGGCCAGCGCCTTCATCTTCATCGCGGTGTTGGCTTCGGTCTGGAAGTGCCAGAAGCTGCAGCCCTTGCCGGTCATCTCGGGGTCGATCGAGGAGTGGTTGAGCACCAGCAGCTCCTTGCCCGGGTTGCGCTGATTCCAGCGGTTGACCGACTGCACCAGCGCCGTCACCACCGAGGAGCCCGAGCCGCCGGTGACGATGGCCTGCGCGCCCTGGTCGATGGCGGCCTGCAGCGCGCTCTGGCTTTCCTGCGCCGAGAGCTTGCTGTCGAACTGCAGCAGCTGCAGCTTCGTGCCGCCGAGCACGCCGCCCTTGGCATTGAGGTCCTCCACCGCGTATTGAATATGCGTGAGCATCAGCTCGCCGACGTTCGCGAACGGGCCCGAGAGCGGATCGATGTAGGCGATCTTGTAGGTCTGCTGGGCCGCTGCGAGGCTCGATGCGGCCAGCGCTGCCAGTGCGACGGCCGCAAGGCGAAGGGAAGTCATGCGTTGTCTCCTTGGGTTTTCGGTGAGGATCAGCGCGCGTTGCGCAGGCCCAGCACGCGCCATGCGAGCTTCGACAGCTCGGCAATCACCTCGTCGGGTGAGAGGCGGCCGTCGGGCCGGTACCAGCTGTAGAGAAAGCCCGGCAGGCTCAGTGCGGCGAAGGCCGTGATCCGGGTGTCCTGGAAGTCCAGATCGCCGTCGCTGCGGGCTTCCTCGAGCAGTGGAAAGAGCCGGTCGTAGAAGTGGTGCGCGAGCTTCTTCTGCGCAGCGATGTACTCGGGGCGATAGACCTGCGGCTCGCGGTACGGAAAGAAAGCGCAGGGATGGTGCGCCACGGTGGCGCGGATCAGCCGCTCGATGCCTTCCTTGACCTTCTCGACCGCGCGGCGCTCGTCGGTGTCGGCGAAGTCCAGCGAGGTGAAGCAGTCGACCGTCGGCCGCCACGAGAGCGTTTCGAAGATCTCTTGCTTGTCGCGGAAGTAGTAGTAGACGAAGGGCTTGGTCACGCCGAGCGCGCGCACGATCTGCGCCATCGTGGTGTTCGCGTAGCCTTGCCGCGCGAAGAGATCGGTCGCGGCCTGGAGGATCCGCTCGCGCTGCGCATCGGTCGATTGCGTCGCGGCGCGCTGGCGGCCGGTGCCCTGCGGCAGGTGGGGTTTGTGCGGTGTCGCCGAAGTTATACCCATGGGTAGGATTGTTGGAGCACCATGCGGGGCTTGGCAAGCGAACCGGCCTATCGATAACCCTGTGAGATTGACGCCATGGAGACAACCCAGCTTCCCGATCGCCCGCAGCAACCCTTGCACGAGTACCTGCGCACCCATGCGCGCGAGCGCGGGCAGCAAGCAGCCTGCATCTGGTACGGCCATACGATGAGCTATGCCGAGCTCGATGCCGCCAGCGATGCCTTCGCGGCGCGGCTGCAGGCCATCGGCGTGAAGAAGGGCGATCCGGTGCTGCTCTTCCTCAACAACTGCCCGCAGTATCTCGCGGCGCATTTCGGCATCCAGAAGATCGGCGCCATCGTGTGCCCGAGCGGGCCGCTCAACAAGGAGCACGAGCTGGCCTACCAGGTCGACGACCTGAAGGCGCGCGTGATCGTCGCGGCCTCGTCGCTCCTGCCCGTGGTGGACAAGATCAAGCCGGCGAGCACGCTCGAACACATGTTCGTGGTGCACTATGCCGACCTGCTGCCGGCCGACGCGATGCTCGATCTGCCGGCCGACCTGGCCGCGGCACGGCGCGAGCCGCGCAGTGTGCCGGCAGGCTGCGAAGACTTCCTCGCCGTGATGCAAGGCGGCGCGCGCCCGTCGCCGGTCGCGCTCTCGATGGACGACGTAGCGCTCATGACCTACACCTCCGGCACCACCGGCCTGCCCAAGGGCGCGATGCTGAGCTACGGCAATGCGCTCTTCAAGACGCGCGCCGCGGCCGACTGCAATGGCGTTGCCGCGAGCGACGTGCTGCTGTCGATCGCGCCGCTCTATCACATCGCCGGGATGCTGATGGGTGTCAACGTGCCGGTGCTCACCGGCGCGACCTCGGTGCTGCTGCACCGCTTCGAGCCGCGCGCCGTGCTGCAGGCGATCGAGCGCTACAAGATCAGCTGGTGGTACAGCATCGCGCCGATGAACGTGGCCTGCATGCAGGTGGAAGGCATCGCGCGCTTCGATCTGGCTAGCCTGCGCATGAACCCGGTCACGAGCTTCGGCATCACCTTCACCGAGCCGCTGGCTGCGCAATGGCGCGGCTTCGCGAACAACTGCACCTCCTTCGAAGCCGCCTACGGCCTCTCCGAAACGCACACCTGCGACACCTACACGCCGCACCATGCGCCGCGCTGGGGCACGCAGGGCGTCGCGGTGCCGGGCGTCACGATCCGCATCGTCGATGCCGACACGGGCGAAGACAAGGCCGTGGGCGAGGTCGGCGAGATCGTGCTCACGAGCCTGGGCACCTTCAAGGGCTACTGGAACAAGCCCGAGGCCACGGCCGCGACCCTGCGCAAGGGCTGGGTGCACACCGGCGACATGGGCAAGCTCGATGCCGACGGCTACCTCACGTTCATCGGCCGCTTCAAGGAGATGATCAAGGTCTCGGGCTACAGCGTGTTTCCGGAAGAGGTGGAGACCATCCTCATCAAGCATCCGGGCGTGGCACAGGCCGCGGTGGTCGCGCAACCCGATGCGGAGAAGGGCGAGGTGGTCAAGGCCTTCGTCGTGAAGAAGCCGGGCGCAGAGCTCGACGCCGATGCGCTGATCGCCTGGTCGCGCGAGAACATGGCCAGCTACAAGGCGCCGCGCGCGGTGCGCTTCATCGATGCCTTGCCCACCACGGGTGCCGGCAAGGTGCTGCGCCGTTTGCTGAAAGATTGACCCGGATGTTCCAGAGAATTCTGATTGCCAACCGCGGCGAGATCGCGGTGCGCCTGGTGCGCGCGCTGCGCGACCTGGGCATCGCCAGCGTCGCCGTTCATGCGAAGGACGATGCGAGCGCGCTGCACGTTCAACTGGCCGATACGGCCGTGCCGCTCGCTTCGACCGGCCCTGCGGCCTACCTCGACGGCGCGGCGCTCATCGACATCGCGCGCGCGCGAGGTTGCGACGCCCTGCACCCCGGCTACGGCTTCCTGAGCGAGCGTGCCGACTTTGCGCAGGCCTGCGCCGATGCCGGCCTGCGCTTCATCGGCCCGACGCCCTCGCAGCTCGCGCTCTTCGGCGACAAGGCGCGGGCCCGCGCGCTGGCCGAACGGTGCGACGTGCCCGTGATGCCCGGCAGCGCCGGTGCGGTCACGCTGGCTGAGGCGCAGGCCTTCTTCGCCGCGCAGCAGGCAGAGGGCGCGGGCGTCATGGTGAAAGCCATCGGCGGCGGCGGCGGCCGCGGCATGCGGGCCGTCCTGAACGCGGCAGATCTGCCGGGAGCGCATGCACGCTGCATGTCCGAAGCGAAGGCGGCCTTCGGCGTCGAGGGGGTCTATGTCGAGCGCCTGATGCGCAATGCGCGCCATATCGAAGTGCAGGTGCTGGGCGATGGCCGGACGGTCGCGAGCCTGGGCGAGCGCGAGTGCACCCTGCAGCGGCGCTTCCAGAAGCTGGTCGAGATCGCGCCGAGCCCTTCGCTCTCGCAGGAGCGGCGCGAGCAAATCACAAAAGCCGTGCTGCGCATGGCGCAGGCCGTGGGCTACCAGGGACTGGGCACCTTCGAATTCCTGGTCGATGAGCGTTCGACCCAGCTGCCCTTCGTCTTCATCGAGGCCAATCCGCGGCTGCAGGTGGAGCACACGGTGACCGAGGCCGTCACCGGGCTCGACCTGGTTCAGCTGCAGATCGCGGTCGCGTCCGGGCAGTCGCTCGCGGAGCTTGGCATCGGTGCCGAGCGGACGGTGCCGCAGCGAGGCTTCGCGGTGCAGTGGCGCATCAACGCGGAGACGCTCGATGCGCATGGCGACGCGCGGCCTTCGGGCGGCACGCTCGCGCGCTTCGAGCTGCCAGCCGGTCCCGGCGTGCGCGTCGACACGCACGGCTACGCCGGCCTCGCGCCTTCGCCTCACTACGACACGCTGCTCGCCAAGCTGATCGTGCATTCGTCCTCGCCGCGTTTCGACGATGCGCTGCGGCGATCCCTGCGCGCGCTCGGGGAATGCGCCATCGAGGGCATCGCGACCAACCTGGCGCTGCTGCGCGCGATTGCAGAGCGGCCCGAGTTCGCGGCGCAGAAGGTGCACACGCGCTTCGTCGAGGAACACCTGGCCGATCTGCTCGCCGCGGCCGTGCACATCGATGCGAGCGCGAAGTCGGCACGGCCCGTCGCAAGCACGGACGATGTGGCCGTGCCGCAGCAGGATGAGGAAGACGGCCTCGTGATCAAGGCCCCGATGCCCGCGCGGCTGATGCAGTTCGAGGTCGAGGTCGGCGATGTGCTTCCGGCCGGCGCACAGCTCGGCGTGCTCGAGGCCATGAAGATGGAGCACCTGCTGCACGCGCCCGCGGCCGGCCGCGTGCTGGCGCTGCTGGCTGCGCCCGGCGACTACCTGGTCGAGGGCCAGTCGCTGGTTCGGCTCGAAGCGGTGGATGCGCAGGCCGTGGAAGCCGAGGCGCGCGCCGAGCACGATCTGGCCGCGATCCGCCCCGATCTGCAGAAGGTCATCGACCGCCATGCGCCGACGCTCGACGCCAACCGTGCTGCGGCGGTCGCGAAGCGCCATGCGCAGGGTGGCCGCACCGCACGCGCCAACATCGCGGACCTGTGCGAGCTGGCCGAGGACCCCGGCAACTTCACCGAGTACGGCGCGCTGGCCATCGCCGCGCAGACGCGCCGCCGCACGCTCGACGACCTGATCGCCAACACCCCGGCCGACGGCATGGTGACCGGCATCGGGAGCATCAACGCGAAGCAGTTCGGCCCCGAGAAGTCGCGCTGCGTGGTGATGGCTTACGACTACACGGTGCTGGCCGGCACGCAGGGCATGCGCAACCACCACAAGACCGACCGCATGCTGGGCATCGCGCACCGGTTGAAGTTGCCGGTGGTGCTGTTCGCCGAAGGCGGCGGCGGGCGGCCGGGCGATACCGACATGCCCATCGTCGCCGGCCTCAACAACCACACCTTCAGCCAGTTCGCGGCGCTGTCGGGCAAGGTGCCGGTGGTGGGCATCGTGCACGGCCGCTGCTTCGCGGGCAACGCGGCGCTGGTTGGCTGCGCCGACGTGATCATCGCCACCGAGGCCAGCAACATCGGCATGAGCGGGCCCGCGATGATCGAAGGGGGCGGCCTCGGCACCTTTGCGCCGGAGCAGATCGGCCCGAGCGGCGTGCAGTCGCGCAACGGCGTGATCGACATCCTGGTGAAGGACGAAGCGCATGCGGTGGCCGCGGCGAAGCAATACCTCTCCTACTTCCAGGGCGCCACGAGCGACTGGCAGTGCGCCGATCCGCGCGTGCTGCGCCACGCGGTGCCGGAGAACCGGCTGCGCGTGTACGACGTGCGCGCCGCGATGCGCGGCGTGGCCGACAGCGGCTCGCTGCTGGAGCTGCGCGCCGGCTTCGGCGCGGGCATCGTCACGGCGCTGGCGCGCATCGAGGGCAAGCCGGTGGGCCTGCTCGCGAACAACCCGCACCATCTCGGCGGCGCGATCGACGTCGAGGCTGCCGACAAGGCCGCGCGCTTCATGCAGCTGTGCAATGCGCACGGCCTGCCGCTGGTCGCGCTGTCCGACACGCCGGGCTTCATGGTCGGTCCCGAGATCGAAGCGCAGGCGCAGGTGCGCCACGTGTGCCGTATGTTCGTGGTGGCCTCGCACCTGCGCGTGCCGTATTTCGCCGTGGTGCTGCGCAAAGGCTATGGACTGGGTGCGCAAGCGATGACGGCCGGCGGCTTCGACGCGCCGGTCTTCACCGTCGCCTGGCCCACGGGCGAGTTCGGCGCCATGGGACTCGAAGGCGCGGTGCGACTCGGCTTCCGCAAGGAGCTCGAGGCCGCGGCCGAGGGCGCGGAACGCGATGCCTTGTTCAAGAAGCTGGTGGCCCAGCAGTATGCGAACGGCGAGGCGATCCACATGGCGCAGACGCTGGAGATCGATGCGGTGATCGACCCGGCCGACACGCGCGCCTGGCTGGTGCGCGGGCTGGCATCGTCTGCTGCTGCACGGGGGGCGGCCGCGCCCTACGTCGATACCTGGTGAGGCAAGTCCCTGAGTCGTGCGCGGGTCGCGCAGGCTCCTTAAACTGAGGCGCTTTTGCGCCGCATGAAGCTGGTTTCACGATTCTTCGCCTTGGGGTTGCTGCTGACCCTTCTGCCCGTCGCGCTGCCGGCCCAGCCGCGAACAGCGCGCGAAGTTCGCTGGGTCGCCAGCTGGGCGGCCGCGCCGCAGGACTACTTGAAGGCGCCCGTGCTGCCCGGCATCCAGACTTCACCGCCGCTCCCTGTCTTCGACGGTCAGACTCTGCGTCTGCGCGTGTTGCCCACGTTGGGCGGCGAGCGCGTGCGTGTTCGTTTTTCCAACCTGTTCGGCAAGGAGCCCTTGCGCATCGTCGGCGCCAGCGTGGCGCGCAGCACCGGGCCCGATGCGGTGTCGCCCGCTACGCTGCAAGGCCTGCGTTTCGGTGGCCTGGCCAGCGCGACGATCGCGCCGGGCGAAGAGCGTTGGAGCGATGACGCACGGCTCGGCGTGGAGCCCGGCCAGGCCCTGGCGGTGAGCTTTCAGGTCGAGGCGCGCACGCCCTTCGCGACCGTGCATCATCTTGGCAGCACATCGATGATGCCGGGGCCCGCGCTCATGCAGCCGCAGTGGCGCAACGCAACGCTGTCGTCATTGAACCATGTTGTGACCGGCCTCGACGTTGCCAGCCCGGCCGCGCCGCGCGTGGTGGTCGCGTTCGGCGACTCCATCACGCAGGGCCTGGGCGCCGGCGAGGGACAGGCGCTGCCCGCGCGCTATCCGGACCGGCTCGCGACACGCGTGCGCGAACGGCCCGGCAGCGCCGGGTCCGTGGCGGTGATCAATGCCGGCATCGCCGGCAACCGACTGCTCACCGACGGCGTCGGCCCGAGCGGCATCGAGCGCTTCCGGCGCGACGTGCTGGCGCAAAGCGGCGTCACGCATGCGGTGGTCCTGATCGGGATCAACGATATCAACTTCAGCCTGCCGATCGCGATCCAGGGCTTCGCGCCGTTGTTTCAGCCGCCCAGCGCCGAGCAGATCACGGCCGGCCTGCAACAGCTGATCGAGGAGGCGCATGCCAAGGGCGTGAAGGTGCTGCTGGGCACGATCACGCCGTTCAAGGGTGCGGCCTCCTGGAGCGAGGAGAAGGAAACGCGCCGCCAGGCCGTGAACCGCTGGATCCGCGGCCGCCAGGATGTCGATGCGGTGGTGGATTTCGATCGGGCCTTGCGCAACCCGGCCGATCCGGAGGCGCTCCATGCGCTCTACGACGGGGGTGATCACTTGCATCCCGGCAACGCGGGCTATGCCGCGATGGCAGATGCCATCGATCTGCGAGAGCTGCAGGAATAGGCGAAACACCTTTACACAATTTGTGGCGTAGCGCTTACAGGCCCTTCACGCGAGCCAGGGACGATGAAGGCTCCAACAACTCATGAGGAGCACCCCCATGAAAAAACTTGCTGTCACCTTGGCCGTGGGCGCCGCGTCCCTTCTTTCGGTGGGCGCCGCCGTAACGATACCTACCACCGCGCAGGCGCAGCCCGCGGTCATCATCCAGACGCCGCCACCGCCGCCGCGCTCCGAACGCATGCCGCCGCCGCGCCGCGGCTACGTGTGGGCACCGGGCCACTACGAGTGGCGCGGCGCGCGCCATGTCTGGGTGCACGGCGGGTGGGTCCGCGCGCGCCCCGGCTATGCCTACCGCGCGCCGGAATGGCGTGAACGCGATGGCCGCTGGGAATACAACCGCGGCCGCTGGGACCGCGACCGTGACGGCGTGCCGAACCGCTACGACCGCGACCGCGACAACGACGGCGTGCCCAATCGCCACGACAGCCGGCCGAACAATCCGAATCGCGGCTAGGTAAAGCGCACCCCCTGGCTTCCCACTTCGTGTGGTCGGCCAAACGTGCGGCGGCCAGAAGCCTTGCTCTTCAGGCCGTCCAAGCCTGCGCAGGCAGGCTTGGAGCCGCGGCCTTCAGCCCTCTCCGGGGGCAACACCAGCGGCCGGCAAAGCCGGTTCCGCGGAGTTCCCCGAAGGGAAGCCCGCCTCGGCGGGCGTTTTTTCTAGAACAGCCGAAATACGAGCGGCATCAGCAGCGCTGCCAGCACCACCTGCATGCCCAGCGCCAAGCCGGCATAGGCGCCGGCATCGGCATCCACATGCAGCGCGCGGGCCGCGCCGATGCCATGGGCCGTGGTGCCGAGCGCGAAGCCGCGCGCCGCATAGCCGGCAGCATCGGTGCCGATGCGCAGCGCATCGAAGAGGTACTTGCCCGAGAGCGCGCCGATCATGCCGGTGAGCACCGCGAACACCGCAGACAGCGCCGGAATGCCGCCGATCTTTTCCGAGATGCCCATGGCCACCGGCGCCGTGACCGACTTGGGCGCGAGCGAGAGCACCACGTCGTGCGGCAGGCCCACCGCCCAGCCCAGCGCGACGGCCGATCCGCCCGCCGCCACGCCGCCTGCCAGCGCGGCGAGCAGCAGCCGCCCGAAGCGCGCGCGCAGTTCGGCGCGCCGCTGCCACAAAGGCCAGGCCAGCGCCACGACGGCGGGACCGAGCAGGAAGTGGATGAACTGCGCGCCCGCGAAATAGGTCGGGTAGTCCACCCCCGTGGCCAGCAGGCCGCCCGCTAGCGCGATCACCGACCACAGCACCGGGTTGGCCCAGGGCGCGCTGCCCAGCTTTGCGTAAGCCGCGTTCGCGAGCAGGTACACCACCAGCGTGGCCGTGAGGCCGAAGAGCGGCGTGGCCGAGAGATAGATCCAGAGTTCGACGAAGCGCGGCACGGCTCAGGTCTTGTTCTTCTTGCGGTTGAATCCGTAGAGCACCAGCACGGTCACCGCCAGCCCGATCCAGGTCGACAGCACGACGACGAGGAGCATGCGTCCGCCGTACTGGCCGAGGAGCGCGAGATGCGTCATCACGCCCACGCCGACCGGGATGAACAGCAGCGACAGGTGCGCGAGCATGAAGTTCGCGCATTCGGCCACCGGCTCGCGCACGACGGGAAAGTAGAGCGCAGCGAGCAGCAACATCAAGCCGAGGACCGGGCCTGGCAGCGGCAGCGACAAGCCGCGCGACAGCACTTCGCCGATCGACTGGAACACCAGCAGCCAGGCCAGGCCGCGCAAGCCGTTCATCTGCCTGCTCTTTCAGAAACGAGGGAGGTCCGGATGCGCCACGCGTCCGCCGCGCACCACTTCGCGGCCGTACTCGGCGCAGCGCTGCAGCGTGGGGATGGCCTTGCCGGGGTTGAGCAGACCTGCCGGATCGAAGGCGCGCTTGACGCCGAACATCTGCTCGTTCTCCTCGGCCGTGAACTGCACGCACATGCTGTTGAGCTTCTCGACGCCCACGCCGTGCTCGCCCGACACCGTGCCGCCCATCGCGACGCTGGTCTCCAGGATGTCGGCGCCGAAGAGTTCGCAGCGGTGCAGCTCGTCGGGGTCGTTGGCATCGAAGAGCACCAGCGGATGCAGGTTCCCGTCGCCGGCATGGAACACGTTGCAGCAGCGCAG
Source organism: Variovorax paradoxus (assembly GCF_018614955.1). GTDB lineage: Bacteria > Pseudomonadota > Gammaproteobacteria > Burkholderiales > Burkholderiaceae_C > Variovorax > Variovorax paradoxus_J. Next base: position 56,415 of record NZ_JAGGNV010000019.1, read on the forward strand.
GTTGTACTTCTTCTCCATCTGCTGGATCGCGAGCAGGATGTCGGCCAGCCGCTTGCGCGGGATGGTCGAGTCGAGGCACATGTAGTCTGGGCTGATGCGGCCCGAAGCGGGAAAGGCGTTCTTGCGGCCGCTCCAGAACTTCAGGCGCTCGTCCTCGTCGCGGCTCACCGAGAGCGCGGTGGCGCCGCAATCGCGCAGCACGGCGCTCATGCGGCCGATCTCCTCTTCGACCTCCTCGGGCGTGCCGTCGGATTCGCACAGCAGGATGGCTTCGGCTTCGAGGTCGTAGCCGGCGCGTACGAAGTCCTCGACCGCGGCCGTCATCGGCTTGTCCATCATCTCGAGACCGGCCGGGATGATGCCGGCCGCGATCACGGCCGCCACCGCATCGCCGGCTTTGCGCACGTCGTCGAAGCTGGCCATGATGCAGCGTGCGAGCCGCGGCTTGGGCACCAGCTTGACGGTGACCTCGGTGGTCACGGCCAGCATGCCTTCGCTGCCGACCACGAGCGCGAGCAGGTCCAGGCCCGCGCAATCTAGCGCCTCGCTGCCGAACTCGATCGCTTCACCTTCGGCGGTGAAGCCGCGCACGCGCAGCACGTTGTGCAGCGTGAGGCCGTACTTGAGGCAGTGGACCCCGCCCGAGTTCTCGGCCACGTTGCCGCCGATGGTGCAGGCGATCTGGCTCGAAGGGTCGGGCGCGTAGTAGAGGTTGAAAGGCGCGGCGGCTTCGCTGATCGCGAGGTTGCGCACGCCGCACTGGACCACCGCAGTGCGGCCGACCGGGTCGATCTTCAGGATGCTGTTGAACTTGGCGAGCGAGAGCGTGACGCCCACCGCGTTGGGCATCGCGCCACCCGAGAGCCCGGTGCCGGCGCCGCGTGCCACGACCGGCACGCCGAGCGCGTGGCAGGTCTTGAGCACGGCCGCAACCTGCGCCTCTGTTTCCGGCAGCGCCACGGCCAGCGGGCGCTGGCGGTAGGCGGTGAGGCCGTCGCACTCGTAGGGCGTGGTGTCCTCGGCGTTCCAGATCAGCGCGTGCGCCGGCAGGTGGGCCTGCAGCGCGCGCACCACCTGCGACTGGCGTTCGGAGGCGTGGAGCGCGTTCATGGAAAAGACTCTACTACTTGAACACCACCGTCCGGTGTCCGTTCTGCAGCACGCGATGCTCGCTGTGCCACTTCACGGCGCGCGCCAGCACCTGGCTCTCGGTGTCGCGGCCTCGGGCCGTCAGGTCTTCCACCGTGTCGGTGTGGTCGGCGCGTTCCACGTCCTGCTCGATGATCGGGCCTTCGTCGAGGTCTGCGGTCACGTAGTGGGCGGTGGCGCCGATCAGCTTCACGCCGCGGTCGTGGGCCTGGTAGTAGGGCTTGGCGCCCTTGAAGCTGGGCAGGAAGGAGTGGTGGATGTTGATCGCGCGGCCGGCCAGCTGCGTGCACAGCTCGTTGCTGAGGATCTGCATGTAGCGCGCCAGCACCACCAGCTCGGCGCCTTCGGCTTCGATGATCTCCAACTGCTTCGCCTCGCCCTGGGCCTTGGTCGCGGCCGTCACCGGGATGTGGTGGAAGGGCACGTTGTAGCTGGCGGCCAGCTGGTAGAAGTCGCGGTGGTTCGAGATGATGGCGCGCACGTCGATCGCGAGCAGGCCGCTCTTCCAGCGGAACAGCAGGTCGTTGAGGCAGTGGCCTTCCTTGCTGACCAGGATCACGGTCTTCATCGGCTCGGCCGCGGCGTGCAGCTTCCAGCGCATGCCGAAGCTTTGGGCCAGGCCGGCGAGCTGCTCGCGCAAGGCGGCTTCGCTCTGGTCGCAGGCAAAGCGCACGCGCATGAAGAACAGGCCCGTGCCGTGGTCGTTGTACTGCGCCGCTTCTTCGATGTTGCCGCCGCGCTCGAGCAAAAAGCCGGAAACGGCATGGACGATGCCGGTGCGGTCGGGGCAGGAAAGGGTGAGGATGTACGCGGGGGTCATAAGGGCGGAGATTGTCGCAGGGCTGCCGCGGAGCGCGCGCGGTGCCAAAATGCCCTTCTCCCCGTCAGCGCCTCCCCGGCAGGAGTGATTCATGGCCTACAACGACTTCACCATGGACAACCAGTGGTTGCCCTTCACCCCGAACCGCCATTTCAGAAAGGACCCGCGGGTCTTCGTGGCCGCCGATGGCATGGAGTTCACCACGCATGACGGCAGGAAGGTGATCGACGGCATCTCCTCGCTCTGGTGCGTGGGCGCGGGCCACAACCGCAAGCCCATCAACGAGGCGATCAAGAAGCAGCTCGACACGCTCGACTACGCCACCGCCTTCCAGGTCAGCAACGACCAGGCTTTCAAGGCGGCCGAGATGATCGCCGCGATGGCGCCCGGCGACCTCAACAAGGTGCTGTTCTGCAACTCCGGCAGCGAAGCCGCCGACACCTCGCTGAAGGTGGCGCTGGCCTACCACCGCGCGCGCGGGGAAGGGCACCGCAACCTCTTCATCGGCCGCGAGAAGGGCTACCACGGCGTGGGTTTCGGCGGCATGTCGGTGGGCGGTATTCCGGGCAACCGCAAGGTGTTCGGCTCGGCCTTTTTGCCGCGCGTGGACCACATGCGCTTCATCCACGATCCGGTGAACCATGCCTACATCCACAACCAGGAGCCGGTGTGGGCCGACGATCCGCTGGCCGATCTGGAGCAGCGCATCCTGCCGCTGCACGACCCTAGCAACGTGGCGGCGATCATCGTCGAGCCGGTGGCGGGTTCTGCCGGCTGGTACCTGCCGCCCAAGGGCTACCTGCAGAAGCTGCGCGGGATCTGCGACAAGCACGGCATCCTTCTGATCTTCGACGAGGTCATCACCGGCTTCGGCCGCATGGGCACCAACTTCGCGTCGGACTACTACGGCGTGGTGCCCGACATGCTGAACTTCGCCAAGTGCGTGACCAACGGCGTGATCCCGCTCGGTGGCGTGATCTGCCGCGACAAGCTGTATGACGCGATGATGAACACCTCGGCGCCCGAGCACGTGGTGGAGTTCTTCCACGGCTACACCTACTCGGGCCACCCGGTGGCCTGCGCGGCGGCCATCGCGACGCTCGAGCTGCTGCAGAAGGAGCAGCTGTTCCCGCGCGCCGGCGAAATGGGCAAGGTGCTGGGCGATGCCTTCCACAGCGCCTTCAAGGGGCTGCCGAACGTGATCGGCATCCGCAGCCTGGGCCTGGCCGCTGCGGTCGAACTCGCGCCGATCGCGGGCTCACCGGGCAAGCGGGCCTACGACATCTTCCTGGACTGCTATCACAAGGGTTCGCTGGTGCGGCCGGCGGGCGACGTGATCGTGATCGCGCCGCCTTACGTCGTCGAGAAGTCGCATATCGACACGCTCGTCAACACACTGGCCGACTCCATCAAGAAGCACGCTTGACGCCGGCGCAGTAGTCCTTTTCCGGTAGCGCGGGCGTGTGCCACACGGCATCGAAGGCGCCGGGCTCGCGCGGGGACATCGGCACGCCAGCCTGCAACTGCACCGTCTTCACCGCCAAGTCGCTCGGCAGGTGCTGCGGCACGCCGAGCGCCTTGGCGGTGTGGCCGGCGCCGCTCAGCAGCAGCACGGTCTTGCCCGGCACCCGCGCCTTGACGATCGCTTGCGCCATCGCGCGATCGCGCGCGATCTGGATGCGCGTCATCGGCCCGATCTGCGACTCGGGCAAGAGCTTGCAGTGGCCGTTGCGCACCGCCTCCTGCTGCGCCTTGTGCGCCTCCTTGCCGAGCTGTGCGTCGAGCGAGACATCGGCCATCGCGTCCTTCATGCGCTCGCGCGGCAGGTTGGCGCCGATCACCGGCACGCCCGCGCGCACGGCGGCCATCACGGCCGGGCCGTAGGCGCTCCAGGGCCAGGCCTTCTCGTTCCAGTTGAGCGCGGCCTGCACCTGCGCTTCGGTCGCGTCGCGCGCGAGGCCGACCGTGGTCGTGCCTTCCTCCGCCATCTCGAGCGCCAGCGCGGCCAGGCGGCCGCGTGCGGCCAGTGTCTCGACCATCTCGCGCTCGATCACCTGGTGCTCGGCGGCGTCATGCTGCTCGCCGAGCAGCAGCGCGTCGGCCGGCAGCAGGGCCATCGCGCGTCGGGCGACCGGTTCATCCGCGCGCGGCGCGAAGACAGAACACCCCGTGAGGACCACCGCCACGAGCAAGGACAGCGTGAAAAAGCGTCGAAACAGCATCGAGCCATACTATGCGACGGCGGCTGCAGCGCGCCGCCGTCCAATTCCCCCTTTCCTGTCCGTGTCCCTCCGCTTTTCGGTTCGCGTCCTCGCCACGCTCTTGCTTGCACTCGTGGCGGCCGGCCTCTGTCTTGCCCTGCACACGCCGCTGCCGTGGATGATCGGCCCGCTGCTGGCCGTGTCCCTGGCTTCGATCGCCGGTGCGCCGACCGCCAGCCATACGCCCTTGCGCAATGCCGGGCAGTGGGTGATCGGCGTCGCGCTGGGCCTCTACTTCACGCCGCAGGTGGTCGCGCTGGTGGCAGGCGTGTGGTGGGCCATCGTGCTCGCCATCGTCTGGGCGCTGGCGCTGGGCTGGGCCTTCGGTGGGTGCTTGCAGCGCTTGCATGCGGACCGGATGCCGCATGTGCCTTCACGATCCATGAGAGCCACGACTTACTTCGCAGGCGCGATCGGCGGTGCCTCCGAGATGACGCTGTTGGCCGAACGCGTCGGCGCGCGCACCGACCTGGTCGCCGCCGCGCACAGCCTGCGGCTGGTGCTGGTCACGGTCGCGATTCCGTTCGCGATGCAATGGAGCGGGCTGCATGGGCTCGAGATCAACGTGGCCGGCGTGCGCGAAGTGCGCTGGGGCGGCCTCGCGCTGCTTGCGCTGGCAACGGGCGTGGGCGGCTTGGTGATGCGGATCGCGGGGCGCACCAATCCGTGGTTCATGGGGCCGCTGGTGGTGTCGATGGGATTCACCATGGCCGGCCAGCAACTTTCGGCGGTGCCGGTGTGGCTGTCGAACGCGGCCCAGCTGGTGATCGCGGTGAGCCTGGGCGTGCGCTTCAGCCGCGAGTTCCTTCACACGGCGCCACGCTGGCTGGCGACGGTGGCGATCGGTACGCTGGGAATGATCGCGCTGTGCGGCGCTTTCGCATGGCTCTTGGCCTTGGGCACAGGCCTGCATCCGGCCACCGTGATCCTGGGCACTTCGCCCGGCGGCATCGCCGAGATGGCGATCACCGCGAAGGTGTTGCAGCTGGGGGTGCCGGTGGTGACGGCGTTTCAGGTCTGCCGGCTGGTCGCCGTGCTGTTGATCGTGGGGCCGATGTACGGTTGGTTGTACGGCAAGCGTCGCGCTTAGTGGACGAGGACGGGCGTGTGCGCCAGTTCGGCGTAGCCCTCGAGCGTGTCTTCGACTTCTTCCTGCGTCGGCGTGTTGAGCTGCCAGGCAGCAATCTGCTGCTGGAACAGTTCGGCCCAGGAACCGTCGAGGTAGACCTCCTTGCCGGAGCGCTTGTCCACGATCTCGAAGCCGTGACGCGCGAGCACGGGAATGTCGGGCGCTACGGGCGTGTCGCCTTCGGTCGGCTGCACGTGCACGACGACGAAGGAGTCGGAGTCGTAAAGCATTTGCATGGCGGGTCCAGTGAGGATGTCGATGGCATTCATGTTGGTTAGATAGCAATCAACGCGCCAGTTTCAAGAAGGGCTGTTGTTTTGTAGGAACAGGCTGTGATTTTTTGTGATTTATTCGGCCTCAGGGGCGCATCGGCTCGACGCTGCGCAGTTGCAGATCGGCGAAATCGCCGTTGCTCTGAGTCTGCTTGATGCGCACCGGCAGATAGCCCAGCTCGGGCGCCAGCCAGAGCTCGACCTTGTCGTCGAAGGGCTGGCGCGGATTGCGCGTGAGCTTGCGCGCAGTGAATTCGCCGGCTTGGAGGCTCAGTTTCTCATCCTCTTCGACCTTGAAGATCCAGATGTCGGCATCGCGCGGGCCCACCGTCTGGATCGCGAAAGCCGCGCCGGGCGGATAGCGCCCCGGATCGCCGGCCATCAACGCGCCGAGTTGCAGGATCACGCTCAGCCGGTCCTGCGCGCCCGGCATCAGCGGCACGCTCGGTGCGTTGTTGCTGAACACCACCGTGCCCTGCTCGCGCATGAAGTGCGAGGCGACCTCGTTCCTGCGCTTGTCCGAGAAGCGGGTCGGTTCGATGCCGTTGGCGCCGATCACGCCGTTGCTGTGCTGGCTGCGGATGGTCCGGAACAGGAAGTTGAGCGACAGCTGCGCGTCGTACTGCCGGCCGTCCTGCAACCAGGTCAGGTTGCCGAACACGCCCTGCATCGGCGACGTACCCATCTGCCCGGTGGCCGCGAAGGCGAGCCGCACCGAACCCGGGATGCGCTGCGGCACCGGCGCTTCGGCCTGGCCCGCGGCGTTGCTGCCGCCGGCCGCGGCCGATGTGCCCTCGGCGGGCGCCGCGGCCGCTGCCTCCGGCGCGGGCTCTGCGGGAACGCCGGCTTCGACCGGCGCCTGGGCCGTCAGATCCGGTCCGGGCGCCTCGGCCGGCGCCGAATTCTCGGGCGCGGGGGCAGGCACCTGCGGACGGGCCACAGGGTGCGGGCGCACGGGTTTGGGCGGCGGCGGCTTGGCGGCGGCCGCGGGCAATGGTGGCGCCGGCTCCTCGGCCGGCGGCGCAATGACGATGGTGCGCGTCGTGAACTTGCTGGCCAGCGGCGAGGGATGCGGCCCCACGGCCATGGGCGCCAGGCCCAGCAGCGCCAGGTGTGCGAGCAGCACCGCGGCCGCCAGCAGCGCCAGGCCGCGCCAGGGCGGGCGCGGAACCGGGGGCAGGGTGGGGAGGGCGTGCGGGGGCATCGGGAGTGGATCGGAACGCGGCGCCAAGGTTCTGCTCGGTACACTGCCGCCCGTTCAATCAGTTTAGTAGCGATGCCGTGCCGGCATCCGCCACCACCCATGAAACTCGCCACCCTCAAAGACGGCTCGCGCGACGGCCAGCTGGTCGTCGTTTCGCGCGACCTGGCCAGCGCCCACTACGCCACCGGCATCGCCGGCCGCCTGCAGCAGGTGCTCGACGACTGGGGCTTCATGAGCCCGCAGTTGCAGGACCTGTCGGATGCGCTCAACGCCGGCCGCGCGCGCCACGCCTTTCCCTTCGATCCCACGCAATGCATGGCGCCGCTGCCGCGCGCCTACCAGTGGGCCGACGGCTCGGCCTACCTCAATCACGTGGAGCTGGTGCGCAAGGCGCGCAATGCCGAGATGCCCGACAGCTTCTACACCGACCCGTTGATGTACCAGGGCGGCAGCGATGACTTCATCGGCCCCTGCGAACGCATCGTGGTCGCGAGCGAGGCTTTCGGCATCGACTTCGAGGCCGAGATCGCGGTGGTCACCGGCGACGTGAAGATGGGCGCGAGCCCCGCGCAGGCGCTCGACGGCATCCGCCTGGTGATGCTCGCCAACGACGTGAGCCTGCGCAACCTGATCCCGGCCGAGCTCGCCAAGGGCTTCGGCTTCTTCCAGAGCAAGCCCGCGACCGCCTTCAGCCCGGTGGCCGTCACCCTCGACGAACTGGGCGATGCGTGGCAGGGCGGCCGCGTGCACCTCACGCTGCAAAGCACCTGGAACGGGCGCAAGGTCGGCATGTGCGATGCGGGCGAGGAGATGACCTTCCACTTCGGCCAGCTGATCGCGCACATCGCCAAGACCCGCAACGTGCGCGCCGGCAGCATCGTCGGCAGCGGCACGGTGAGCAACAAGGGCGTGGAGAAAGACGGCCGCACCGAATGGCCCAAGGGCTACAGCTGCATCGCCGAGAAGCGCTGCATCGAGACCATCCAGGACGGCCAGCCGGCGACCGAGTTCATGAAGTACGGCGACACGATCCGGATCGAGATGAAGGGCAAGGATGGACAGCCGATCTTCGGGGCGATCGATCAGGAAGTGGCGGCGCCGGGCGCCTGATCAGGCGCCGCGCAGCAGCTCCTTCAAGCTCCTGATTCCCAGCCGCCGAAACGCGCGGTACTGGTGGGTCCGCACCGTCGTGAGCTCGATCCCGATCTCGCGCGCCGTTTCCTTCGCAGTCTTGCCGACCATCAGGTGGCCGATCACCTCGCGTTCGCGCGGGCTCAGGGCGAGCAGGCGGGTGGCGAGTGTCGGCTCGACGGCTTCGCGCGCGGCCATGGCGCTGCGGCCGTGCGCGAGCGTGGCATCGGCCAGCAGCGTGGCATGCGTTTCGAGCAGCGTGAAATCGGCGTCGCCGAAGTCGGGCTGTGCGAGGCTGCGGTAGAAGCTCACCGCGGTGCGCTGGCCGGTCGGCAGCAAGAGCAGGATCGAGGCGCGCTCGCGGATGCCGACGTCGCCGTAGCAGGCCGCACGGTAGGCCGGGTCGGCCACCTCTTCGGCGCGCTGGTGGCCGAGCCACAGCTGCGGGCGCTTGGGCAGCTTGCGCTTCGCCAGCCAGACCATGTTGGGGTCGAGCAGGTCGAAGCGCTGCGCCACGTAGCGCTCCGAGGTGCGCTCGGCCGTGTTGCCGTAGGTGCTCGCGGCCGACACCGTTTCGATGCGTCCGCTGGCGCTCACCGCGAACACGGTGCAGAAGGTCACCGGCAGCACGCGATGCATCGCGCCGAGGTAGCTGGCCGCCAGGTGCGGTGTGCCGACGCCGGCGAGCACGCCGCTGACCACGGGGGCCGCCAGCGCATGCTTGGCGGCGCGAAGAGGCCAGCGCCTCATGGGAATCTCAGGGTTAACACTTCGTACGAAGTTACGACATCGGTGGAAGGAGGGCATCGGGACAATCCCTTCGCATGAACACCGCTGTCGCCCCCAAGCTTGCTGCCCCCGCCGCGCGCACCGGCGATGCCGCCACCGGACCGTTGCCGCCTGTGGCCGGCGAGTTGCCGCCCTCGGTCGGCGCTTTCCGCTACACGCGCTTCGAACCCGTCTTGCCAGCGCTCGAAGACGGTGTCGAGCCGGGCCGCCACCCGGTCGTGATCGCCGGCGGCGGCCCGGTCGGCATGTCGCTCGCGCTGGGCCTGGCCAACCATGGCGTCAGGAGCGTGATCCTCGAAGCCGACGACACGGTCTGCGTCGGCAGCCGCGCGGCCTGCGTCTCGCGCCGCAGCCTGGAGATCATCGAGCGCCTCGGCGCGCTGCCGGCCTTCCTGGCCAAGGGCCTGCCCTGGACCGGCGGGCGCAGCTTCTACAAGACCGGGGAGGTGTTCCGCTTCGAGATGCCGCACGACGAGCGGCAGAAGCTGCCGCCGATGATCAATCTCGAGCAGTACTACATCGAGCAGTACCTGCTGGACGAGATCCATCGCCGCAACGCGGCTGTGCCCGGAACGATCGACATCCGCTGGGGCACCGAGCTCGCGGGTTTCACGCAGGACGCAGACGGTCTCCGGCTGCAGGCGCGCAATGCGCTCGGCAGCTACGTGCTGCAGGCCCAGTGGCTGGTCGGCTGCGACGGCGGCCAGAGCTTCGTGCGCAGGTCGCTCGGCCTCAATCTCGAGGGCACGGCCTACGAAGGCCGCTACGTGATCATCGACATCGAGCTGCACAGCACGCATCCGACGGAGCGCCGCGCCTGGTTCGATCCGCCCTGGAACCCGGGCTCGACCGTGCTGATGCACCGCCAGCCCGACGACATCTGGCGCATCGACTACCAGTTGCGCGCGGGCCAAAGCACCGAGGAAGCGCTGCAACCCGCCGCGGTGCAGGAGTTCGTGCAGCGCCACCTCGAAGCCATCGGCGAAGGCCGTCTGCCCTGGAAGACGGTGTGGACTTCGGTCTACCGCGCCGGCGCGATGACGCTCGACCGCTACCGCCACGGCCGCGTGCTCTTCGCCGGCAATGCCGCACATGCGATGCCGATCTTCGGCGTGCGCGGCCTCAATTCGGGCTTCGACGATGCCGACAACCTCGCGTGGAAGCTGGCGCTGGTGGCGCGCGGCGTGTCCGATGCCGCGCTGCTCGACAGCTACTCGCAGGAGCGCATCGCAGCCTTCCACATCAATGCCGAAAGCGCGATGCGCAGCACCGAATTCATGTCGCCGCCTTCGCGCGGCTTCGACCTGCTGCGCGAAGCCGCGCTCTCGCTCTCGGGCGCGCACCGCGAGATCGCGAACCTGATCAATCCGCGGCAGACGCAGGCGGTGCACTACGAGGTCTCGGCGCTGTCCAGCGCGAGCGACGAACTCGCAGCCGGACCCAAGCCGGGCGAGGCGATGCCCGAGCAGCAGCTCGCTGCGGACCTGCATCTCACCGACTGGCTTGGGCCGGTGTTCACCGTGCTCGTGCTCAACATCGATCGCAATAAAGACGCCGCGCTCGAAGCCGAACTCGCGGCCGCCCAGGCCGGCCCGCTGAAGCCGGTGCTGCGCGAGCTGCCGCCGGGCGCTGCCGATGCCGCGGTGTTCGCGGCCCTGGGCGCGCAGGATGGCACCGTCTACCTGCTGCGCCCTGACGGCCACGTGGCCGCGCGCTGGCGCCGCGTGCCGCCCGGTGCGCTCTCGCAGGCACTGCGGCGCGCGTCCGCATTGGCAGAAAAAAAGGAGGCCGCATGAGACGCCGGGCCGCTCCCAAGTCGAATAGCACCGCAGCGCATGGCGCGGAGGTTATCCAATGACTTCAGTACTGCTTCCCGAAGCGCGCGATCGTCTCTATGCCGAATGCGCGCGCGCCATCAGCGAGGCCGGCGTGGAACGAGAATCGCTGTTCCTTGCGCGGCTCGCCCTGCTGCTGTTCGAGCAGGTCGGCGACGAAGCGCGCTGCCGGGCCGCGCTGGCGCATGCGCTGGACGAACTGCCGATGCCCTCGCTGTCCGCGCCGCCGGCCGACGAGCGCGCGAGCTGACCCTTTCACGCCAACTCACTAAAACCCAGGAGACTTTTCCGATGGATCGCAGAACCCTGCTCACCACCCTCGCTGCCACCGCAGCCGCCAGCGCCGCTCCGTGGGCGCGCGCGCAGAACTACCCCGAGCAGCTCATCAAGTGGGTGGTGCCCTACCCCGCCGGCGGCGGCACCGACGTGATCGCGCGCACCCTGGCCGAAGCCATGCGGCAGACGCTGGGCCAGCAGATCGTGATCGACAACCGCCCCGGCGCCTCGACCAACATCGGCGCCGACCTGGTCGCCAAGTCCAAGCCCGACGGCTACACCATCATGTCGGCCGACAACGCGGTGCTGGCCTTCAACGAATACCTGTTCAGCAAGCTGCCCTTCAATCCGGAGAAGGACTTCAGCTACATCGGCGCCATCGGCAAGTTCCCGCTCGCGCTGGTGGTGCACCCGGACTTCCCGGCCAAGGACTTCAAGGCCTTCCTCGCCTACGTGAAGGCCAATCCGGGCAAGGTCAACTACGCCTCGCCCGGCAACGGCTCGCCGCACCACCTGGCGATGGAGATGTTCAAGAACCGCACCGGCACCTTCATCACGCACATCCCCTACCGCGGCGCGGCGCCGGCGATGGCCGATGTGATGGGCGGCCAGGTGCCGTGCATGTTCCTCGACCTGGCCTCGGGCCTGCCGATCATGCAGGGCAACAAGGTGCGCGTCCTGGCCATCGGGTCGGGTGCGCGCTCGAAGCTGCTGCCGGAGGTGCCGACGCTGGCCGAAGTGGGCGTGCCCAACACCGAGGTGTTCGCATTCCAGGGCATCCTCGGCCCGGCCGGCTTGCCGGCGCCGGTGATCGCCAAGCTCAACGCCGACCTGAACCGCGCCTTCAGCGTGCCGGCGGTGCAGAAGCGCTTCAACGATTTCGGGATGGAGGCGATGCCAGGGACGCCGGCTCAATTCGCGGCGCTGTCGCGGGCGGAATCGAAGCGCTGGGGGCCGATCATCAAGTCGGCGGGGATCAAACTCGACTGATCGGGGCAGGCCTTTACTTGATGAAGGCCTTGCGCGATCCGTCCTCGAACACCTCGTCGTCGCGCTCGGGCTTGCCCTCGGCATCCCAGGTCCGTTCGCGCGTGACCCGGCCCTTGTCGTCGTAGATCGATTCGGCCATCAACGTGGCCTTGTCGCTGAAGCGCTGGTGGGTGCCGACGGCGATGCGGCGGACCCGGTCGACCAGCAGGAAGCGCCCGAGCGCGGCGCGCTGGCCGTTGTCGTGGAATTCGGTGATCTCCACCTGGCGCGCATCGCCGGCCGTGCCGTAGCTGGCCTTGCTGCGCGGCTGCCCGTTGAGGTAATAGCTCTCGTCGCTCTGCGCTTCGCCGGCCGCGTTCCAGCGCTGATCGCGCACCAGCGTGCCCCTCTCCGAGAAGTCCTGCTCGCGCTGCTTGATCGCGCCGCGCTCGACCAGCAGGAAGACCACCTCGCGGCGCTTGACCCCTTCGGAGGACCAGCGCCGTTCGGTGCGCAGGTTGCCGTTGATCTCGTCCTGCACCGAAGGCTTGCCGTTGTCGTAGAGCTCCTCGCTGCGCACCCGCTTGCCGGCTGCATAGGCCAGGCGCGAACGCAGAATGCCCTTGCTGTCGAACAACTCCACCTGCGAGGGCCCGTTCACGAAGCCGCACAGCCGCACGTCGTCGACCGCCGGCGCCAGCATCGGCTTGTCGCCGCAGCGCAGCGCCGACAGCTGGCCGCGCTCGGTGAACTCGGCCGAGGCGCGTTCGCCCGGCTCGGCATAGAAGCCGATGCGGCGCACCTGGCCGCCGGGGTGGAAGCTGCGCGTCAGGCCCGTCTCGTGTCCGTTCTCGTAGGTCGCCTCGCGCAACACGCCGCCGGTGGGCGAGAACTCGCGCGCCCGGCCCTGCATGTTGCCGTTGGCGTTGAGGCTGTGTTCCTTCAAGAGCCTGCCCTTGTCGTAGTGGCGCACCAGGCCCATGAAGACGCCGTTCTGGATCTGCTGCTCGCGCATCAGCTCGCCACTGCCGCGGTTCTTGCAGCGCATGAGGCCGGTCTTGCCTGCGGTGGTGTTGCCGTTCGCCGGATTCACGCTCTGGCCGTTGAGCTCGCAGTCCTGCACCGCGTGCGCGGCAGGATGGAAGAGGGCGGCAAGTACGGCAACAAGACCGGCAATGCGCAGAGAAGTAGCCATGGCGAAGCGGATGAGAGTTCAGCTCATGCGTCGTAGACGCTGTCCAGCGATCGGAATCCTTTCGCCTCGATCGGGTTGCCAAAGGGGTCGCAGAAGAACATCGTCCATTGCTCGCCCGGCTGGCCTTCGAAGCGGACCTGCGGCTTCAGCACGAAGTCGGCACCGGCCACCTGCAGGCGCTCGGCCAGCGCGCGCCACGCGGGCAGCTCGAGCACGATGCCGAAGTGCGGCATCGGCACCATCGCGTCGCCGACGCGGCCGGTGCGCGAGGTAGCGAAGGGCTCGCCGAGATGCAGCGAGATCTGGTGGCCGAAGAAGTCGAAATCGACCCAGGTGCCGGTGCTGCGCCCTTCGGCACAGCCGAGCAGGCCGCCGTAGAAGCGCCGCGCCTCGTCGAGATCGCGGACATGGAAGGCAAGGTGAAATATGCTGCGCATGTAACAAGCATAGCCGTGCTGCCTTGCTTTGACACCCATGGATACAACTCCGATGACCTCGCCCTCCGACGCTTCCGCCCCTGATCCGACCACCCGGCTGTTGCACGCCGACCGCCGCTTCGGCGTCGAGGAAGGCGGCGTGCACATGGCGGTGCACCCGTCGGTGCAGTACGGCTACGAGCGCGTCGAGGACCTGATCGGCGTGTTCCAGGGCACGCTGAAGAACCGCTTCAACTACGCGCGCCAGGGCACGCCGACCACCGCCGCGCTGGAGGCCAAGCTCACGGCGCTCGAGGAGGGCCTGGGCACCGTGTGCTTCGCGACCGGCATGGCCGCGGTTTCGGCCGTGTTCCTGACCTTGCTGCGCGCGGGCGATCACCTGGTCGCGAGCCGCCACCTGTTCGGCAACACCCACAGCGTGCTGGGCACGCTCCAGGGGCTGGGCATTCAAGTGAGCCTGGTCGATGCGTCGGCGGCGACTGCCGTGGCCGATGCGCTCACGCCCGCGACCCGCATGGTGTTCGTCGAAACCATCGCCAATCCCGGCACGCAGGTGCCCGACCTGGCCGGCATCGGCCGTCTCTGCGCGGACCGCGGCCTCGTCTACGTGGTGGACAACACCATCACCTCGCCGGCCCTGTTCCGGCCGAAGACGGTGGGCGCGAGCCTGTCGGTCAACTCGCTGACCAAGACCATCGCCGGCCACGGCAACGCGCTCGGCGGTGCGGTGACCGACACCGGCCTCTTCGACTGGAGCAGCTTCCCCAACATCTTTGCCGGCTATCGCCAGGGCGATGCGAAGCAGTGGGGCCTCGTGCAATTGCGCAAGAAGGGGCTGCGCGACCTGGGCGGCTCGCTGAGCTCCGACCATGCCCACCGCATCGCCGTCGGCGCCGAAACCCTGGCCCTGCGCGTCGCGCAGAGCAGCGCGACGGCGCTGGCGTTGGCGCGTTTCCTGGAAAGCCATCCGGCGGTGGCGCGCGTGCACTACCCGATGCTCGAGTCGCATCCGCAACATGCATTGGCGCGCGCACATTTCGGCTCGGGCGCCTGGCTGTTGTCCTTCGAGCTGCGGGATCCGCAGGCCTGCATTCCGGTCATCAACCGGCTGCAGATCCCGATCAAGGCCACCGGCATGGGCGATACGCGCACGTTGATCATTCCGGTGGCGCCGACCATCTTCTGGGAGGCGGGCCCCGCGAGGCGGGCCGAGATGGGCATCGCGGAGGGCCTGATTCGCGTCTCGGTCGGGCTCGAGCGCGAGAGCGACCTGGTCGCAGATTTCGCGGCGGCGCTGGCATGAGCCGCGCCTGGGTTTCCCGCCTGCTTGCTCTGGCCCTGGCGTGGCTTTGTGCGAGCGCGACGCTGGCCATGGCGGCCGACGAAGGCAGCATCAAGCCCTTCTGCCCGCCCCCGGCCGCCATGCCCGACCTGTCGGCCGAGGCCATGCGGCGCACGATGCAGCAGGCGGTCGACCGCGGCCTCCTGTGGCGCATCGAGAAGGACGGCCGCACGTCCTGGCTCTATGGCACCATGCACCTGGGCAAGGCCGAGTGGATGGTTCCGGGGCCGCGCGTGCTGCGCGCGCTGATGCAGAGCGACACGCTGGCGCTCGAACTCGACCTGCTCGATCCGGCGACGCTGGCCGTGTTCAGTGCGCCGGCCGACTCGGCCGCCAGCGCGCGCGTGCTCACGCCGGAACGACAGCGCCGCCTCGACCGGCAAGCCGCCGCCGCCTGCCTGCCCCAGGGCGCGCTGGCCCGGCTGCGGCCGATCCTGCAAGTCACGACGCTGTCGATGCTCGCGGCGCGCTCCGAGGGCCTGTATGGCGACTACGGCAGCGAGGCCTTCCTCGCGGGCCTGGCGCGCGCCCGCGGCAAGCCCATCGTCGCGCTCGAAAGCGCGGCCGACCAGTTGAAGACGCTCAGCGGGGATTCCGAGGCGGAGGAGGGCGAGCAGATCGACCAGGCCCTCGACGAACTCGAATCGGGCCGCACCGGCGCATTGGCGGGCGAGCTGGCGCAGGCCTGGGCGCGCAACGACTGGCCCCGGCTCGACCGCTACACGCAGTGGTGCGACTGCGCGCGCACGCCCGCCGACCGGCGCGCGCTCAAGCGCCTGCTCGATGACCGCAACCCCGGGCTGGCCAACGGCATCGCGCGCCTGCATGCGCGGGGCCAGCGCGTGTTCGGCGCGGTCGGCGCGCTGCACATGGTCGGCCCCACGGGCCTGCCGGCGCTGCTGGCGGCGCGCGGCTTTCGCGTGACGGCGGTGGTTCCCGGCCCTTGAGCGCGGGACTGGCCGATAATCGCCGCCTCATGTCCTGCCTGCGCCACGCCCACCACCTCGGCCGCCTCGTGCTGCTGTGGTTCGCGCTGTCGCTGGGCGTGGCGGTCGCCTCGCCGATCGTGAATCCGCAGGCGGTGGAACTGGTCTGTTCCAGCGCCGGCGCCGTCAAGATGGTCGTGCAGACCGACGACGGCGCGCAGGAACTGGGCATGAGCCACATGGACTGCCCGCTGTGCATGCTGACCGGCGCGCCGCCGCCCATGGCGGCGGTCGCACTGCCGAGTCCTCTTCCGCTGGCCCATGCGGTCCAGCCCATTCCGGCCGCGCGCATCGCCGCGGCCACCGCCGCGCCGCTGCCCGCGCGCGGGCCTCCAGCGCTCTGAGCTTTTCTTCGAATCCGTAGCGCAGTGCGCCCGCAGCAAGGGCGCCCGCGCGCGAACTTCCTAGCAATGCACCGGCGCCATGCGGCGCCGAGGAGCGCTTTCCATGAACAAGAAAACCGTGCTGTCGCTCGCCTTGAGTGTGGCTTTTCCCTGGCTGGCCGCGCCCGTGCTGGCCCAGACCGCCGCGCCGGCGGATGACGCTCCCGAGCGCATCAAGTCGCTCGGCGTGGTGACCGTCACCGGCGGCCGGCCGACCTCGCTGCCGACGCAGATTCCCACCACCATCGAGGGCGTGACGCGCGAGGAGATCGAGACCCGCATCAACGCCACCGACAGCGAAGACGCGCTCAAGTACCTGCCGAGCCTCCTGGTGCGCAAGCGCTACATCGGCGACTACAACCACGCGATCCTGTCGACGCGCGCCTCGGGCACCGGCAACAGCGCGCGCTCTGCGGTGTATGCCGACGGCATCCTGCTGTCGAACTACCTCGGCAACGGCATCGCCAACGGCACCAACTACGCGCCGCGCTGGGGCCTGGTCACGCCCGAGGAGATCGAACGCGTGGACGTGATGTACGGTCCGTTCTCGGCCGCCTACCCCGGCAACTCGGCGGGCGCAGTGGTCGACTACGTGACGCGCATGCCGACGAAGCTCGAGGCGCACGTCAAGGCCGGCTATTCGTCGCAGCCCAACGACCTGTACAACACCCGCCAGACCTTCAACAGCTGGCAGACCAGCGCCTCGCTCGGCAGCCGAAGCGGCGACTGGTCCTGGTGGATCGACCTGAACCGCAGCGACAGCCACGGCCAGCCGCTGACTTTCACCACCGCCACCGTGGCCTCCGGCGCCGTGAGCCGCAGCGGGACGCCCGTGGCCGGCTTCGTGCCCGGCCTGAACACCACCAACATGCCGTGGTACGTCCTCGGCACCGGCACGGCGTACCACACGGTGCAGGACCACGCGAAGCTCAAGCTGGCCTACGACTTCTCACCGACCCTGCGCGCCACCTACACCCTGGGCTGGTGGCAGAACAGCGCCGAGGGCCGGCCCGACAGCTACCTGCGCAACGCGGCCGGCCAGCCCGTCTACAGCGGCGCGGTCAACATCGGCGGCCGCAGCTACACGCTGGCGCCCACCGCCTTCCCGCTCACCGACGACAGCCAGACGCACGTGATGCACGGGTTCTCGGTCAAGAGCAACACGCGGGGCGAGTGGGACTGGGAAGTGGCAGCGAGCCTGTACGACTACGCCAAGGACAAGCAGCGCACGCCGGCGGTGGCGCTGCCGTTTGCGGCCATCGGCGGTGCCGGCACGCTGCAGGATCAGGACGGCACCGGCTGGAACACGCTGGCGGCCAAGAGCACCTGGCGGCCGCAGGGCATGGCCGGCGCCCACATCGTCGACTTCGGCGTCGGCCGCGATGCATACGAGTTGCGGATCCTGAAGACGAACGTCCTGGGCAATTGGCAGGATGGCGCGCCGTTCTCGCCGGTGAGCAAGGTCGGCGGTCGCAGCGAAACCTTCAGCGCCTGGGCGCAGGACACCTGGTCCTTCGCGCCGAAGTGGAAGGCGGTGCTCGGCCTGCGCTACGAGGATTGGAAGGCGACGGGCGGCCTCACCGCCACGGCGACCAGTTTTCAGTCCTATGCAAAGCGTGGCGAATCGGATGTCTCGCCCAAGGCCGCATTGGCGTATCAGCTGAGCGCAGATACCGTGCTCAAGGCTTCGCTGGGTCGCGCGGTGCGCTTTCCCACCGTCGGCGAGCTCTACGGCGCGACCTCGGGTGGTGCGCTGTCCTTCGTCAACGACCCGAATCTCAAGCCCGAGAAATCATGGACCGGCGAGCTCTCGGCCGAGAAAGATCTGGGCAACGGCCTGGCGCGCGCCACGCTGTTCCACGAGACCACGCGCGACGCGCTCTACAACCAGCTCATCGCGGGCTCCACGGTCTCGCGCGTGCAGAACGTCGACAAGGTGCGCACCACCGGCATGGAGCTCGCCTATACCGGCCAGGACGTATTCGTGAAGGGCGTGGACCTCGGCGCCAGCCTGACCTACGCCGACTCGAAGATCGTGGCCAACGCCGCCTTGCCGGCCAGCGTCGGCAAATGGCAGCCGCGCGTACCGCGTTGGCGCTCCACGGTCTACGCCACCTACAAGCCCGATGCTCGCTGGGCCTTCACCGTGGCCGCGCGCTACAGCGGGCGGCAATACTCGAACCTGGACAACAGCGACGTCAACGCCTTCGCCTACTTCGGCGCCAGCAAGTACTTCACGGTCGACCTGCGCGTGCGCTATCAGATCGACAAGCGCTGGTCGGCCGCCTTCGGCATCGACAACGCCAACAACTACCAATACTGGAACTTTCACCCCTACCCGCAGCGCACCTACAGCGCTGAACTCCGTTTCGACCTGTAGCTCACACTCTCCGCCAAGGACCTCTCCCATGAAGCATTCGAAGACCCTGCTCAAGACCCTGGCGCTCTGCGCCGCGCTGGCCGGCGCCGCCGGCGCCTTCTCCCAAACACCCGCTGCCGTCCAGGTGCGCGACGCCTGGGTGCGCCAGTCGGTACCCGGCCAGAGCGGGACCGGCGCTTTCATGAAGCTCACCGCGCCGGCCGGCGCGCGGCTGGTCGGCGTCTCGACGCCCGCGGCCGGTGTCGCGGAAGTCCACGAAATGAAGATGGATGGCGACACGATGCGCATGCGCGCCGTGCCGGGCCTCGATCTGCCGGCCGGCAAGACCATCGAGCTCAAGCCCGGCGGCTACCACCTGATGCTGATGGACCTGAAGCAGCCGCTGGCCAAGGGCGCCAGCGTGCCCTTGACGCTGCGCTTCGAGGACGCCAAGGGCCAGTCGAGCACGCTGGAACTCAAGCTGCCGGTGGGTGCGCCGGCCGATGCCGCGCCGGCGCCGGCGCACGACCACAAGCACTGAGCTTTGGCGCATGCTCGCGCGACAAAAGCGCATGCCCTTGGAGTAAGCTGCCTGGACAAGAACCACTCTCCAGGAGACCTCCCCATGAGCGACGCGAGCAAGCCTTTCGCCTTCAGCCAGTTCGTCCCGGGCTTCGATTTCCTGCAGAGCCTCGCGGGCGGTGCGGCGGGGAGCGCGAGCACGGTGCCCGGCATGCCCAGCCTGTCGAATTGGGTGGCGCCGACCTTGAGCGTCGAGGAGGTCGACAAGCGCATCCAGGAACTCAAGACCGTGCAGTACTGGCTGGAGCAGAACGGCCATGCGCTCAAGGCCACCATCCAGGCGCTCGAGGTGCAGAAGATGACGCTCTCGACGCTGCGCGGAATGAACGTGCGCATGGAAGATCTGGCCAACGCCTTCACGCGCCAGGCCACGGCGCCCGCCGCCGCAGCGCCGGCCCCGCCGCCTGCGCCGGAGCCGGCTGATGACCCCGAGGACGAACCCGAAGACATCGAGGCCGAGGCGCCGGTCGCTGCGGTCAAGCGCAACGGGCGCGGCAAGACATCGGCGACTGGCGCGGCCTCGTCGGACGCCGCGGCCGGCGTGGTCGATCCGCTGCAGTGGTGGGGGGCGCTCACGCAGCAGTTCCAGCAAATCGCCAGCTCGGCCTTGCAGGATGCGTCCCAGCTGAAAATGCCGGACATGGCCAAGCCGCTCGCCGATGCGGTCGACGAGGCGATGGGCGCCGCATCGGGCAAGAAGCCGGCACGCAAGACGGCCGCGTCCGCCACGAAGAAGGTGCCGGCTGCGACCGGCGCGGCCAGAAAATCCACGGCGCCGGCGCGCAAGCGAGCGCGCGGACGCTGATTCCCCAACTCAACCCTGCCAGAGAGCCGAGTCCATGAAGCTGTTTCCCTCCGGTCACGCCACCCATCCGCAATGGCGCATGGCGGCCGGGCTCGTGCTGGCCCAATTGCGGGCGCAGATGGCGTTGCCCGACTACGCACGTTCGCCCACGCTGGGTCTGCTCTACATCACCGACCACTACGCGGAGGATGCGCAGGAAATCCTCGATCATCTCGGGGCCGAGCTGCCCGAGATCACCGACTGGTCGGGCACCGTGGGCATCGGCGTCTCGGCCAACAACGCCGAGTACTTCGACGAACCGGCACTCAGCGTGATGCTGTGCCAGCTGCCGAGCGACCAGTACCGCGTGTTCTCGGGCGTGGCGCCGCTCGCCGGCACCGAGATGAGCGGCTTCGCGGCGCACACGGCGCTGGTGCATGCCGACCCGGCTACGCCCGAACTCGCCGAGCTGATCGCCGAGATGGCGGGCCGCACCGACACCGGCTACCTGTTCGGCGGCCTTTCCTCGGGCCGCGCCGGATCGCTGCAGTTCGCCATCGGCGGCAACGGCAACATCCGCGGCCACGGCGCCGCGGGCGGCGTGTTCTCGGGCGGACTCTCGGGCGTGGTGTTCGGCGAAGGCGTGCGCGTGGTCTCCCGCGTCACCCAGGGCTGTCAGCCCGTGTCGCGCGAGCGCGTGATCACCGAGGCCGACGGCAACCTGCTGCTGAAGCTCGATGGCGAACCGGCGCTCGACGTGCTGCTGGCAGAGCTCGGCGTTTCGCTGGAAGCGCCGCAGGAGGCGATCGATGCCGTGCGCGCCACCTTGGTCGGCCTGGTCGATGCCGGCAGCGACAGCATCCGGCGCACCGGCGACCTCGGCGCCGACGTGCTGGTGCGCCACATCATCGGCCTCGACCCCACGCGTCGCGGCGTCGCGATCGCCGACACGGCCGAAGCCGGCATGCGCATGACCTTCTGCCGCCGCAACGCGCAGGCCGCGCGCGCCGACCTGATGCGCGTGTGCGCCGAGGTCCGCGAAGAGCTCGAACCGCAGGAGCAGACGCTCGCCACCGCGCGCGCCGTCGCGGCCGGCGAGGCCGAGGCCGCGCCCCATCCGGCGCGCCGCATCGCCGGTGCCGTGTACGTGAGCTGCTCGGGCCGCGGCGGCCCGCATTTCGGTGCGCCCGGGGCCGAGCTGCAGATCGTGCGCCATGCACTCGGCGACGTGCCGCTGGTCGGCTTCTTCGCCGCCGGCGAGATCGCGCGCCATCACCTCTACGGCTACACGGGCGTGCTGACCGTGTTCACTGCCGACGACTGAAGACGCGGCTCAGGCGGCGTTTCGGAGAAAGCGCTCGGCCAGCAGCACCCAGTAGGCCGAGCCGATGGCAACGTTGTCGTCGTTGAAGTCGTAGCCGGGGTTGTGCACCATGCAGGCGCCGTGGCTGTCGCCCTCGCCGTTGCCGATCAGCAGATAGCTGCCGGGCACGCGCTCGAGCATGAAGGCGAAGTCCTCGCTGCCGGGGAGCGCGGGTGCCTGCAGCGTGACGCGGTCGGCACCGAGCAGCTCGAGCGCCACTTCGCGCGCGAAGGCGGTTTCCTCGGGCGTGTTGACCAGCACCGCATAGCCGGGCCGCCAGTCGATCTGCGCCGTGACGCCGAAGCTTTCCGCTTGCGCCGCGACCAGCGCCTTGATGCGCGCTTCGAGCCTGCCGCGCACTTCGCGGTCGAGCGCGCGCACGCTGATCTCCAGCACCGCGCTCTGCGGGATCACGTTGTTGGCCTTGCCGGCATGGATGGCGCCGACCGTGACCACGGCCATCTGCAGCGGGTCGATGTTGCGCGACACCACGGTCTGAAGCGCCATCACGATGCTGGCCGCTGCCACGATGGGATCGGCGGCCCGGTGCGGCATCGCGCCATGGCCGCCGATGCCGGTGAGCGTGACCGTGGCGTAGTCCGACGAGGCCATCGCCGGGCCTTCGCGCAGCGCCAGCCGGCCTTGCGGCAGGCCAGGCATGTTGTGCATCGCGAAGATCGCGTCGCACGGGTACCTGTCGAACAAGCCGTCCTCCATCATCCGCAGCGCGCCGCCGCCGCCTTCCTCGGCCGGCTGGAAGATCAGGTTCAGCGTGCCGTCGAAGCGCCCGCGCTCGGCCAGGTGGTGCGCGGCGGCCAGCAGCATCGCCGTGTGGCCGTCGTGGCCGCAGGCATGCATCACGCCGGCATGGCTGCTCGCGTAGGCGAGGCCGGTGGCTTCGTCGATCGGCAAGGCGTCCATGTCGGCGCGCAGGCCCAGGCGGCGCGCGCCCCTGCCGCGCACCAGCCGGCCCACCACGCCAGTGCCGCCGAGGCCGCGCTCGACCTCGTAGCCCCAGGCTTCCAGCTTTGAGGCGACCAGCGCCGAGGTGCGGTGCTCGTCGAAGGCCAGTTCCGGGTGGTGGTGGATGTCGCGCCTGAGGCCGATGAATTCGTCCGCCTGCGCATGCAGTTGTTCGAGGAGTGTGCTCATGAGGCCAGCTTACTGCGGCTGAAGGTTGATCGACTTGGCGATGCCGCGGTAGCGCGCCGTCTCGGCCTCGAAGAACTTCGCCGATTCGGCCAGCGACATCGGCGCCGAAGCCACCTGCGTCTGGGCTGCCAGCTGCGCGCGCACGACCGGGTCCTTCAGGGTCGCGCCGATCGCCTTGTGCAGGCGCTGCACCACCTCTTCCGGCGTGTTCTTCGGCACCATGAAGCCGCTCCAGATCTTGTAGGAGAAATTCTTCAGCTCCTTGCCTTCGCTGACGGCCGGCACGTTCTTGAGCAGCTCGGAGCGCTGAGCGCCGAGCTGGCCGATCACCTTGAGCCGGCCCTGTTCGGCCAGCGCGCCCATGGCCGCGCTGTAGACCAGCACCGCGAAGTCCACCTGGCCGCCGCCGATGTCCTGCAGGAGCGGTGCGTTGCCCTTGTACGGCGCATGCATGAGCTTGATGCCGGCCTGCTGCTGCACGCTCTCGAGGACCAAGTGGTAGAGCGATCCGACGCCCACGCTGCCGTAGCTCAGCGGCGCGTCGCCGGACTTGCGCGCTAGCGCGATCAGCTCGTCGACGTTGTTGGCCGGCAGGTCCTTGCGCGCGACGAAGACCATCACGGCGTCGGTCACCGGATGCACGAGGCGGAAGTCCTCGGCCTTGAGCTTGACGGCCGCGTTGGCCAGCGGCGAGAGGATCACCTCGTTGGGCGAGCCCTGGAAGAGGTAGTAGCCGTCGGCGGGCGCCGCCAGCACCTTCTGCGCCGCCATCGCGCCGCTGACGCCGCCGAGGTTCTCCACCACGACCTGCTGGCCCAGTTCCTTGCCGAGCGGCGCGGTGAAGATGCGCGCCGCCGCGTCGGAGGGGCCGCCGGCGGGGTAGGGGACCATCAGGCTGACGGGCTTGGTCGGGTAGCTCTGCGCGAAGGTCGTGCCTGCGGCGAGCACGAGGCCGGCAAGAAGAAGGGCGAGCGAAGGTGGGGACAACGGTTTCATCAGGGCTCCGGTGGATGCGAGCGAATCGTAGGAGTCGTCAATCCGAACGTCCAATGCATTGTTGTCTGCATTAGCATGAGTTCGATTCACCATCATCCCTCTGGGCACGCACGATGACGCTGGTTCAACTGAGGCACTTGATCGCGCTCGCGAAGAGCGGCTCCTTCAGCAAGGCTGCGCAGGCCCAGCACCTTACCCAGCCCGCGTTGAGCCGCAGCATCCGCGCGCTCGAGGACGAACTGGGCATGCCGCTGTTCGACCGCGTCGGGCGCCGCAACGAACTTACCGCCTTCGGCCGCGAGGTGCTGAACCGGGCGCGGCAACTGGTGTTCGAGGCCGACGAGCTGCGCGACAGCGGCCGGCAGATGCGCGAAGGGCAGGGCGGCGTGATTCGCATCGGCATGGGCTCAGGCCCGGGCGCGATGCTGATGACGCCTTTTCTGATGCGCATGGCGACTCGCCATCCGAAGATGCGCGTGGTCGTGTCGCGCGGCGGCACCGAGCTGCTGGCGCAGGCGCTGCGCGCACGCACGCTCGATGCGCTGGTGGTCGATGCCCGTTCGCTGAAGCCCGCGGCCGACCTGGAGCTGAGTGAACTGCACGAAATGCGTGGCGTCTTCATGTGTCGTCGCGGCCATCCGCTGGCGCGGGTGCGCAAGGGCGTGAGCTTCGAAGCGGTTCAGCGCTATCCCGTAGCCTCCACGCCGCTGAGCGACGAGGTGGCGCGCACCCTGGTCGAAGCCTACGGACCCGAGGCGCACCCGGCACACTGCGTCACGCTGCGGTGCGAGGAAGTCCCGAGCCTGGTGGACGTGGTGCGCCAGAGCAACGCCGTGCTGCTGGCCATTCGCGCGGCGGCGCCCGACCTGGTCGAGCTGAAGATGAAGCCCGCGCTGAATGGCGTCGCACGTTTCGGCCTCGTGACCTTGCGCCGGCGCACCGAGGCGCCGGGGCTGCCGATCCTGCGCGGGCTGATGCAGGAGCTGCTGCGCGACTGAGGATCAGGCTTGCGCGAACGCGAAGTCGACTTCGGGCTTCAGGCCGCTCACGATGCGCGCGATCGATTTGCCCGAGCCGCAGGCGTGCGTCCAGCCCAGCGTGCCGTGGCCGGTGTTGAGGAACAGGTTGGGCAGCTTCGTCTTGCCGATCAGCGGCACGTTGCTCGGCGTGGCCGGGCGCAGGCCGGTCCAGAACTGGGCCTCGCTGGTTTCGCCGGCGCCGGGGAACAGTTCTTCGACGCGCCGCACGATGGCCTCGCAGCGCACGCGGTTCAGGTCGCGGTCGTAGCCGTTGAGTTCGGCCGTTCCCGCGATGCGCAGGCGATCCCCGGTGGCCGAGGTATAGCGCGAGAACACCAGCTTGTATTCGTCATCGGTCAGGGAGACCTGGTGCGCCTTCGAGGCGTCCTTGACCGGCAGCGTGACCGAATAACCCTTGGCCGGATAGATCGGCAGCCGGATGCCCAGCGGCGCAGCATAGAGCGGGCTCAGCGAGCCCATCGCCAGCACGAAGGCATCGCCGCGGATGCGCTGGAAGCGGCCTTCGTCGTCGGTCGCCTCCACGTGGTCGATGCTGCCGCCGGTTTCGCGCAGCGCGGTCACGGTATGGCTCATCAGGAAGTTCACGCCGGCGGCGGCGGCCAGTGCGACCAGCTCGCGAGCGAAGCGGTTGGCATCGCCCGATTCGTCTTCGGCCGTATAGGTGGCGCCGGCCAGCTGCGCCCGGATGTGGGACAGCGCGGGTTCGAGCTTCACCGCCTCGTCGGCCGAGATCACCTGGCGCTCGCAGCCCAGCGCGCGCATCTGCTCGGCCGGCTTCAGCGCGCCGTCGAATTCCTTCTGCGTCGTATAGAAGTGCAGGATGCCCTGGGTGCGGTGCTCGTAGCTGAGGCCGGTGTCGCGGCGCAGCTGCTGCAGCGTGTCGCGGCTGTAGGTGCCCAGGCGCACGATCTGCTCGATGTTGTGGCGCGTGCGCGCCGGCGTGCATTCGCGCAGGAACTGCAGGCCCCAGAGCCATTGGCGCATGTCGGCGCGGATGCGAAAGAGGAGCGGGGCATCTTCCTTGCCGAGCCATTGCAGCACCTTGAGCGGCGCGCTCGGGTTGGCCCAGGGCTCGGCATGGCTGACCGAGATCTGGCCGCCGTTGGCGAAGCTGGTTTCGGCAGCCGGTGTGGCCTGCCGGTCGATCACGGTCACGTCGTGGCCGAGTTGCTGGAGGTAGTAAGCCGAGGTCACGCCGAGCAGGCCGGCGCCGAGAACGATCACGCGCATTTCGAGAACCCTTGAGGTTGCAGCGCTTGAACGCAAGAGAACGGAAGCTCGAAAAGAAAGCAACCGGACCGTGCGTCCAAGTTGCCGCTCCCCCTGTCCTCGGTACCTGAGAGATTCACCCGCTGCGCCCGCAGCGGGTTTGCTCCTTCGGTGCATCACATGGCGTGATGGCTCTCCAGACGGCTTTGACAGTTGATGCAGTACAGGCTCATCGCGTGAGCCGACCTGAGCGTTTATGGGAGTTTGCGCCTTCGGTGGAGCCGCTTCACGCGGCCCGCTCTCCTGCAGTGCCGCGATTGTAGGCGGGGACGATGGCCCGCGGCTACGGATTTCTGAAGGCGAACTCGAGCTCGGGCCTGAGGCCGCTCACGATCCGGGCGATCGACTTGCCGGCGCCGCAGGCGTTGATCCAGCCGCGCGCACCCGGCGCGACGTTGAGGAACAGGTTGAACAGCCGGGTCTTGCCGATCATCGGCAGGCCGTCACGGCTGACGGCGTGCACCACCGTTTCGAGGGATGCATGCGCCGTGTCGGCCGCGCCGGGCAACAGCGTTTCGATGCGGTGCAGGATGGCGTCGACGCGGTCCGAATCGGGCTCGTTCTCTTCGTCGAGGCTGGCGCGCACGGTGGCGGAGACCCGCAGGCAGTCGCCACCGGGGGTTTCGATGCGCCGGATGCGCAGCTTGCCCTGCCGGTCGCGCAGCGCGACGCGCGGTGCGCGGCTCGCGTCCTTGAGAGGGATCGTGACGATGTATTCGCGCAGGAAGCGAAAAGGCATGGCGATCTTCAGCTTTTCGGCGTGCATCGCGCTGGAAATGCCGAGCGCCAGCACATAGGCCTGTCCGCGCAGGACGGTGGGCTGGCCGTCGGCATCGAGCAGTTCGACGTGCTCGATGCGGCCTGCGCGCTCCTTCAGCGAGATCACCGTGTGCTGGGTCAGGAAGCGCACGCCGGCCGCGCGGCACAGGAACACCATGCTGGCCGCGAACTGGGCCGGATCGCGCGTCGCCGGATCGTCGAGCGAGTAGGCCGCACCGGCGAGCTCACCACGAAGGGCCTGCAGGGCCGGCTCGATGTGCAGCGCCTCCTCGGCCGTGACAAGGCGCTCTTCGCAGCCCAGCTCATGCCAATGAGAGGCGCGCGCCAGTCGGGCGTTGAAGGCGTCGGCATCGGTGTAGATGCTCAGCAGGCCCGGGTTGCGCTGGCCGGGGGGCACGCCAGCTTCGTCGCGCAGCGAACGCACGATGTCGCGGCTGTAGGCAGCCAGCCGGACGAGGTGTTCGATCGGCTTGGATTTCGGCGCCTCGCCGATGACGCGATCGAGCAGTTTTGCGAAGCGTCGCCGCAGGCTCACGTACAGCCCCACCCATTTCGCGCGGGCGGCACGGCGCGCGGCGGACTGCCGAAGGAGCTGGGCGGCCGCGGCCGTGACGACCGTTTCGACGCGCCCGCGCGCCTTGGCCGCAGGCGTGGCGTGCCTGTCGACCACGATCACTTCGTGGCCCAGCTGTTGAAGGTAATAGGCCGATGTCACGCCGAGCAAGCCGGCGCCGAGTACAACCACGCGCATGTCCAGATCCTTTTGGGATGGCATGAACGGCGGGTTGGGCGCTCACCGTGCGGAGCCGCCTTAACCCGGGGTTCAGATGCCGCTCCCCCTGTCCTCGATACCTGAGAGATTCATCCGCTGCGACCTGCAACGGACTTGCTCCTTCGGTGCATCACCTGGCGTGATGACTCTCCAGACGGCGATTGATTAAGTGAGCAGTGACCGAACCGATACGAGGTTCACCTGAGCGTTCATGGGAGTTTGCGCCAACGGTGGGATGTCGATGCATCCGCTTTTCTGCGGTAAGAATTTTAGCTTAGAAACCGGTTTCCTGGCCCTCATGCGCGGCGCAGGCGGGTGAACAGTTCGAACTCCCAGTTGCGCATGCCCAGCAGCAGCGTATAGCCCTCGCGCTCCTTGGGCGAGAGCTTCTGGTCGGTCTGGTGCTGCTGGGCGAAATCCTGGGCCACGCGCTGCAGCCGGTCCAGAAAGGCCGGCGCCAGCGAGCGGCTGATCGAGCCGTGAACCAGCAGCAGGCCTTCGGCCGGCCCGTCGAAACCGCCGCGGTAGTAGTCGAGCACCACGTTCTCGCGAAAGAAGTCCATCACCGGTCCGTGCGGGCGCCAGCGAAAGGTCTTGGCAAGTTTCAGGCGGTAGCGGTTCAGCGGCCGCAACTCGATGATGCCGATGCGGTCGAGCTGCGCCAGGTAGCCGATGCATTCGGCCTCGCTGATGCGGTAGGCGGCCACGATCTGCTCCAGCGTCCACTGGCTCAGCACGCAGATGGCCAGGAGCAGCAGCTTCTTGTCCTTGACCACGGCCTTTTCCTGCTCGAGCGTCAATTCCTTGAGCAGCGGCTGCGCGTCGGCCACGCGGCGGGCGAGCTCGGCGAAGTCGATCTTCAGCGCACGGCAGATCGCATCGACCCGCGTGAGCGGCATGTCGCCCTTGGCGAGCATGCGCTTGACGCTGGATTCGGCCATGTCGAGCGACTTGGCGAGGTCCGCGTAGGTCATGCGGGCGGTCTTGAGCTCGTTCTTCAGAGCCTGCACGAGGTCGACGGTGGTGCTCATGGGTCGGGTATTGCCTTTCGATACCGAGGGGCGTGAGAAAGTACTCCGTATCGATTCTCGATGCTCCCGGAGCGGTTGACAACCTACATTCCGCCGCACACACATCACCCGGAGCCCGCCATGCCTCTGCCTTGTCTCACCCGCCGCGAATGGGGCCTCTTGTCCTTCTTCGCGTTGCTTCTGCTGCTCGCGATCGCCGGTCCCATACTGCCGGCGCCCGGGCTGGGCGGCGCGCCTTTTGCCGACGACCGAGGCTGGCACGGTGTGCCCTACGCGATGGACGTGTTGAGCAACCTGCCGTTCGCAGCGATCGGCGTCTGGGGGCTGCGCTGGCTGCACTGGCTCGAACGGGCGCACGAGGACGCGCAGGACGCCGCGCCGCTGCCCCAGGCCGTGGCTCAGCCGCCGGTCAACACCCTCGACTGCGCCTGGATGTTCTTCGCCGGCCTGATCCTCACCGCCGCCGGCGCGGCCTTCTACCACCTGCAGCCCGACGGCCTGCGGCTGGCGGCGGACCGTGCCGGCATGGCGGTGGCCTTCGCCGGCCTGATCGGCTGCGCCGTCTGCGAGCGGGTCAGCGCCCGTGCCGGCTGGCCGGTGGCCTGGTTCACGCTGGCCGGCGGGCTACTGGCGGTGGCCGTCCACCAGGTGAACGGCAACCTGCTGCCGTGGGCGCTGGTCCAGTTCGGCGGCATGGCGCTGGTGCTCGCGCTGGCCCTTGCCAAGCCGCTCGCCGGCGCCGTCGGCCTCAGGCTCGGCTGGGTGATCTTCTTCTACGCACTGGCCAAGCTGTTCGAGCTGTCGGACCATGCCATCTACGAAGCGACGCATCAGCTGATGTCGGGCCACAGCCTCAAGCACCTGGTGGCGGCGCTGGCGGCGCTACCGGTGCTGCATGCGCTGCAGTCCATGGGGCGGCAGACGCTGCGGCACAATCCGGGCGCGGCCGCGGTGACGGCCTGAGGAACCCGCCAGGGAATTCGCATGACAGCACCGGTCGACGCCTCCATTGCCATCGCGCCAGAAGCGCATGCGCACGCCAATCAATTCGCCTTGCTCGGGCAGCGGAGGTTCGCCCCGTTCTTCTGGACCCAGTTCGCAGGCGCGGCGAACGACAACCTGTTCAAGTTCGCATTCACCGTGATGGTGACCTACCAGCTGCAGCTGAGCTGGATGCCTCCGGCCATGGCGGGCCTGGCGATCGGCGCACTCTTCATCCTGCCCTTCCTGCTGTTCTCGGCGACGGCGGGGCAGCTCACCGACAAGTACGACAAGACGAAGATGATCCGCTTCGTCAAGAACCTCGAGATCGCGATCATGGCGGTGGCCGCCTGGGGCTTCGTGCGGGCCGATGCCGTGGTGCTGCTGGGCTGCGTGTTCCTGATGGGGCTGCACTCCACGCTGTTCGGTCCGGTCAAGTTCGCCTACCTGCCGCAGGTGCTCGACGCGCGGGAGCTCACCGGCGGCAACGGCATGGTCGAGATGGGGACCTTCGTCGCCATTCTGCTGGGACAGGTGGCCGGCGGCCTTCTCGTTGCATGGCCGCAAGTCGGCCACACCACGGTGGCGGTGGCTTGCGTGCTGCTGGCGCTGGTGGGGCGCGCCGCGGCGCAGGCGATTCCGCCCGCGCCGGCCACCGATCCGGGCCTCGTGATCAACTGGAACCCGTTCAGCGAGACCTGGCGCAACCTCAAGCTGGCCCACGGCAACCTGGTCGTGTTCCGTTCGCTCCTGGGCATCTCGTGGATGTGGTTCTTCGGCGCCGTGTTCCTGAGCCAGTTTCCGAGCTTCGCGAAGGAGGTGCTGCACGGCAACGAGCAGGTCGCCTCGCTGCTCCTGGTGGTGTTCTCGGTCGGCATCGGCATCGGCTCGCTGCTGTGCGAAACCCTGAGCCGCCGCCAGGTAGAGATCGGCCTGGTGCCGCTGGGCGCGATCGGCATGAGCGTGTTCGCGGTCGATCTCTACTTCGCCTCGCGCGCGCTGCCGAGTGCGGCGGAGATGGGGCTTGGTGCCTTCATGGCCCAGTCCGCGCATTGGCGCGTGATGGCCGATCTCGGCCTGCTGTCGCTCTTCGCCGGGCTCTACAGCGTGCCGATGTACGCGCTGATCCAGCTGCGCAGCCAGCCCACGCACCGAGCGCGGATCATCGCGGCCAACAACATCCTCAATGCGCTGTTCATGATCGGCAGCGCGGTCATCGCCGGCGCGCTGCTCAAGGCCGGCTTCACGATCCCGCAGATCTTCTTGTTTACCGGCATCGCCAATGCCGTGGTGGCCTTCTACATCTTCCTGCTGGTGCCGGAGTACCTGCTGCGCTTCGTGGCCTGGGTGCTGTCGCGCATCGTGTATCGCTTCGACGTCAAGGGCGAGGAGCACATTCCGGCCGAGGGTGCGGCGGTACTGGTCTGCAACCACGTGAGCTTCATCGATGCGGTGCTGCTGATGGCCGCGAGTCCGCGGCCGATTCGCTTCATCATGGACCACCGCATCTTCCGCGTGCCGGTGCTCGGCTGGCTGTTCCGGCTCGCCAAGGCCATTCCGATCGCGCCGCAGAAGGAAGACCCGGCAGCCTATGAAGAAGCCTTCGCGCGCGCGGTGCAGGTGCTGCGCGAGGGCGACCTCCTCGCGATCTTTCCGGAGGGTGCCATCACGCGCGACGGCAGCCTGCAGCCCTTCAAGGGCGGCGTGATGAAGGTCCTGGAGGCCGCACGCGCCGAAGGCATCGATGTGCCGGTGATCCCGATGGCGCTGACCAATCTCTGGGGCTCCTACTTCAGCCGCATCGAAGTGCGCGAGGGCGCAAACGTGGCGATGGTGCGTCCGTTCCGGCGCGGTTTCTTCAGCCGGGTGGGACTCCATGTCGGCGGCGCGATGGCGCATGCGGATGTGCAGCCCGAGGCTTTGCAGCGGCGCGTGAGCGGGCTGCTGGAAAGCCAGCCGAGTTGATGCTGTTTCTGCCTGACGGCTTCTGGTACTCGATCACCTGGTTCGGTGACAGCGGCTTCCTGCTGCCCGTCGCGGCCTGGATTGCCGTGTGGCTGGGCGTGCGGACGGTCACACGGCCGATCGCATGGCGCTGGCTCGCGCTGTTCGGCTCCGCCGGCGCCATGGTGGCCGCTTCGAAGATCGCCTTCATGGGCTGGGGCATCGGCAGCGCCATGCTCAACTTCACCGGCATCAGCGGGCACACCATGCTCTCGGCCAGCGTCTGGCCGGTCGCCTTCTGGCTGACCGCCTCGCACTGGGAGCCGCGCGTGCGCGTCTCTGCCGCCACGCTCGGCTGGGTCTTCGCCGGGCTCATCGGGCTGTCGAGGCTGGCGATCTATGCCCATTCAAAGTCGGAGGTGGCGGCCGGGTTCGCGCTGGGCGCGGCCGTCAGCGCGCTCTTCCTGTGGCAGCAACAGCACCGGCCGCCCCCGCGGCTTCATTGGATCCTGCTGCTGATCAGCATCGTGTCGCCGGTACTCTTCCTGCGCCCCGGCACGCCGGCACCTACGCACGACGCGCTCGGAGTCATCGCCGTGCGGCTGGCCGGCACCGAGCGGCCCTTCACGCGCGAGGACCTGCTGCGCCGCCGAGTGCGCCAAGGTATCGATTAAAGATACCGGCGGCGCCACAGGTCGCCACTGGTGCAGTAATTTGCGCCTCGCCAAGGAAGCGCGAACCATCATTCGCGCTCCTTCACTACGCCGCGAGGCATTCATGCAACCCTTCTCTGCCACCGTTTCCATCCAACGCGACACCCGCGCCTGGCAAGTCCAGGTCTGGATCTCCTTCGGGATGGCCGTGTTCCTCTGCGCCACCGGGCTCGGCTGGCTGCCGGGACAGGCGCTGGACCGCGCGTTCATGGTGATGGGCTACGTGTTCTGCCTCTCGGCCGCCTTCGTGCTGGCGAAGTTCGTGCGCGACAACCAGCGTGGCGCGACCCTGGGCGCCGGCGACACGCCGATGTGGAAGCTGGTCGTCTGGGGCGGCTTCTTCACCGCGATGGGCCTGACCGGCTGGGGCCTGCTGCGGATGGAGATCAGCGAGACCTACAAGGCCTTTCTCGGCGTGAGCTGGCTGTTCCTGATCAGTTCGGCCTTCACGCTCGCCAAGACGCTGCGCGACCGCCACGAGGCCAATCTCGCCGAGGCACGCCTGCAAGGCCGCCGCGAAGCCCGTGCCGAAGCCGGTCGAAGCGAATGAAGCGCCCCGTCCACCTCATCTTTCGAAAGCACATCATGAAGAAGTCCTTCGTCACGGTTCTGATGGCGGCTTGCGCCGCGATGGCTGGCGTTGCCGCACCACTTCAGGCCCATGCGCAGAGCGAGGCCTCGGCGGCGCTCTCGATGCTGCCGCTGGCCTCGGTCGTCGGCGTTGCCTCGGTGGCCGGCAGCGCCGCGAGTGCTGCGGTGGCCTTGCCCGCGGCGCTGTCGGTGGGCGGCTCGGTGCTCACGGTGGTGGCGGTCGAGGCGTCGGTCGACGGCACGGTGTATCTGCTCGAACGCGCCTCCGACGGCGCCCGGGCCAGCATCAAGGTGCTGGGCCGCGCGGCGCACGGTGCGTCGGTCGTGGCCGGCACGGCGGTCACGGTCAGCGTGATCGGCACCGGCATCGTGCTGTCGGCGGCCGGCGAGGTGCTGGCCTTCGTGCCCAACGCGGTCGGCCGCGCGCTGCTCTACAACGAGAGGCTGTCATGAGGCGGGCGCCCACCAACTTCGGCACCTACGAGATCGAGTATCGGGCCCGGCTTTCGCGGCCGCGCCGAATGCTCCGGGCCATTCTTCAGGTGTTTGCGGCCGCCGCGGCCGTCGTGCTGGCAGGACTCTTTCTGTTCCCGCTCAACGCCCATGCCGGGCGTTCCTGCGAACAGCAGAAGCCGGGTGCGGCGGCGGTCATCAAGGGCATGCAGCTCGCCGAGCGCACGGCGCAAGGGCTCGATGCCAGCGGTGCGCGGGTGGTGCTCCTGGCGCGCGCGGGCCAGGACCTGAGCAAGTACGGCCTGCGCTATTCGCATCTGGGCTTGGCCTACAAGACCGACGCGGGAACGTGGCGCGTCGTCCACAAGCTCAACCAGTGCGGCACGGCGGTGGCGGCCATCTATCGGCAAGGGCTGGGCGATTTCTTCCTCGATGACCTCTGGCGTCATGAAGCCGCCTGGGTGATCCCGGCGCCGGCCGTGCAGGCGCAGCTGCTGGCGGTGCTCAACGATTCGCCCGCGCGCATCACCCGGCTCCATGCGGCGCCCTACAGCATCGTGAGCTACGCCTGGGGCCACAAGTACCAGCAATCGAACCAGTGGGCGATCGAGATGCTGGCGGCGGCGATGGAACCCGGCACCATCCGCACCCGCGAGCAGGCGCAGGCCTGGCTGCAGTTCAAGGGCTACGAGCCCGGCGTGCTGAAGCTCGGGCCCCTCACGCGACTCGGCGGCCGCGTGGGTTCGGCCAACGTGGCCTTCGACGACCATCCCAACGAGAAGCGCTTCTCCGATCGGATCGAAACGGTGACGGTCGACTCGGTGTTCGCATGGCTGCCGCGAGCGGGGCTCGGCGCGGCGCCGGTGGTGCTCAAGCTGTGACTCAGAATCGCGTCCTGGAAACAAGAAGAGGAATCCGATGAGCAAGTCCTTGCGTCTGTCCGAAAAGTGGTTTCGCCGCGGCCTCTGGGTGGTGGCGCTGGTGTTCGCGAGCTTTCTGGTCGGACTGGGCAGCACGATCGTCGGCGATCTGCCGCAGGTCGAGCGCACGCTGACCCTCGACGATTTCATCGACAAGGCGGCGGCCGAGCCGCTCCGAGCCACGGTCCGCAACGCGCAGCGCACCGAGCAGGAGTCGACACGCGAGCGCGAGCAGGCCGAGCTCGCACTCCTGACCGCCCAGCAGACAAGCCGGGCGGCGCGCGAGACCTTCGGCAACTGGCTCGCGACGCGGCGCGCCACTGCGCAGCCCGACCAGGACACCGAGTTGATCGCGCGCACCAAGGCGCTCGACACGCTGAAGGCCAAGGAAGACGACGCCCAGAGGGCCGTGGGCGCGCAGCGCCAGATCGCGCTCGATGCGCGCCAGGCGCGCCAGAGCGCACAGCAGAAGCTCGCGCCGCTGGAAGACGAAGCGCGCAAGAAGCTCGAGGCGGAAAACCGCCGCGTCGAACTGCGCGTGTTCGGCTACCGGCTGGCTCTCACCTTGCCGCTGCTCCTGATCGCCGGCTGGCTCTTCGTGAAGAAGCGCAAGAGCACCTACTGGCCCTTCGTGTGGGGCTTCATCTACTTCGCGCTCTTCGCCTTCTTCGTCGAGCTCGTGCCCTATCTGCCGAGCTATGGCGGCTATGTGCGCTACGTGGTCGGTATCGTGGTGACCGTGCTCGTGGGGCGCTACGCCATCATCGCCCTCAACCGCTATCTCGCGCGCCAGAAGCTGGCCGAGGCGCAGCCCGACACGGTGCGCCGCAACGAGCTGAGCTACGACACCGCGCTGGCGCGGCTCGCCAAGAGCGTGTGCCCGGGCTGCGAACGGCCGGTGGACCTGAAGAACACCGAGATCGATTTCTGCCCGCACTGCGGCATCGGCCTGTTCGACCATTGCCGCGTTTGCGAAGCGCGCAAGAGCGCCTTTTCGCGCTTCTGCCACGCCTGCGGGACCGACGCAGCCGCCACGGTGCAGCCGGGTATTCCGCCTCAGGTCCAGCCTGCGTCCACCACGTAGTCCTGCGCGGTGCACATCTTCGAATCGTCGGCCGCGAGGAAAAGCGCCATGCTGGCGATGTCCTCGGCCATCACGCGGCCCGGCAGGCACTGGGCCGCATCGATCTGGGCCTCGGATTCGGGCTTGACCCAGAGCTTCAACTGGCGCTCGGTCATCACCCAGCCCGGCACGATCGAGTTGACGCGGATGTTGGCCTTGCCGAGGTCGCGCGCCAGCGAGCGGGTAAGGCCGCGCGCGGCCGCCTTGCAGGCCTGGTAGACCGGGTAGCCGGCGCCCTTGATCATCCAGCTGATCGAGCCGAAGTTGATGATCGACCCGCCGCCCTGCGCGCGCATGTCCTCGGCCACGGCCTGCGCGGCGAAGAACTGGTGCTTGAAGTTGATCGCCACCAGGGCGTCGAAGTCCTCGCTCGTGACGTCGGCCATCTCGTGGCGGCGGTCGTTGGCGGCGTTGTTGAGCAGCACGCGGATGGGCCCGAAGCGCGCGCGCACCGCGGCAATCGCCGCGCGGAGCGCCGCGACGTTGGTCACGTCGCACTCGTGGAACAGCACCTCGTTGTCGCCCTGCAGCTGAGCGGCGAGCGCGCGGCCGGCGGCGGCATCGATGTCGCAGAAGCCGACATGCGCGCCTTGCGCATGGAAGGCGCGCACCAGGCTTTCGCCGATGCCGGTGGCGGCGCCGGAGATGAACACGCTGCGGCCGGCGAGCGATGGATAACGCGCCGAGGAGGAGGTCGATGCCGTCATGAAGAGGGTCCGTGCAGGAAGAAGGGGCGGGTTGCGATTCTCCACGCCAACGATGGTGCGTGTCACCCCGGGGTGACCGAGAATGCCGCGTTCGCATCAACGATCGAAGGCACGCACTCCCATGAACGACAACGACGAACTGGTGCATCTTGCGGCGGGCGCATTGCATCTGGTGCTGGCGCCGGCGGTCGGCGGCTCCGTGGCAGCTCTGTACGACGAGCGGGACGGCCGGCGCTTCGACTGGCTGCGGCCGGCCACAGCGGGCGCATTGGCCGCGCGCGATCCTTTCTCCATGGCCAGCTTCCCGCTCCTGCCTTGGTGCAACCGCCTTCGCAACGGCCGCGCGCACGTCGGTGGGCGCGACATCGCCATTGCGCCGGGGCACCCTGCGGGGCCTTCGGGCCGGCATCCGCTCCACGGCATCGGCTGGCTGCGGCCCTGGCAGGTGGCGCAGGCCTCGCCGACCTGCGCCGAGCTGGTGCTGAGCGTCGAGGCCGATCCCCAGTGGCCCTGGCGCTTCGAGGCTTCGCAGTTGTTCGAGCTCGATGCGGCGGGGCTGCGCTGCACCGTCACCCTGAGCAACCGCGATACGGCGGCGATGCCGGCCGGCATCGGCCATCACCCCTACTTCATTCATCACCCGGGCACTCGCCTGTCGGCGAACACCGCAGCGATGTGGCGTGGCGATGCGGAGGTGATGCCGGTCGCGCTCGAGCCGACGCCTGAAGTGGCCCAACTGCGCGACGGCGTGGAGCTGACCGAGCTCGATCTGGACAACAACTTCACAGGCTGGCAGCGCGAGGCCCGCATCGAATGGCCTGCGGTGTCGCGCGCGCTGGTGATGGCGGCCGCGGCGCCGCTCGACTTCTTCGTCCTGTACTGCCCGCGCGGCGCGGATCATTTCTGCGCCGAGCCGGTCAGCCAGTGCACCGATGCCTTCAACCTGTGGGATCGCCTTGGGCCCGGCGAAGTGGGCGGCACGCTTCTCGCGCCGGGCGCCTCACTGTCGGGGCGCTGGTCGCTCCAGCCGGAGCGCTGACGCGGCACTCCAGCGTGCGGCGTATGGCTTCCGGCGTGTTCTCGCCCGAGCGGGTTCTGACTACGCTCGACGCCTTTGATTAAGAGCACGATCATGTTGAGGAACCTCATTCGCCGCCATGCTGCCGCTGGTCTGTACATCGCGTCGGTCGTCGCCGCTTTGCTGTCGGCGGCTAGCCTCGTGACTCATGCGCAGGAGCCGGCGACCGTCCGGCTCTTCAAGGTGATTTCGCCGCGCGACGACATCGTGGTCGGCATCGAGGCCGGCCAACTCGGTGCCGGCAGCACGCCGGAAGTGCAGCGCTTCGCGGCGTTGCTGGCGGACAAGAGTCCGTTGACCGTGTGGCAGTACGCCTCGCAGAAGGATTCGGGCGGCGCGCTGGTGCGGGCGCCGCTGCGGCAGGTTGCGCTGTTCAAGAACGAACTGCTGCGCATCGAGCCTTACAAGACGCCGCTGCCCATCAAGGCACCCGGCGCCGCCAAGTAGGTCCTAGACGCCGCGCGCCCGGTCGGCCTTGAATTGCGCGCGGAACTGCGTAAAGGTGCCGGCATCGAGCGCCGCGCGAATCTCGCGCATCAGGTTCAGGTAGTAGTGCAGGTTGTGGATGGTCGTGAGCATCGGGCCCAGCATCTCGCCGCAGCGGTCGAGGTGATGCAGGTAGGCGCGGCTGAAACCGTCGCGGCCGCCTTCGTTCCACGGCACGCTCGATGCGCCGGCGCAGGCGTGGCAGGTGCAGCTCGCGTCGATGGGCTGCGGGTCGCTCTTGTGGCGTGCATTGCGCATCTTCAGGTCGCCGAAGCGCGTGAACAGCGTGCCGTTGCGTGCATTGCGCGTCGGCATCACGCAGTCGAACATGTCGACCCCTTGCGCCACGCCTTCGACCAGGTCTTCCGGCGTGCCAACGCCCATCAGGTAGCGCGGCTTGTGCGCCGGCAGCCGGTGCGGGGTGTGCGCCATGATGCGCAGCATCTCGTCCTTGGGTTCGCCCACGCTGACGCCGCCGATCGCGTAGCCGGGAAAGTCCATCTCGACGAGTTGAGCCAGCGACTCTTCGCGCAGTTTCTCGAACATGCCGCCCTGCACGATGCCGAAGAGCGCGTTGGGGTTCTCGAGCCGCGCGAACTCCGCCTGGCAGCGGCGCGCCCAGCGCAGGCTGAGTTCCATCGAGACACGCGCCTCGGCCTCGGTCGTGACATGGCCCTGGGTGTCGTAGGGTGTGCACTCGTCGAACTGCATGGCGATGTCGCTGTTGAGGATGGTCTGGATCTGCATCGAGACCTCGGGCGTGAGGAAGAGCTTGTCGCCGTTGACCGGTGACGCGAACTTCACGCCTTCCTCGCTGATCTTGCGCATCGCGCCCAGCGACCAGACCTGGAAGCC
Source organism: Variovorax paradoxus (assembly GCF_018614955.1). Lineage (GTDB taxonomy): Bacteria > Pseudomonadota > Gammaproteobacteria > Burkholderiales > Burkholderiaceae_C > Variovorax > Variovorax paradoxus_J. The sequence continues at coordinate 94,572 of NZ_JAGGNV010000019.1, forward strand.
GCCCGAGTCGGTGAGGATGGGCTTGTCCCATTTCTCGAACTGGTGCAGGCCGCCGAAGCTCGCCATCACGTCCAGGCCGGGGCGCATCCAGAGGTGGAAGGTGTTGCCGAGGATGATCTGCGCGCCCATCTCCTCGAGGCTGCGCGGCATCACGCCCTTGACGGTGCCGTAGGTGCCCACGGGCATGAAGATCGGCGTCTGCACCACGCCGTGGTTCAGCGTGAGGGTGCCGCGGCGCGCGTGGGTCGCGGGGTCGGTGACGAGGAGTTCGAAGTTCAGCATGTTTGTCTCGAAAGGAGCATCGCGTCGCCGTAGCTGAAGAAGCGGTAGCGCTCGCGGATCGCGTGGGCGTAGAGCGCCATCACGCGCTCGTAGCCCGCGAAGGCGCTCACCAGCATCATGAGCGTGCTCTTGGGCAGGTGGAAGTTGGTGACCAGCAGGTCGACGTGCTCGAAGGCGAAGCCCGGCGTGATGAAGATGCGCGTGTCGCCTGCCGCCTCGCCGCTCCTGGCCCACGATTCGAGCGTGCGCACGGTGGTCGTGCCGACGGCGACGATGCGGCCGCCGCGCGCCTTGGCGTCGGCAATGGCGCGTTGCGTGGCTTCGGGCACCTCGTAGCGCTCGGCATGCATGGTGTGGTCTGCGATGTTTTCGGTCTTCACCGGCTGGAAGGTGCCGGCGCCCACATGCAGCGTGACGTTGGCGCGCTGCACGCCGCGCGCCTCGAGTTCGGCCAGCAGCGCTTCGTCGAAATGCAGCGCCGCGGTCGGCGCGGCGACCGCGCCCGGCACGCGCGCGAACACGGTCTGGTAGCGGCGTTCGTCGTCCTGGGAGTCGGCATGCTCGATGTAGGGCGGCAGCGGCACGTGGCCGCAGCGGGCCATCAGCGCGTACGGATCTTCGCCGGCGGCACTCTCGAAGCGGAAGTGGAACAGCGCGCCGTTCTCGTCGGGCCAGCGGCCCAGCAGCGTCGCCTGGAACTCGCCGGCCATCGCCAGCGCGGTGCCGACCGGCGGCTTCTTGCTGACCTTCATGTGCGCGACGACTTCGTTGCCTTGCAGCACGCGTTCCACCAGCAGCTCGAGCTTGCCGCCGGTGGGCTTTTCGCCGAAGAGGCGCGCCTTGACGACGCGCGTGTCGTTGAAGACCAGCAGGTCACCGGCGCGCAGCTGCGAGGGCAGGTCCTTGAAGATGCGGTCGATGGGTGGATCGATCGTGCCGTCGAGCAATCGCGAGGCGCTGCGTTCGGCGGCGGGGTGCTGAGCCACCAGTTCGGGCGGCAGGTCGAAATCGAAATCGGAAAGCGTGAAGGCGCGCATGGTGCTTGAGGGCCGGACGGGCCCGTGCCAAGGAGGCGGAAGGAAGAGGTGGCGAAGAGCCGGGCAGAATTGTCCCATGCCCGCCGCCGCCAAGTCGTCTCCACCGGAAAAGCCCGCAGCAGCGCCGGCGCCGGCGCCCGGCGCGGGCCTGAGCCCGATGCAACGCGCGCTGCGCAAGCTCGGGCTCCTGCGCGACATCGATTTCGCGCTCTACCTGCCGATGCGCTACGAGGACGAGACGCGCATCGTGCGGCTGGCCGACACGCGCGACGGCGACACGGCGCAGATCGAGGCGGTGGTGAGGGACAGCGAAGTCGTCTTCCGCCCGCGCCGCCAGCTGATCGTGACGGTGGACGACGGCAGCGACACCTGCCAGCTGCGCTTCTTCAACTTCTATCCCTCTCAGCAGAAGCAGCTCGCAGTCGGCGCGCGGGTGCGCGTGCGCGGCGAGGTGCGCGGCGGTTTCCTCGGGCAGCAGATGATGCATCCGACGGTCAAGACCGCAGGCACCGAGCTGCCGCAGGCGCTGACGCCGGTGTACTCGACGATCGCGGGGCTGGCCCAGCCGGTGCTGCGGCGCGAGGTGCGTGCGGGGCTGGCGCGGGCCGTGCTCGACGAGACCGTTCCGGCCGGCCTCGCGCCCGCGGGTGCCTGGGAGCTGCGCCGCGCGCTGAGCTTTCTGCACTACCCGACGCCCGACGTGGCGATGGCCACGCTGGAGGACCACAGCCATCCGGCCTGGCAGCGGCTGAAGGCCGACGAGCTGCTGGCGCAGCAGCTCTCCCAGCTGCAGGCGCGCCGGGCCCGGGCGGCGCAGCGCGCGCCCGTGCTTTCGGTAGCGGCTTCCGGAGACTCGCTGCACAAGGAGCTGCTGGCCGTGTTGCCCTTTGCGCTGACCGGTGCGCAACAGCGCGTCGGCGAAGAGATCACGCGGGACCTCGCGCGCGAAGTCCCGATGCATCGCCTGCTGCAGGGCGACGTGGGTTCGGGCAAGACCGTGGTGGCGGCACTGGCTGCCGCCCGCTGCATCGATGCCGGTTACCAGTGCGCGCTGATGGCCCCTACCGAGATTCTTGCGGCTCAGCACTTCGGCAAGCTGGTCGGATGGCTCGATCCTTTGCTGGCCGAGCGCGGCCTGCGTGTCGCCTGGCTCACCGGCAGCCAGAAGAAGAAAGAGCGCGACGCGATGTCGGCCGCGGTCGAGAACGGCGAGGCCGCGCTCGTGATCGGCACGCATGCCGTGATCTCGGAGAAGGTGCGCTTCAAGAAGCTCGCGCTGGCGATCATCGACGAGCAGCACCGCTTCGGCGTCGCCCAGCGCCTGGCCCTGCGCGGCAAGGCCGTCGGCGAGCTCGAACCGCACTTGCTGATGATGAGCGCCACCCCGATCCCGCGCACGCTGGCGATGAGCTACTACGCCGATCTCGACGTTTCCACGCTCGACGAGCTGCCGCCGGGCCGCACGCCGATCGTCACCAAGCTGGTGGCCGACCATCGTCGCGACGAGGTCGTCGACCGCATCCGCGCCCAGCTCGTGCAGGGGCGGCAGGTCTACTGGGTCTGTCCGCTGATCGAGGAGAGCGAGGCGGTCGACCTGCGCAACGCGACCGAGACGCGCGACGAGCTGGCCGCCGCGCTCGGCGACCAGGTCGGCGTGGGCTTGCTTCATTCGCGCATGCCGACAGCCGAGAAGCAGGCGGTGATGGAGAGCTTCACGGCCAATCGCCTGCAGGTGCTGGTCAGCACCACGGTGATCGAGGTCGGGGTCGACGTGCCCAATGCCTCGCTGATGGTGATCGAGCATGCCGAGCGCTTCGGGCTGTCGCAATTGCACCAGCTGCGCGGTCGTGTCGGGCGCGGCGCGGCCGCTTCGGCCTGCGTGCTGCTCTATGCGCCGAACGAAGGCGGCCGGGTCGGCGAGGCGGCGCGGGCGCGGCTCAAGGCGATGGCCGAAACCAGCGACGGCTTCGAGATCGCGCGGCGCGACCTCGAGATCCGTGGGCCCGGCGAATTCCTCGGCGCGCGGCAGTCGGGTGCGCCGCTCCTGCGCTTTGCCGACCTGAGCACCGATGTGCTGCTGCTCGACTGGGCACGGGCGCTCGCGCCGCGCATGCTCGACCGCCATCCGGAACTCGCCGCCAGACATGTCGATCGTTGGCTTGGCAGCAAGGCCGAATACCTCAAAGCCTGAAGCTCGGCAGAGGTCGCAGCGTCTGCGCATAATTGACGCAAGCTATGACCCTCACCGAACTCAAATACATCGTTGCAGTCGCACGTGAGCGGCATTTCGGCAAGGCGGCCGAGGCCTGCTACGTGTCGCAGCCCACCTTGTCGGTCGCGATCAAGAAGCTGGAAGACGAACTCGAGGTCAAGCTCTTCGAGCGCAGCGCGGGCGAGGTCACGGTCACGCCGCTGGGCGAGCAGATCGTGCAGCAGGCCCAGAGCGTGCTCGACCAGGCGGCGAGCATCAAGGAGATCGCCAAGCGCGGCAAGGATCCGCTGTCGGGGCCGCTCAACCTGGGCGTGATCTACACCATCGGCCCTTACCTGCTGCCCGACCTGGTGCGCCAGAACATCGCGCGCACGCCGCAGATGCCGCTGGTGCTGCAGGAGAACTTCACCGTCAAGCTGCTCGAGATGCTGCGCGCCGGCGAGATCGATTGCGCGATCATGGCCGAGCCCTTCCCCGACACCGGCCTGGCGATGGCGGCACTCTACGACGAGCCCTTCATGGCGGCCGTGCCCGTCCATCATCCGCTGGCGGAGCGCGAATCCGTGAGCTCCGACGAGCTCAAGAAGGAGACCATGCTGCTGCTCGGCACCGGCCACTGTTTTCGCGATCACGTGCTCGAAGTCTGCCCCGAGTTTGCGCGCTTCTCGAGCAATGCGGAGGGCATCCGCAAGAGCTTCGAGGGCTCGTCGCTCGAGACCATCAAGCACATGGTGGCGGCCGGGATGGGCGTGACGCTGGTGCCGCGCCTGTCGGTGCCCAACGGCGCGCTCAAGCCCAGGACCAAGGGCCGCAGCAAGGAGCCCGAGCAGATCGTGCGCTACCTGCCCGTGCGCGATGTGCAGGGCGGCGAGCCGACGCGCCGCGTGGTGCTGGCCTGGCGCCGCAGCTTCACGCGCTACGAGGCCATTGCGGCGTTGCGCAACGCGATCTACGCCTGCGAGCTACCGGGCGTCAAACGTCTCTCGTAGAACTTGCGCCATCGGCCTACGCCTTCGGCCGCGGCCGCGGGCAATCGCTGCGATAGAGTGCGGCTGTTGCGAAGCCCACCCGCGGCTTCTAGATTTTCTGACCCCCCAATCAACCTTGAAGAAAGAACTCGCGCCATGGCCAAAGTCGTGAAGAAATCCAAGTCCCCGGTCTCCGCCGGCAAAGTGCCCAAGAAGGGCGGCGCCGTGGTGGCCCTGGAGTCAGGCAGTCGCAATGCGCCGATCATCAACATCGGCATCGAGCGCCAGGACCGCGCCGCCATCGCCGAAGGCCTGAGCCGCGTGCTGGCGGACACCTACACGCTCTACCTCACCACGCACAACTTCCACTGGAACGTGACCGGACCGCACTTCAATTCGCTGCATGCGATGTTCATGGCGCAGTACACGGAGCTGTGGGGTTCGACCGACGTCATCGCCGAGCGCATCCGCGCCCTGGGCCACTACGCGCCGGGCTCGTATGCCGAGTTCAGCAAGATCGCGACCGTGCCCGATGTGCCGAAGGACCCGCCGAAGGCGATGGAAATGGTGCGCATCCTGGTCAAGGGCCACGAGACCGTTTCGCGCATCGCGCGCGAGTTCATCCCGGTGGCCGAAGAAGCCGGCGACGACCCGACCGCCGACATGCTCACCGCGCGTTGCACGGTGCATGACCAGACGGCCTGGATGCTGCGTTCGCTGCTCGAGGACTGAGCCCGCGCCGCTCAGAACTTGGCGCGCAGGGTCACCTGGAGCTCGCGCGGCGGGCCGGGGAGAATCAGGTTGTCCACGGTGCCGTGGGCCGAGATGTAGTGCTTCTTGTTGGTGATGTTCTTCAGGTTCAGCGCCAGTTCGTAGCGCTCCGTCTTGTAGCTGCCAGCCAGGTCGGCCGTCACATAGGCCGGCAGCGTCACCAGGTTGCTGAGCGAGGCAAATCGCGCGGCCATGTAGTTCAGCCCACCGCCGGCGCTGAAGCCGTGGCCCAGGTCTTTCATGAGCCACAGGAAGGCCGAGTGCCGCGGCGTGAGCGGCGCCACCTTGCCCTGGATCGGCAGCGGTGCGCCGACAGGCAGTTGCTGCGAGCTGATGGTGGCGAGCGACTTGACCATCCGCCCGTCCAGATAGGCATAGCCCGCGCTCACGTCCCAGCGCCCCGGCAGCTTGCCGGCCAATGTGAGTTCCAGCCCGTCGGTGCGCTGCGTGCCGACGTTGATCTGCCGCGCGGGGTTGGCCGGATCGCTGTTCTTGATGCCGGAGCGCTCGAGGTTGAAGACTGCGGCCGTGAAGTTGAGCGCGCCGTCCAGGAAGTCGAGCTTGGCGCCGATCTCCTTGTTCACCGTGATCTCGGGGTCGTTGGCGGTGTTGCTCGCAGAGAGCGCGAAGGTCTCCGCCGAGGGCTGGAACGACCGGCTGTACGAGAGGTAGTAGGACTGCGTGTCGCTGGGCTGCCAGACCAGGCCCGCGCGCGGGCTGAACTTGCGGTCGGTGCGCGCGAGCGGGGCGAGCGTGCGCTCGAACGAAGTCTCCTGGTCGAACACGTCGTAGCGCCCGCCGACCAGCGCCTTCCATTGCGGTGCCAGCGTGATCTGGTCCTGCGCGTAGAGCGCCGCGGTCTTGAAGGTGGAGTTGCTGGGAATCGCGCTCGTCGCCAGGTAGCTGGCGGCAGGGATGGGCGGCGGCACGGCGACGGGGTTCAGGATGCTCACGCGCTCGAAGCCGGTGGCCGAAGACACTGTGTAGGCGCGCTTGTCCTGCACGCCGAACTCCGCCCCGACCAGCCATTCCTGCCTGAAGCCGCCGAGCTCGTTGCGCCACGTCAAGTCGGTCTGGTTGAACCAGCCGCTCTCGTCTCGGTCCACGAAGCCGCGGGTGCGGCCCACGGTCAGGCGCACCGGGTCGGTGGTGCCGCTGGGCAGGGTGTTGTAGCGGTCCAGGTGGTAGCTGGAATAGCGCGCGGTGTTGCGCAGGCTCAGTGCGTCGCTGAAGCGATGGTTCAGCGTCGCGGTGAAGGACTGGACCTTGGTGGTGGTCGTGTCGTCGCGCTTCGCGAAGGCGGAGCCGTAGTAGGTGCCGATCGGCACATTCACCGGGCGGCCGTTGAGTGCCGGAACGCCGAAGTCCGTCAGCCGCTGGTCGTAGGCGTTGGTGTACTGCAGCAGCAGATCGGTTTGCGGGCTGAACCTCATCGCCAGCGAGGGCGCGATGCTGTAGCGGTCGATGAACTGCTGGTCGCGGTAGCTGCCCGACTTCTCGCGCGCCACGTTGAGGCGGAAGGCCATGGCTTCGCCGATGGGCGCGTTGAGGTCCGCGGTCGCGCGCTTGAAGTCGTGGCTGCCTAAGCCGAGCGAGACCTCGCCGAAGGATTCTCCGAACACCGGCTTCTTCGTGACGCGGTTGATCAGGCCGCCCGACGAGCCCCGGCCGTACAGCACCGCGGCCGGCCCCTTGAGCACCTCGATGCGCTCGGTGTCCGACAGATCGCGGAAGTAGAGCGCGTCGTCGCGCACGCCGTCCACGAACCAGTCGGCGATGGCGCTGAATCCGCGGATCACCACCTGGTCGCGTTGCCCGTCGCCATGATTGAAGGCGATGCCGGGTGCGTTGCGCAGCGCGTCCTGCATCGAGGTCGCGCCCTGGTCGCGCAGCAATTGCGCCGGCAGCACGTTGACGGCTTGCGGGATGTCGCGCAGCGGTGCGCTGCCCTTGGTGGCGGTGCTGCCGGTGGCCGGCGCGTAGCCGGCGTCCTGCTCCGTGCTGACCGTGATCTCCTTCAGCGTGTTGTTCTGGGCCTGCGCCGCGCAATGCAGCAAGGCGAGCGCGGCAGCGGTCAGGGGCAGATGGCGCAGGCGTGGACGCAGCGCGCGTGAGCGTGGAGACATGGATTTCCTTCAGGGCAAAAGCGAATCGCGAAGCGCCACGCGGCTCGCCATCGAAGCGATGGCTGAACCGGATGTGCCCTGCCTGGAAATGTCTGGGTTGGGTGCCTTTTGCGCTGAAGTCCTGGCGCGGTGGCCGGACTCGATGCAAAGGGTGATCGCGTCGCGCGAACCGCCGGATTCTAGTGCGGCAAACGAGAGCGTCTATTTGGCGTGACGCAAAATCGGCCCATGTCCGCATCCACTGCCGCCGCGCCGCGCGGCCGTCTTTCGCTCTATCTGGACCTGATCCGGTGGAACCGTCCCGCCGGTTGGCTGCTGCTGCTCTGGCCATCGCTCGGCGCCCTGTGGTTTGCGGCGGGAGGCTGGCCGGGCTGGCACCTGCTCATCGTGTTCGTGCTGGGCACCATCCTCATGCGCAGCGCCGGCTGCTGCGTCAACGACGTGGCAGATCGAGATTTCGACCGCCACGTCAAGCGAACCGCCCAGCGGCCGGTCACCAGCGGCGCCATCTCGGTCAAGGAGGCGCTCGCCGTGGGGGCCGTGCTCGCGCTGGCGGCCTTTGCGCTGGTGCTCACGACCAACCGCGTCACCGTGCTGTGGTCGTTCGCGGCCTTGGCGGTGACCCTGATCTATCCGTATGCCAAGCGCTTCGTGTCGATTCCGCAGGCGGTGCTGGGCATCGCATTCAGTTTCGGCATCCCGATGGCATTCGCGGCCGTGCAGTCCACGGTGCCGGCCTTCGCATGGGGGCTGCTCGCGGGCAACCTGTTCTGGGTGCTGGCCTACGACACCGAGTACGCGATGGTCGACCGCGACGACGATCTCAGGATCGGCATGAAGACCTCCGCCATCACCTTCGGCCGCTTCGATGTGGCAGCCGTGATGGCGAGCTATGCGATCTTTCTGGCGGTATGGGCCGCGGCCGGCGCGAGCGAGGCCCTGAGTCCTGCCTTCTTCGCCGCCATCGGCGTCGCGGCGGCGCAGGCGCTGTGGCACTGGCGGCTGATTCGCGATCGCACGCGCGATGGCTGCTTCAAGGCCTTCCGGCTCAACCACTGGCTGGGCTTCACCGTGTTCGCCGGCGTCGTGGCCGGCTACGCGCTGCGCTGAAGCCGCGCGGCCTCAGTCGCGGCCGAATTCCTTGGCGAGTTCGCCGGCGCGCTGGTGTGCGGCGCGGATCGCGGCCTTGAACTTCGCCTTGATGTCGTCGCCCTCGAGCGAGGTGATCGCCGCATGGGTCGTGCCGCCCTTGGAGGTGACGCGCTCGCGCAGCACCGCGGGCGGCTCGCTCGCATTGCCGGCCAGGGCCGATGCGCCGCTGAAGGTGCCCACGGCCAGACGATGCGCCTGCTCGGGCGAGAGGCCCAGTTCGACGCCGGCCTCGGTCATGGCCTCGATGAAATAGAACACATAGGCGGGGCCCGAGCCCGAGACCGCGGTCACGGCATCGAGGGCGCTTTCGGCATCGACCCACAGCAGGTCGCCGGTGGCGTCCAGCACCTGCTCGACCAGCTTGCGCCCCGCGGCGTCGACCGCCGGCCGCGCGAACAGGCCGGTCATGCCCTGGCCGACCAGGGCCGGCGTATTGGGCATGGCGCGCACCACGCGCTCGGTGGCCAGCCAGCGCGCGATGCTGTCGGAGGGGATGCCCGCCGCGACGCTGAGATGCAGCGCCTCGCTCGCCAGGGCGCGGACCGGTCGCGCGGCCTGCGCAAAGCTCTGCGGCTTGACAGCCCACACCACGACAGCGCAGCGCGCGAGCGCGGCACCGGCCTCGGGCTGGGCGGTGATGCCGAAGTCGCGCAGGAGCCGTGCCCGGGTTTCAGCAACAGGTTCGACGACTTCGAACGTCTCTGCCGGGACGTCCCGCTTGATGAGCCCGCCGATGATGGCGCTGGCCATGTTGCCGCCGCCGATGAAGCCGATCGGCGGCAAGGGGGTCGGCTCCCGGCGGGGCAGGAAAGTGACTGCGATGTTCATGGCTGATTCCGTGACTTCAATGTGGCGACGCGCTGGGTTTGCAGCGGATCGAAATTGTCGCCGCTTGCCGATACCCCGCAGGCAGCATCGATTGAAGGCCTGTGTGGCGGCGTAAAGACGGGGCGTTTTCGGAAAGCGGGCGCTCACCTTGCATTGCCTGCGACAAGGCGCCGCGCCGCGCTGGGTGCCTGCAGTTGACAGCCCTCATCTGCCGTGCAACAATCGCGGGCTTCGCTTTGCAAAAGGCGAAAAGCTTCTGCCCAACGGAGGCGCACCGAAATGGTTTTGGTGCGCGGACGACGGGCCCAAGACTGACCTGAGAGTCGCCGCAAGGCGGTCCTCGGTACAAGTTGGGAATATCACGAAATGATCCAAACTGAATCCCGGCTCGATGTGGCCGACAATACGGGCGCGAAATCCGTCCTGTGTATCAAGGTGCTCGGCGGCTCCAAGCGGCGTTATGCCAGCGTGGGCGACGTCATCAAGGTCAGCATCAAGGAAGCCGCTCCGCGTGGTCGCGTCAAGAAGGGCGAGATCTACAGCGCAGTGGTGGTTCGCACCGCCAAGGGCATCCGTCGCAGCGACGGTTCGCTCGTCAAGTTCGACGGCAATGCTGCCGTTCTGCTCAACGCCAAGCTGGAGCCCATCGGCACCCGCATCTTCGGACCGGTCACGCGCGAACTGCGCACCGAGAAGTTCATGAAGATCGTGTCGCTGGCCCCCGAAGTTCTGTAAGGACACAACGCCATGAACAAGATTCGCAAAGGCGACCAGGTCATCGTGTTGGCCGGGCGCGACAAGGGCAAGCGCGGCACTGTGTCGCTGCGCAAGGACGACTCGCACCTGATCGTCGACGGCATCAACCTGGTCAAGAAGCACACCAAGCCGAACCCGCTCAAGGGCACGACCGGTGGCATCGTCGAGAAGGCCATGCCGATTCACCAATCCAACGTGGCGATCTTCAATGCCGCGACCGGCAAGGCCGATCGCGTGGGCATCAAGGTCACGGACGGCAAGCGCGTGCGCGTCTTCAAGTCCAGCGGCGACGAAATCAAGACCGCCTAAGGGGCATTCAAATGGCACGTCTCCAACAACACTACCGCGAAAAAGTCGCGAAAGACCTGACCGAGAAGTTCGGCTACAAGTCGCCGATGCAGGTTCCGCGCCTGACCAAGATCACGCTCAACATGGGTGTGGGCGAAGCGGTCGCCGACAAGAAGGTTCTCGACAACGCCGTCGCCGACCTGACCAAGATCGCCGGCCAGAAGCCGGTCGTGACCAAGTCGAAGAAGGCGATCGCCGGCTTCAAGATTCGCGAGAACCAGCCGATCGGCTGCATGGTCACGCTGCGCGGCGTGCAGATGTATGAGTTCCTGGACCGTTTCGTGACCGTGGCGCTGCCGCGCGTGCGCGACTTCCGCGGCATCTCCGGCCGCGCTTTCGACGGCCGCGGCAACTACAACATCGGCGTGAAAGAGCAGATCATTTTTCCCGAGATCGAATACGACAAGGTCGATGCCCTGCGCGGTCTCAATATCAGCATCACGACGACGGCCAAGACCGACGAAGAAGCCAAGGCGCTTCTCGCGGGCTTCCGTTTCCCGTTCAAGAACTGAGGTGATTTGTGGCTAAAGTAGCTTTGATCGAGCGCGAACTGAAGCGCGACAAACTGGTCGCAAAGTACGCCGCCAAGCACGCGGAACTGAAGGCGATCGCCAACGACGCGAAGAAGAGCGACGAAGAGCGTGCGGCTGCCCGCCTGGGCCTGCAGAAGCTCCCGCGCAACGCCAATCCGACGCGCCAGCGCAACCGCTGCGAAATCACCGGCCGCCCGCGCGGCACCTTCCGCCAATTCGGTCTGGCCCGCGCCAAGATCCGTGAACTGGCTTTCGCTGGCGACATCCCCGGTGTCACCAAGGCCAGCTGGTAAGCCAGGCAGGAGCAAACAACATGAGCATGAGTGATCCCATTGCCGACCTGCTGACGCGTATCCGTAACGCGCAGATGGTGGCGAAGCCCACCGTGTCGGTCCCGTCTTCCAAGGTGAAGATCGCGATCGCACAGGTGCTGAAGGACGAGGGCTACATCGACGGCTTCCAGGTCAAGACCGAAGCCGGCAAGACCGAACTCGAAATCGCACTGAAGTACTACGCTGGCCGCCCGGTCATCGAGCGCATCGAGCGCGTGAGCCGTCCCGGCCTGCGCGTCTACAAGGCCAGTGCCGCCATTCCGCAAGTCCAGAACGGCCTCGGCGTCGCCATCGTCACGACCCCCAAGGGCGTGATGACCGACCGCAAGGCGCGCGCTACCGGTGTCGGTGGCGAAGTGCTGTGCTACGTCGCCTAAACGAGACATCGAGGAGAAACTGAAATGTCCCGAGTAGGAAAAATGCCGGTCGCCATCCCCCAAGGCGTGGATGTGTCGATCAAGGAAGACCAGATCAGCGTCAAGGGCACGGGCGGCACGCTCAACCTGGCGTTGAACGCGCTGGTCAACGTCGTCAACAAGGACGGCAAGCTGAGCTTCGAACCCGCCAACGAATCGCGTGAAGCCAACGCGATGAGCGGCACGGTTCGCCAACTGGTGAACAACATGGTGGTCGGTGTGACCAAGGGCTTCGAGAAGAAGCTGAGCCTGCTCGGCGTGGGCTACAAGGCCCAGGCGCAAGGCGCCAAGCTGAACCTTCAGGTCGGTTACTCGCACCCGGTCAACATCGACATGCCGCAAGGCATCACGGTGGCGACGGCGACGCCGACCGAAATTGTGATCAAGGGAGCCGACCGCCAACGCGTCGGCCAAGTGGCCGCTGAGATCCGCGCGATTCGTCCGCCCGAGCCCTACAAGGGCAAGGGCATCCGCTATGCGGACGAGAAGATCGTGATCAAAGAGACCAAGAAGAAGTAAGGGGCAGCAAAATGATGTTGACCAAAAAAGCACAGCGTCTTCGCCGTTCGCGCCAGACCCGCATCCGCATTGCGACGCAAGGCGTGGCGCGCCTGACGGTGAACCGCACCAATCTGCACATCTACGCCACCGTCATCTCCGACGACGGCACCAAGGTGATCGCCACCGCATCGACGGCCGAAGCCGAAGTGCGCACCTCGCTGGGTGGTTCCGGCAAGGGCGGCAACGCCGCTGCGGCCACCGTGGTCGGCAAGCGCATCGCTGAAAGGGCGAAGGCCGCCGGCATCGAGAAGGTCGCTTTCGATCGCGCAGGTTTCGCCTACCACGGCCGCGTCAAGGCGCTGGCCGATGCGGCCCGCGAAGCCGGCCTGCAGTTCTAACCGGACACGAGATTCAAAATGGCAAAGATTCAGGCAAGAACGCAGAGCGAAGGCCCCGAAGACGGTCTGCGCGAGAAGATGATCGCGATCAACCGCGTCACCAAGGTGGTGAAGGGCGGTCGTATCCTCGGTTTCGCAGCACTCACCGTGGTGGGTGACGGCGACGGCCGCGTCGGCATGGGCAAGGGCAAGTCGAAGGAAGTGCCGGCCGCCGTGCAGAAGGCGATGGAAGAAGCGCGCCGCAACCTCGCGAAGATCTCGATCAAGAACGGCACGCTGCATCACCGCGTGACGGGCCATTGGGGCGCTGCCTCGGTGGTCATGATCCCGGCCCCGAAGGGTACCGGCATCATCGCCGGCGGCCCGATGCGCGCCGTGTTCGAAGTGATGGGCATCACCGACATCGTGGCCAAGAGCCATGGTTCCTCGAACCCCTACAACATGGTCCGCGCCACGCTGGACGGCCTGAAGAATTCGACGACGGCGTCCGAAGTCGCTGCCAAGCGCGGCCTGACCGTCGAACAACTCTTCGCCTGAACGGGAGCATCGACATGACGACGCAACAACAAACCCTCAAGGTGCAATTGGTCAAGAGCCCGATCGGCACCAAGGAATCGCATCGCGCCACCGTGCGTGGCCTCGGCCTGCGCAAGCTCAACAGCGTGAGCGAGCTGCAGGATACGCCCGCGGTGCGCGGCATGATCAACAAGATCAGTTATCTGGTCAAAGTGCTCTAAACAGAGTCGCTTAGAGAGACGTATATGGAACTCAATGGCATCAAGCCGGCTGACGGCTCCAAGCACGCCAAGCGCCGTGTCGGCCGCGGTATCGGCTCCGGCCTGGGCAAGACCGCGGGTCGCGGTCACAAGGGTCAGAAGTCGCGTGCGGGCGGTTTCCACAAGGTCGGCTTCGAAGGCGGCCAGATGCCGCTGCAGCGCCGCCTGCCCAAGCGCGGCTTCAAGTCGCAGCTGCTCAAGTACAACGCCGAAGTGACGCTGACCTCCCTCGAGAAGCTCGGCCTGGCCGAAGTCGACGTGCTGGCGCTCAAGCAAGCCGGCCTGGTCGGTCAGATCGCCAAGGTCGTGAAGGTCGTGAAGACCGGCGAACTCACCAAGGCCGTCAAGCTGACGGGCATCGGTGCGAGCGCCGGCGCCAAGGCTGCGATCGAAGCAGCCGGCGGCAGCGTGGCCTGATCGGACTGAAAGAAGTCTTCGTGGCAACCAACGCGGCAACGCTCGCAAAAACAGGCAAGTTCGGCGACCTGCGTCGCCGACTCGTCTTTTTGCTGCTCGCGCTCGTGGTCTATCGCATCGGAGCTCACATTCCGGTGCCGGGCATCAACCCGGACCAACTCGCGCAGCTGTTCCAGGGCCAGCAGGGCGGCATCCTGAGCCTGTTCAACATGTTCTCCGGCGGGGCGCTGTCGCGCTTCACCGTGTTCGCCTTGGGCATCATGCCGTACATCTCCGCGTCGATCATCATGCAGTTGATGACCTACGTGGTGCCGACCTTCGAGCAGTTGAAGAAGGAAGGCGAAGCCGGCCGGCGCAAGATCACCCAATACACACGCTACGGCACGCTGGGCCTGGCGCTGTTCCAGTCCTTCAGCATCGCTGTCGCGCTGGAATCGTCGGCAGGCCTGGTGATTTCGCCCGGCTTCGGCTTCCGCATCACGGCGATGGTCAGCCTCACGGCCGGCTCGATGTTCCTGATGTGGCTCGGTGAGCAGATCACCGAGCGCGGTCTGGGCAACGGGATCTCGATCCTGATCTTCGCGGGCATCGCGGCCGGCTTGCCGAGCGCGATTGGCGGATTGCTCGAATTGGTGCGCACCGGTGCCATGAACGTGATCGTCGCGCTGTTCATCGTCGCGGTGGTCATCCTGGTGACCTACTTCGTCGTGTTCGTCGAACGCGGCCAGCGCAAGATCTTGGTGAACTACGCGCGGCGTCAGGTCGGCAACAAGGTCTATGGCGGCCAGTCCTCGCACCTGCCGCTGAAGCTGAACATGGCCGGCGTGATCCCGCCGATCTTCGCGTCGTCGATCATCCTGCTGCCGACCACGGTGGTGGGCTGGTTCAGCACCGGCGAGAGCATGCGCTGGATCAAGGACATCGCGAGCGCGCTGACGCCGGGACAGCCGATCTACGTGCTGCTCTATGCCACCGCGATCGTGTTCTTCTGCTTCTTCTACACGGCTCTCGTGTTCAACAGCCGCGAGACGGCCGACAACCTGAAGAAGAGCGGTGCGTTCATTCCGGGCATTCGTCCGGGTGACCAGACCGCGCGCTATATCGACAAGATCCTGGTTCGTCTGACGCTGGCCGGTGCGGTGTACATCACCTTCGTCTGCCTGCTGCCCGAGTTCCTGATCCTGAAATACAACGTGCCGTTCTATTTTGGCGGCACCTCTCTGCTGATCATCGTGGTTGTTACGATGGACTTCATGGCCCAAGTGCAGAACTACATGATGTCGCAGCAGTACGAATCGCTGTTAAAGAAAGCCAATTTCAAGACTTCCTAGGCGATTGAGATGTCGAAGGACGATGTCATCCAGATGCAGGGTGAGGTTCAAGAGAACCTGCCGAACGCAACCTTCCGGGTGAAGCTGGAAAATGGACACGTCGTCTTTGGACATATTTCCGGAAAGATGCGGATGCACTACATCCGCATCCTTCCAGGTGACAAGGTCACCGTCGAGTTGACGCCCTATGACTTGAGCCGGGCGCGCATTGTGTTTCGGGCGAAATGAGTCGCCGGGTTGGACAGAGTTTTAGGAGAATGAAATGAGAGTTTCGGCTTCGGTCAAAACCATTTGCCGTAATTGCAAGATCATCCGCCGCAAGGGTGTGGTGCGCGTGATCTGTACCGACCCGCGCCACAAGCAGCGCCAGGGTTGATTGAAAGAGTATTAGAGGACGCACATGGCACGTATTGCTGGCATCAACATTCCGCCGCACAAGCACGCTGAAATCGGCCTGACCGCCATCTTCGGCATCGGTCGCACCCGCGCCCGCAAGATCTGCGAAGCGAGCGGCATCGAGTATTCGAAGAAGATCAAGGATCTGACCGACGCCGATCTCGAGAAGATCCGCGACCAGATCGCGCTCTTCACCATCGAAGGTGACCTGCGTCGCGAAACGACGATGAACATCAAGCGCTTGATGGACATCGGCTGCTACCGCGGCTTCCGTCACCGTCGCGGCCTGCCGATGCGCGGCCAGCGCACGCGCACAAACGCCCGCACCCGCAAGGGTCCGCGCAAGGCCGCGCAGTCCCTGAAGAAATAAGGATAGATCAGCATGGCTAAAGCTCCTGCCAACAACGCAGCGCAACGCGTTCGCAAGAAGGTCCGCAAGAACGTGGCGGACGGCGTCGCGCACGTGCACGCCTCGTTCAACAACACGATCATCACGATCACCGATCGCCAGGGCAACGCTCTGTCGTGGGCGTCGTCGGGTGGCCAGGGCTTCAAGGGCTCGCGCAAGTCGACGCCGTTCGCTGCGCAGGTCGCTTCGGAAGTCGCCGGCCGCGCTGCGGTGGAACAAGGCATCAAGAACCTCGACGTCGAGATCAAGGGCCCGGGCCCGGGACGCGAATCGTCGGTGCGCGCACTCGCCGCGCTCGGCATCCGCATCAACTCGATCGCCGATGTGACGCCGGTTCCGCACAACGGCTGCCGCCCGCAAAAGCGCCGTCGCATTTAAGGCGTTGGCGCCCGGCGCAGTCAGCTTTCGAGCCGGCTGCGCGTTTTGTTTTTCAACAAGCCCACCGCCATCGGCACGCCGCTGATGGCTCCCGCAGACAGCCTCTGCGGCAGATGACACAAAGGAAGATCAAGTGGCACGCTACCTCGGCCCCAAGGCCAAACTTTCCCGCCGCGAAGGCACCGACCTGTTCCTGAAGAGCGCCCGCCGTTCGATCCAGGACAAGGCCAAGTTCGACTCCAAGCCCGGCCAGCATGGCCGCACCTCGGGCCAGCGCACCTCCGATTTCGGCCTGCAGCTGCGCGAGAAGCAGAAGGTCAAGCGCATGTACGGCGTGCTCGAGAAGCAGTTCCGCCGCTACTTCGAGGAAGCCGATCGCCGCCGTGGCAACACCGGCGCCAACCTGCTGTTCATCCTCGAATCGCGCCTGGACAACGTGGTCTACCGCATGGGCTTCGGCTCCACGCGCGCCGAAGCGCGCCAGCTGGTTTCGCACAAGGCGATCACGGTGAACGGCCAGTCGGTCAACATCCCGTCGTACCTGGTCAAGACCGGCGACGTGATTGCCGTGCGCGACAAGTCGAAGAAGCAGACCCGCATCGCCGAAGCGCTGCAACTCGCCCAGCAGGTCGGCATCCCGGCCTGGGTCGAAGTGAATGCCGACAAGGGCGAAGGCACCTTCAAGAAGGTGCCCGATCGCGACGAATTCGCGGCCGACATCAACGAATCGCTGATCGTCGAACTGTATTCGCGGTAAAAGGCGAAAACGTGCCGCCAACTGGCGGCCCGGGCTTTGATTTTTTGTTCCCTGCCGCGGGCACCGCGGCAGGGCACTTCACCAGCCTTACCGGTGTAACGAGCCGGGGGTATTGAGAGGAAGTTCTGCATGCAAACCACCCTGCTGAAACCCAAGACCATCCAGGTCGAGCAACTGGCCGCCAACAAGGCCAAGGTCACGCTCGAACCCTTCGAGCGCGGCTATGGCCACACGCTCGGCAACGCGCTGCGCCGCGTGCTGCTGTCGTCGATGGTCGGTTACTCCGCCACCGAAGTGACGATCGCCGGCGTGCTGCATGAGTACTCGTCGATCGACGGCGTGCAGGAAGACGTCGTCAACATCCTACTGAACCTCAAGGGCGTGGTGTTCAAGCTCCACAACCGCGACGAAGTCACGCTGAGCCTGCGCAAGGACGGCGAAGGCGCGGTGACCGCGTCGGATATCCAGACGCCGCACGACGTCGAGATCATCAACCCCGACCACGTGATCGCCCACCTGTCGCAAGGCGGCAAGCTCGACATGCAGATCAAGGTCGAGAAGGGTCGCGGCTATGTGCCCGGCACGATGCGCCGCTATGCGGACGAGCCGACCAAGTCGATCGGCCGTATCGTGCTCGACGCCTCGTTCTCGCCGGTCAAGCGCGTGAGCTACACGGTCGAAAGCGCCCGCGTCGAGCAGCGTACCGACCTTGACAAGCTCCTGGTCGAGATCGAGACCAACGGCGCGATCACCGCCGAAGACGCGGTTCGCGCCTCGGCCAAGATCCTGGTCGAGCAGCTGGCCGTGTTCGCGCAGCTCGAAGGCGGCGAACTCGCTGCGTTCGATGCACCCGCACCGCGCAGCGCCCAGCAGTTCGATCCGATCCTGCTGCGTCCGGTTGACGAGCTCGAACTCACGGTGCGTTCGGCCAACTGCCTGAAGGCCGAGAACATCTACTACATCGGTGACCTGATCCAGCGCACCGAGAACGAGCTGCTTAAGACCCCGAACCTGGGGCGCAAGTCGCTCAACGAAATCAAGGAAGTGCTCGCCTCGCGCGGCCTGACCTTGGGCATGAAGCTCGAAAGCTGGCCGCCGGCCGGTCTCGATAAACGTTAACTGGAAACAAGGCCACCTTCGGCGGCCTTGTACTTTTGTTTGGTGAACACGCAGTACCTGATACGGCTGCGTGAATTTGAAAAGTAAAGGAAAACACCATGCGTCACGGACACGGACTCCGCAAACTCAACCGCACCAGCTCGCACCGCCTCGCGATGCTGCAGAACATGATGAACTCGCTCATCGAGCACGAGGTCATCAAGACCACGGTCCCCAAGGCCAAGGAACTGCGCCGCGTCATCGAGCCGATGATCACCCTGGCCAAGAAGCCGACGGTCGCCAACAAGCGCCTGGCCTTCGATCGCCTGCGCGATCGCGACAGCGTGGTCAAGCTGTTCGGCGAACTCGGTCCCCGCTACCAGGCACGTCCAGGCGGCTACACGCGCATCCTGAAAATGGGTTTCCGCGTGGGCGACAACGCGCCGATGGCGCTGGTCGAACTGGTCGATCGTCCTGAAGTGACGGAAGCCCCTGCTGACGAGCAGGCCGGCGAAGAATAAGCTATAATTCCATCTTGCCGCGCGATGGAGCAGCCTGGTAGCTCGTTGGGCTCATAACCCAAAGGTCGCAAGTTCAAATCTTGCTCGCGCAACCAAATTTCCGGCAGCCCAAAAGGTTGTTGATGAATTAGCAAAACGCCCACTTCGAGTGGGCGTTTTGCTTTCTGGCGCCTAAAGAAAGACTGCGCGCCATCGATTCTGGGGTCTGTCCCAAGGGCTTTCCTCCTCAATTTACGGCTAGTACCAAGCTGCTCTTTTTCACCGTGAAACGAGGCTAAAACGCCTAAGCCGCGTGACAAAGATCACGGATGCATGCGCGTGACATGTGTAACATCTGCCCGATTCGAGAACAGTTGAAGGACGAGAAGTCTGTGAATTGCGCAAATAAGGGACTTTCATGATCGACCCTTCGATTTCGCGGGGTCTGGTTGAAAACGCAATGGGTGCTGTCGAGCAGGCGGTCGACTATATTTTCAATGACGAACCCGCCGTTCCATTTCACCCGACGACCGATCTTCTTTCTCTCAGTCCGAGCGAGGAAGACCAGATTCGTCGCGGCGAACAGGCGAATTACCGTAGCCGTCCGACGACGGCGGCGCTCAGCTTTTGCCTGACCTCGGCCATTTCGCTGCTGGCCATTGCGCATTCATTGATCGATCAGCCCACGGCCCTGTCGCCGGTCGAGCGGGAACAGCTGTGGAAAAAGCTGGCAGCCGAAACCAAGGTCGCGGGGCGCGCTGCCTATCGCGCGGCGCTCATCCTCTCGGATCCGGGTGCCAAGACAGCACCCCACGAGGAAGTACTCTGAGGCTGCGGACCGGGCGCGGAAGCCGCCGGACTCAGTCGGGCAGCACCGCCGTGACCTCGATCTCCACCTTGGCGCGCGACTCCACGAGCGCTGCGACCTGCACGCAAGTCATCGCCGGAAAGTTCCGGCCCATCGTTTCGCGATAGACCGGCCCGAGCTCGCCCAGGCGCCGGTTGTACTCATCGCGATCGGTCACGTACCAGGTCATGCGCACCATGTGCTCGGGCCCGGCGCCGGCCTCGCGCAGGATGTCGGCGATGTTGCGCAGGGCCTGGCCTGTCTGCTCGATGAAATCGTCCGAAACGAACTGCTGCTGCGCATTCCAGCCCACCTGGCCGCCGACGAACACCATCGTGCCGCGCGCGGCAACGCCGTTCGCATAGCCCTTAGGGGGTGCCCAGCCGGGCGGTTGCAAAAGTTTGATCATGGTGTGACTTGCCTCAGTTTGAATCGTTGGAGCTTGCCGGTCTCGGTGCGAGGCAGCCCCGCGACGAACTCGATCTCCCGTGGGTATTTAAAGGGCGCGATGGTGGCCTTGACGTGGTCCTGCAGTGCCTTGACCAGCGCCGCGTCGCCGGCGTGGCCGGGCTTGAGCACGCAGAAGGCCTTGACGATCATTCCGCGCTCTGCGTCGGGCTTGCCGATCACGCCGCATTCGGCGACCGCCGGATGCTTCAGCAGCGCGTCTTCGACCTCCGGCCCGCCGACGTTGTAGCCCGCGGTGATGATCATGTCGTCGGCGCGCGACTGGTAGAAGAAATAGCCGTCCTCGTCCTGCACGAAGGCGTCGCCGGGATAGTTCCAGCCTTTCTTCACGTAGTCGGTCTGCCGCGGATCGTCGAGGTAGCGGCATCCGACCGGCCCGATGAGCGCCAGCTTGCCGACGGTGCCGCGCGGCACCTCGTTGCCCTCGTCGTCCACCACCTTGGCGGTGAAGCCGGGCACGACCTTGCCGACCGCGCCGCGCCGAACCTGGTCGCCGGCGGCCGAAATGTAGATGTGGAACACCTCGGTGCCGCCGATGCCATCCAGCATCTCGATACCAGTCGCTTCTTTCCACAGCTGACGGGTCGCGTCGGGCAGGGCCTCGCCCGCGCTCACGCTGATGCGCAGGCTCGGCACGCCGGAAGCCTTGGCGAAGGGCGCCATCTGTCTGTAGAAAGTAGGCGCCGTGTAGCAGATGGTGGCGCCGACCTCGCGGATGGCCTTGACCATCGTCTCGGGCGTGTAGGGTGCGTCGTGGAAATACACCGAGGCCCCCGCCCACATCGGGAAGACCAGCAAGCCGCCCAGGCCGAAGGTGAAGGCCAGCGGCGGCGAGCCCAGCACGATGTCGTCGCTGCGGGCCTGCAGCACGTGGCGCGGCCAGGTCTCGCACATGGCGAGCACGTCGCGGTGCGTGGTCACCGGCGCCTTCGGCTTGCCGGTGGTGCCGGAGGTGAAGGCCAGCAGCGCAATGTCGTCGGCAGCGGTCGGGCAAGCCTTGAACACGCCACTCTTTGCCGCTGCGCGCGCGCTCAGCGAGTCGGCCGCGTCCGGCCGGTTGAAGGCGACGAGCGTGTGCAGCACCGGATGCGCCTCTTGCGCAATCCGCAGCTCGTCGAGCAATTTGCCGTCGCAAAGCGCAACCACAGGCCGCGACTTTTCGATGATGTCGCCCAGCTCCTTGGCGCGCAGCAGCGGCATGGTGGCGACCGCGATCAGCCCGGCCTTGACCACCGCCAGCCAGGCCAGCGCCATGGCGATCGAATTGCCTCCGCGCAACAGCACGCGGTTGCCGGGAGCGAGGCCCAGATCTTCCGTCAGCACCTGCGCGATGCGGTCGACCTCCGTCGCGGCCTCAGCGTAGCTCAGCGTGCGGGCCGGCGAGCGCAGCATCGGCTTCTCCGCCAGGCCATGGGACATGGCCTTGTCGAACAAAACCTCCACCAGGTTGAGCTGGTCCGGCAACTGCAACTCGGGCCGGTCGTAGCGGAACATCGGCAGTTGATCAGCCGGCGGCAGCCGGTCGTGGACGAAGCGATCGACCTGTGCACTCATGTCTGGCTCCGCAGCACGGACTTGCCGATGATCAGTTGCTGCACCTCCGTGGCACCTTCGTAGATGCGCAGCGAGCGGATGTCGCGGTAGAGGCTCTCCACCTTGGTGCCCACCTTCACGCCGAGCCCGCCGTGCATCTGCAGCGCCATGTCGATCACGCGGCTTGCGTTTTCGGTCGCGCACATCTTGGCCATGGCCGCCGCGGCCGTGAGGTCGCCGGCGGCGGGCGCGCCGCGGGCTTCGCTGTCGTCGCGCATCCAGGCGGCGCGGTAGGTGAGCAGCGCCGCGCTGTCGATCAGCGCCGCCATCTCGCCGAGCTTCGCCTGCGTGAGCTGGAAATCGGCCAGCATCTGGCCGAACATGCGCCGGTGACTCGCGTGGTGGACCGCTTCGACAAGCGCGCGCCGCGCCATGCCGAGCGCAGCGCCGGCGACCGAGGCGCGAAAGATGTCGAGCGTGCGCATCGCGAGCTTGAAGCCCCCATGCAGCTCGCCGAGCTGGGCCTCACGCGGCACCGTGCAGCCGTCGAAGCGCAGCGTGGCCAGCGGATGCGGCGCCATCACTTCGATGTGTGCCGAGGTGTCGAGTCCGGCCGTGTTCGCATCGACGACGAAGGCCGTGATGCCGCGCGAGCCGGCGTTGGGATCGGTTTTTGCGAACACGCAGTAGAAGTCGGCGATGCCGCCATTGCTGATCCAGGTCTTCTCGCCGGTGAGCCGCCAGCCGTCCGAGGTGGAGACGGCCTGCATCGCCATCGCACCGACGTCCGAGCCCGCATCCGGTTCGCTGAGCGCAAAGGCCGCGATCTTGTCGCCGCCCGCCACGGCGCCGAGGTAGTTGCTCTGCTGCGATGCGCTGCCGGCCAGCGTGATGGCGCCGCTGCCGAGGCCCTGCATCGCAAAGGCGAAATCGGCCAGCGGCGAATGGAAGGCCAGCGTCTCGCGCAGCAGCACCAGCGCGCGCGAATCGAGGCGTTCCAGCGCGCCGCCCGAAGAAGCCGGCACGCAATAGCGCAGCCAGCCGCCCTGGCCGAGCCGCTTCACCCAGTCGCGGCACGCGGCGCGGTCGTCGCGCTCGTCCACCGACTGGGCGGCGGCCCAGGGCAGCAGCTCGCGCGCCAGCGCCCGGTGCGCATCGTCGAAGAAGGGCAGCGCCAGGTGCGCCGTGGAAGGAGGTACGGGCGAGGAAGCCATTGCGTCAGTCTCCGCCGAACACCGGCTTGCGCTTGGTCGCAAAGGCTTCGAAGGCGCGCCTGAAGTCCTCGGTCTGCATGCAGATCGCCTGCGCCTGCGCTTCGGCCTCGATCGCCTGGTCGATGGTCATCGCCCATTCCTGCGACAGCATGGTCTTGGTCATGCCGTGCGCGAAGCTCGGGCCTTCGGCGAGCTCGCGCGCCACCGTGGTGGCGGCGCCGAGCAGCGCATTGCTCTCGTGCAGCGCATTGAAGAAGCCCCAGGCATGGCCTTCCTGCGCCGTCATCGCGCGGCCGGTGAAGAGCAGCTCCGAGGCGCGGCCCTGTCCGATCACGCGCGGCAGCAGGGCGCAGGCGCCCATGTCGGCGCCGGCCAGGCCGACCCGGGTGAACAGGAATGCGGTGCGCGCTGCGGGCGTGCCGTAGCGCAGGTCGCAGGCCAGCGCGATCATCGCGCCGGCGCCGGCGCAGACGCCGTCGATCGCGCCGACGATGGGTTGCGGGCAATGGCGAATCGCCTTCACCAGGTCGCCGGTCATGCGCGTGAACTCGAGCAGCTCCGGCATGCGCATCTGCGTGAGCGGCCCGATGATCTCGTGCACGTCGCCGCCGGAACAGAAGTTGCCGCCCGCGCCCGTCACGACGATCGCCTTGACGTCGGTCGCGAAATTCAGCGCGCGAAACAGGTCGCGCAGTTCTGCGTACGAATCGAAAGTCAGCGGATTCTTACGCTCCGGCCGGTTCAGGGTCACCGTGCCGATGCCGTCCGCGAAGGACCAGCTGAAATGCTCGGCCTCGTAGCCGGCCTTCGGCTCGAATTGCGCGCGCATGGGACTGCCTGCGCCGATGTAGTGCTTCATAGGGCCTCCGCCAATTGCTGATGTGAATGCTGCTTGACCTTGCCGAGCAGCCTGTGGAGCTGCGCGATCTCCTTCGCGCTCAGGCCCGCGAAGGCATCGACGATCCAGGCCTCGTGCTGTTGCGCCATCTCGTTGAAGAGCTTGCGGCCACGCGTGGTGAGGCGCACGCGCCAGGCGCGTCGATCGCCCTCGACGTCGACGCGCTCAACCAGCCCCTCGGCCACCAGCTGGTCGGTGATGCCGGTGACGTTGCCGCCGGTGACCATCATGCGGCGCGACAGCTCGTTCATCTTCAGCCCGTCCGGCGAGCGCTCGAGCTGCGACATGAGGTCGAAGCGCGGCAGCGTGGTCGCAAACTGCTCGCGCAGCTCGTTGCGCACCTGCTTCTCGATCAGCTGCGTGCATGTCAAGAGCCGCAGCCAGAGGCGCAGCTCGTCGGGGTGCTCGCTGTGGGCTCTTGCTTCGAGGTCCATGCTATTGATCCTCCTCGCTGTTGCGCGGCGCGGCCGTCGCTGCCATCGCAGCAGCCAGCTGCTGCTGCTTGGCGATCTCGCGGTACATCTGGTCGCGCCCGCTCAGGTATTGCTTGGGCCAGTCGACATCGCGGCTTTGCAGCTTGGCCGTCTCGTGCAGGGTCCACGCCGGGTCGGCCAGATGCGGCCGCGCGATCGCGCACAGGTCGGCGCGTCCAGCGGCGATGATGCTGTTGGCCTGGTCGGCGTCGGTGATGGCGCCGACCGCGATGGTCGAGATGCCCACCTCGTTGCGGATGCGGTCCGCAAAAGGCGTCTGGTACATGCGGCCGTACACCGGCTTCGCCGAGCGCGTGGTCTGGCCCGAGGAGACGTCGATGAAGTCGCAGCCCGCCTCCTTGAAGAGCCGCGCCACCACCACCGCGTCGGCATCGGTGTTGCCGCCCGGCGCCCAGTCGTGGGCCGAGATGCGCACGCTCATCGGCCGCTCGGCCGGCCAGGCCGCGCGCATGGCGCGGAACACTTCGAGCGGATAGCGGCAGCGGTTCTCGAGGCTGCCGCCGTACTCGTCGGTGCGCAGGTTGGTCAGCGGGCTGACGAAGGAGGCCAGCAGGTAGCCGTGCGCGCAGTGCAGCTCGAGCCAGTCGAAGCCGGCCTCGGCCGCGCGCCGGGTCGAGGCGACGAACTGGTCGCGCAGCGTGTCCATCTGCTCGCGCGTCATCGCGGCGGGCAGCTGGTTCTGTTCGCCGTAGGCCAACGCGCTGGCGGCGATCACCGGCCAGTTGCCTTGCGGCAGCGGTTCGTCGATCTCTTCCCAGCCCAGCTGGGTCGAGCCCTTGGGCCCGCTGTGGCCCAACTGCATGCCGATCTTTGCGGTGGTCTGCGTGTGCACGAAGTCGACGATGCGCTTGAAGGCGGCCGACTGCGCATCGTTGTAGAGCCCGGTGCAGCCGGGCGTGATGCGGCCCTCCGGCGTCGGGCTGGTCATCTCGACGAACACCATGGCCGCGCCGCCGAGCGCACGCGCGCCGAGGTGCACGAGCAGAAAGTCCTGCGGCACGCCGTCGACAGCGCTGTAGGTCGCCATCGGCGAAACCAGGACGCGGTTCTTGAGCGTGAGGCCGCGCACCGTGAGCGGCATCAGCATCGGCGGCAGCGGCTTGCCGCCCGCGAGCCATGCCTCGTAGCCGCCCAGCCATTGCGTATCGCGCAGGCGCAGGTTCTCGTGGCTGATGCGCTGTGAGCGCGTCAAGAGCGAGTAGGCGAACTGCTCGATCTCCATGCCGGTGTAGCGGTGCACGTTCTCGAACCATTCGGTCGAATTGCGCGCCGCGTTCTGGATCTTGAGCACCTCGACGCTGCGCCGTGCCTCGTAGGCTTCGAGCACGTGGTCGACACTGCCGCCGCGCGCGAACTCGTCGCTGAGGTCGATCGCGTCCTCGAGCGCGAGCTTGGTGCCCGAGCCGATCGAGAAGTGCGCCGTGTGCGCGGCGTCGCCCATCAGCACCACCGGCACGCTCTTGCCGTTTACCTCGACGCGGTGCGTCCAGTGCTTGCACACCACGCGCGGAAAGCGGATCCAGTTGGCCGAGCCGCGCAGGTGGGTGGCGTTGCTGATCAGTTCGTGGCCGCCGAGGTATTTGGCGAAAAGCTTCTCGCAGAAGGCGATCGCCTCGGGCTGCTCCATCTTGTCGAGGCCGTGGGCCTGCCACACCGCTTCGGGCGTTTCGACGATGAAGGTCGAAGTCTTGTCGTCGAACTGGTAGGCATGGGCCTGGAACCAGCCGTGCTCGGTCTTCTCGAAGGCGAAGGTGAAGGCGTCGAAGGTCTGGTGCGTGCCGAGCCAGACGAAGCGGCATTGGCGCAGGTCGATGTCGGGCTCGAAGACATCGGCGTAGCGCTGGCGGATGCGGCTGTTGAGCCCGTCGCTGGCGATCACCAGGTCGGCGTCGTACTGCGCGGCCAAGGCCTGGTCGTCCGTGGCGTCGGTCTCGAACACCAGCTTGACGCCGAGCGCCAGGCAGCGCTCCTGCAGGATGTTCAAGAGGCGCTTGCGGCCGATGCCGCAGAAGCCGTGGCCGCCCGAGCGCACCTGGCGTCCTTTGAAGAACACCTGGATGTCGTCCCAGTGATGGAACTCCCGGCCGATCAGCGCGGCCGTGTCGGGGTCGGCGGCCGTGAGGTTGGCGAGCGTCTGGTCGCTCAGCACCACGCCCCAGCCGAAGGTGTCGAAGGGGCGGTTGCGTTCGATCACCGTGACCTCGAGCGCCGGTCGCCGGGCCTTCATCAAGAGCGCGAAGTAGAGGCCGGCGGGGCCGCCGCCGATGCACAGCACGCGCTGCAGATCCGTTGCGAAGCTATTCATGGATCAATAGTTTAGACCTAAACGATCTGTTGTCAACCCGAAGAGGGTTTTCGCTGAGGTCGGTTGACGAAGTTCGCCGCTGCTGGCAAAAATCAGCCATGTCAAGCCTGTTGCCGAAGATCGAGTCCCAGCTTTCCACGCTGTCTGTTCCAGTCACGCTGCAGCTGCCCGATGGGCGACAGGTCGCCAAGCCCGGCTCGCGCGTCACGCTCGCCTTCTCCGAGTGGTCGGCGCTTGCCAAGCTCGGCGCCCGCCAGATCGGCGCCATCGGCGAGGCTTATGTCGAAGGCCGGGTCCAGATCGAAGGGAAGATGCGGGACCTGATCGATGTCGCGGTCAGCCTCCTGCCCGGCAACCCCGCCGAGACCAACACCAGCTGGTGGAGCCGCATGCAGCGGCGCGCCTGGTCGCGCGGCTCGCACTCGATGGGCAAGGACGCGGCGCAGATCGAGTTCCACTACGACGTGTCGGACGACTTCTATGCGCTGTGGCTCGACCCGCGGCGCGTCTATTCGTGCGCCTACTTCCGTGACGCCAGGATGACGCTGGCGCAGGCCCAGGAGGCCAAGCTCGATCACATCTGCCGCAAGCTCATGCTGCAGCCGGGCGAGCGCTTCCTCGACATCGGCTCGGGCTGGGGTGCGCTCCTGCTGTGGGCGGCCGAGCACTACGGCGTCGATGCGACCGGCATCACGCTGTCGAAGAACCAGCATGCGCACGTGCAGCGCCTGATCGAAGAGAAAGGCCTGCAGGGCCGGGTGCGCGTCGAACTGCGCGACTACCGCGAGCTCGAAGAAGACCGGCCCTTCGACAAGATCTCGTCGGTCGGCATGTTCGAGCATGTCGGCAGCGTCAACATGCCGGTCTACTTCCGCAAGATCCATTCACTGCTCAAGCCCGGCGGACTGGTCATGAACCACGGCATCACCTCTGGCCAGCTCGACTACAAGCAGCTCGGCGCCGGCATGGGCGACTTCATCGAGAAGTACATCTTCCCGGGCGGCGAACTCCTGCACGTCACGCACGTGCTGCGCGAGACGGTGGCCGCGGGCCTGGAGATGGTCGACACCGAAAACCTGCGGCCGCACTACGCGCGCACGCTCTGGGCCTGGTCGGACGCGCTCGAGTCCCGGCTCGACGAAGCGCGCGAGGTCCTGCAGCGCGCCGGCGGGGGGCAGGGCGGCAATGCCGAGCGCATCCTGCGCGCCTACCGCCTGTACCTGGCCGGTTCGGCGATGTGCTTCGAACAGGGCTGGATTTCACTGCACCAGATGCTCGCCACTCGGCCCGACGGAAAGGTCGAGGGCGGCGCGCTGCGCGGCGCGCAATCGGTGTACCCTTTTGTCCGCGACTACATCTACAAATAACCGAGCGAGGCACCATGCTGTATCGATTCAAATCGCGGGCCAGCCCCCCCTTCGTGATGCTCGAAACCCACGCGCGTCAGCTGTTCGACATCATCGGCAAGGCGCCGGAGCGCAAGGGCATCGTGACGGTGGAGCAGATGCCGGCTGCCATCGCGGCGCTCGAGGCGGCCATGGCGCGTGAAGCCCACAATGCGCACAACAACGACGATTTCGCCGTCGAAGGCCATGACGAGGAGGCCGAGAAGCAGCACATCACGCTGCACCAGCGTGCCGTGCCCTTGCTGCACATGCTCAAGGACTCGCTGTCCGACCGCAAGGACGTGATGTGGGAGGTCTAGCACCCCCCACGTCGCGATCAGGCTAGTCCACCTTCGCGCCTGACGCCTTCACCACCTTCGCCCACTTGGCGTGTTCGCTGTCGATCATCTTGGCGAACTCGGCCGGCGAGTTGCCGCTGGGAATGGCGCCCTGAGCCAGCATCTTTTCCTTGATCGCCGGGGTGCCGAGCGACTTGGCCACTTCCTGCTGGATGCGGTTCACGATCTCGGGCGGGGTGCCGGCCGGGGCCAGCAGGCCGAACCATGAGCTCGCCTCGTAGCCTTTGAGCGCCGGGCCGCCGGCCTCTTCGACCGTCGGCACGTCGGGCAGGGCCGGCGAGCGCTTCGAACTGGTCACCGCCAGCGCCTTGAGCTTGCCGCCCTTGATCTGCTGCATCGACGAAGGCAGGTTGTCGAACATCACATCGGCGTTGCCGCCGACCAGGTCCAAGAGCGCCGGGCCCGACCCGCGATAGGGGATGTGCGTCATGAAGCTGCCGGTCATGGTCTTGAAGAGCTCGCCCGCGAGGTGGATCGAGGTGCCGCTGCCGCTCGAGGCCATGTTGAGCTTGCCGGGGTTCGCCTTCGCGTATTTCACGAAGTCGGCCACGCTGTTGATGTTGAGCGATTTCGCTTTGTCGGCATTCATCTCCATCACGTTGGGCACCGCCGCCACCAGCGTGATCGGCGCGAAATCCTTGATCGGGTCGTAGGGTAGCTTGGGGTACAGCGCGCGGTTGATGCCGTGCGTGCCCACGGTGCCCATCAGCAGCGTGTAGCCGTCGTTCGGTGCCCTGGCCACGATGTCGGCGCCCACGTTGCCACCGGCACCGGCGCGGTTGTCGACGATGAACTGCTGCCCGAAGGCATTGGAAAGCTCAGGCGCAATGGCGCGCGCGAGGATGTCGGTGGTGCCGCCGGGCGCGAAGGGCACCACGATGCGCACCGGCTTGGTCGGCCAGCTGCCCTGGGCGGCTGCAGGGCCGGCCAGCAGCGCCAGCGCGGCAACGGCGCCGAGGGTCAGGGCCGTGCGGCGGGATTTCTTGAACGAGAGAGTCATGCGTGTTTCCTGTTGATGCATGGCGCAGATTTTCACAGGGGAAGCGCGGAGTTCATCGCGGGTAATAACTGATCTTGCCCCTGTTGGC
>NZ_JAGGNV010000020.1 GCF_018614955.1 Variovorax paradoxus
TTGACCCAGGATGTCTCATTGAATAACCCGGCTTCCTTCGCCCGCGCGCAATGGCACAGAGAACATGAACGTGGAGCCCTTGCCCAGCTCGCTCTCGACCCAGATGCGGCCGCCCAGCCGTTCCACGAACTTCTTCGAGATGCTGAGGCCGAGGCCCGTGCCGCCGTATTCGCGCGTGATGGTCGTGTCGATCTGGCGGAACTCGGTGAAGATGTGATCGAGCTCCTGCTGCGCAATGCCGATGCCGGTGTCGGTGACGCGGTAGATGAGCTCGCCGTCCACCAGCTCGACGGCGATGTCGACCCGGCCTTGCCGCGTGAATTTCAATGCATTGCCGGCCAGGTTGGTCAGGCACTGGGCAAGCCGGCCGCTGTCGCCGTAGGCCACCGGCAGATCCTCTGGAACATGGGCGGTGAATTCAAGGCCCTTCTCGGCAGCGATCGAGCGCAGGGATGTGCGCACGGTGTGGACGACATCGCTGACGGAATACTCGCCGAGCGCCAGCTCCATGCGCCCGGCCTCGATCTTGGACAGATCGAGCACGTCGTTGATCAGGCGAAGCAGGTTGCGGCCGTTGACCTGGATGTCCGCCAGCGGCTCCTTCAACTCGGCCGGTACGTCGCCGTAGATCCCGTCGATCATCATCTCGCTGAACCCGAGAATCGCGTTCATGGGGGTGCGCAGTTCGTGGCTCATGTTGGCCAGGAACTCGGACTTGGCCTTGCTCGCGCGCGCCAGCTGCTCGTTGAGGTCCACGAGCTCGGCGGCGGCCTGCCGCTGCGATTCGTCAAGACGATGAAGTTGCTGGCTCATGTGGTTCATCCGGTCGGCGAGCGCCCCGAATTCGTCCCGGTTGGGCACCGAGATTTTGCGCCCGAAGTTTCCTGCCGCGACATCGCCCAGGAAAGTTTCCGCCTCGCGCACCGGCAGGATGAAGGACCACGAGATCACGAATCCGCAAAGCCAGGCGAGCAGCACGGCGCTGACGGCGAAAGCCGATGTCAGGATCAGCGATCGGCGGTTGGCGGCCTCCACGTTGTCGCGCAGCTGGGCCATGCGGTTCTGCTCTGCATCCACGAGCTGGCCCATGCGCGAGGCGATCTCGGCATCCAGGCGCTCCTCGCGCCTGAGCAGCTCGCCCGTGATGTCGTCGAGCTTGTCATCGCGGATCGCATTGGCGATGTCGGCGATCACGCTCATGGCGTCGTCCTGAAAGGAGCGGATCTGGCCGATCAAGCCCTTCTCGCCCGCGGGGCCGGCGATGTCCAGCTTGGCCAGCGTCTCATTGAAGCGGTTGTTCTCGCGCAGGATCCGCCTGATGGCGGCCTCGTCCTTCGAAAGCAGCGCCAGCGCCGTGAAGTGCATCTGCCTGGCCAGGGCGTGCTGGCTCTGCTGCGACCAGCCGACCCGCTCGTGGGCCTGATCGAGCATGCGGCTTTGCTCGGTGGTGTTGACGAGGATCAACAGGCTCGCGATTGCCATCGCGATGAACAGCAGGGTGATGATCAGGAAGGCGAGCAGGAGCTTGGTGTGGACCGAGGCGTGAACACGCGCCACCCAGCCCACCAGCCGACCGATGGGTGACCGATTCAAGACCCGCGTGACAAGCCGCTCGAGTTTGATTTGGCAGGGCTCCGACAGTACAAAAAGAAGCGTTTCGAATCGCTCCTAACGCACCTCACCGCCTTGTAGAACCACTGTGAAGCCAGTACAGTTTTTGGATCGGGAGAATTGACGGTGAGAACCCCCCCGCGCATCCTCATCGTCGACGACAACGCGACCAACGTCAAGATTCTGCAGGCCCGCCTGGGCAGCGAGGGCTACGAGGTGGTCTCGGCGGCCGACGGCGAAGAAGGTCTGTCCGCTGCACGGCAGTTCCTGCCGGACCTGATCTTGCTCGACCTGATGATGCCCAAGCTCGGCGGCATCGAGGTTTGCCGGCGCCTTCGGGCCGACCCTGATTTCCCCTTCACGCCCATCATCATGGTGACCGCGATGGCCGACCTGAAGGACGTCATCGCGGGCCTGGAGGCCGGCGGCGACGAGTACCTCACCAAACCCGTGGACCACGCCGCGCTCGCTGCGCGCGTGCGCTCGATGCTGCGGATCAAGCGCCTGCACGACCAGGTGGAAGCGCTGGCCGCGCAAATGAAGGAATGGAACGCGTCGCTCGAGCAGCGCGTCGCCACCCAGGTCGCCGAACTCGAGCGCATCGGCCGGCTGCGGCGCTTCTTCTCGCCGCAGCTCGCGGAGCTGATCGTCAGCGGCGGCGCCGAAGACCCGCTGCAGAGCCATCGGCGCGAGATCACCGTGGTCTTTCTCGACCTGCGCGGCTTCACCGCCTTCGCCGAGATTGCCGAGCCCGAGGAAGTGATGGGCGTGCTGCGCCAGTACCACGCGGCCACCGGTGAGCTGATCCTCGCGCACGAGGGAACCCTCGAGCACTTCACCGGGGACGGCATGATGATCTTCTTCAACGATCCGGTGCCGGTCGCCGACGCGGCCGAGCGCGCGGTGCGGATGTCGATCGCGATCCGCGAACGTGTCGGGTCGATCGCCGAGGCGTGGCGCCGGCGCGGCTATTCGCTCGGCCTGGGCATCGGCATCGCGCAGGGTTTCGCCACGATCGGGGCCATCGGATTCGAAGGGCGCTGGGACTATGGCGCGATCGGCACCGTGACCAACCTGGCGGCGCGGCTGTGCGGCGAGGCTGCGGGCGACCAGATCCTCATCTCCCGGCCCGTCTACGCGCAGCTGGAACCCTTGCTCGACGTGGAGCCGCCGCAGGCGCTCAGCCTCAAGGGATTCCAGCGCCCCGTCGACTGCTTCAGCGTTCGCGGCATCAAGGCATCACCGGCGTAAAGCCGGCGCTCCTCAGGCCGCACAGGCGCGCGCCGCGTCGAGGATCACCTCTTCGGACGGGAGCTTGCCGATGCCGGCCATGCCCTCAGCGGCGCACTCGATGTCCATCCAGCGCACGATGCCGTCGCGATCGATCATGAACATCGCCTTCAGCTGCGGCCATTGCCGATCGATATCGGCCAGGTCGGCCGGCGTGTAGGTGTAGCCGTCCATCTCCTGCAGCACCTTGGCGGCTTCGGGGATCGGCAGCGGCTCAGGCAGTTCGCCGGTGGGATTGACTCGGGTGGTTTCCATCTCCCGAATCATCTCCGGCGTCGGCTCGGGTTTGGGCACCCTGAATGCGCGGTGCGTCGTCAGCTCGGGGTCGGACGCCATCCGCAGCCGCGTCGGCCTGAACTTGAAGTACAGCCGCGCGTTCTCCGGCTCTGTCGCCACCACGGCCAGGCTCTCGACGCCCAGCGCCTTGAGCTTGCCCTCGAGGGTGCCGAGCTGGACCAGCGCTCGCCGGCAGAAGGGGCACCACAGGCCGAGCATCAGCGAAAGGAACAAGGGGCTGCGCCCGCGGTAGTCGGCGAGCGAAACGGTTTCGGGCCCGGCCACGGCCGGCAGCGCGAAATCGGGGGCGGGTTCGCCCGGCATCACGGGTTGACTCGTCGCGAATGTCATATCGAGGCTCCTTCCGGCAAGTTCAGCAGAGGAACGGAAGCACCATCAGGGCGTCGGGCTCGAGACCAGCGCGTTCGCAAACCGCCTGCGCCATCGCGAGATAGGTCTCGGCCTCAGCCGGGCGCCCGGTGTCGAGATACAGCGTTGCCAAACCATCGTAGCAGGGAAAGAGCAGTTGAGGCTCATCAACCTGCTCGGCCAATTGCAACGCCTCCCGATACCACGCGAAGGCGCGCGCATGATCGCCGTGGCACTGGTGGATCTGGGCCAGCACGATCAGCGGCACCGCGAGGTGATCGAGCAGCCCGAGCCGGCGGTCCAGGTTCGCGGCAGCATGCGCCGCGGCGATGCCCTCGGCCTCGCATCGATTGGTCAGCGCGCAGTACGCCACCGCCAGGTTGGCATACAGCCGCGACTGGAAGCCGAGGTCGCCGACCTTCTTGGCGGTTTCGAGTCCGCGCAGGCAGGTCTCGATGCTGCGCTGCGGATCGAGCGACGCGTACAGCACGCCCAGGTTGGTGTAGCCGCGGCAGGCGGCCTGCAGCAGGTTGCTGGCTTCGGCCTGCGCGACGCTGCTTTCGATCTGCGCCACCGCCTCGGACGGCCGGCCCAGGCGCGCCAGCGCGATGCCGAGCGTGTTGAAGGCCTCGGCGCGCACGACGGTGGCCTCGCGGGTGCGCCCGGCGGCATCGGCGGGCACCTCGGCCAGCGCGCGCTGCGCCAGCGCCAGGGCGGTGGCGTTGTCGCCGGCACGAAAGGCGAGCCGGCCCATCTCCTGGAACAGGTGGGCGCGTTCGATCGCATCGCCGCCTTCGCCCAGGCGAGCCAGGCCGGCGTTGAAGCAGGCGCCCGCGCGCTCGCGCTCGCCGGCCTCCCAGTGCAGGCCGCCGATCTTGCGCAGCAGGCGCGCGGCCCGCACCGAATCGCGCTGCCCTTCGACCGCCCGCTGCACGAGCTCGTAGTGCGCCAGCGCCTCGGCGCGCCGGCCCTGGAGGCCGAACAGGTCGGCGAGCCGCTCGCGCGCGTCGAGCTCTGCGGCCTCGACCTCGGCCGCTGCGGCAGCGCTGTCCAGCGGGGCCTCGACCAAGGTGCGCAGCGCACGCTCGTAGTGGCGGATCGCGTCGTCATTGGCATAGACGGCGCGCGCCCAGTCGCCGGCGGCCAGCAGGTAGTGTGCCCCGCGCGCCTTGTCCGGCGACAGGCTCCAGTGGTGGCCCAGCGCCTCCAGCTCGGCCAGGCGGCGCGGGCTTCGGCCTTGGCCATCGATCGGGGCCGCCGCATCCGCCCCGAGCTCGGCTTCCAGGGCGCGGCCCGCACGCAGGTGCAGTTCGGTGCGGCGTGCCAGCAGCAGGTTCTGATAGGCCACCTCGTGCAGCAACGCGTGCATGAAGCGCCAGCGTTGTGCGCCTGTGTCGTCGGCGCGGATCAGGTCGGCCCCGGCCAGCCGTTGGAGCGCCGCCTCGGTCGAGCTCGGCTCGCTCGCGATGCGCTGCAACAACGCGCGGTCGAACTCGGCGCCCAGCACCGCCGCTTCCTGCAGCGCCCGGCGGTCCTCGGCGGCCAGCCGGTCGATGCGCGACAGCAGCAGGCCATACAGCGTGGGCGGAACATCCGGTGCGTCGCGATCTGCCGCGCACACCCAGCGTCCTTGCTTGCGCACCAGCAGGCCACGGCTGGCCAGGCTGCGCACGACTTCCTCGACGAACAACGGGTTGCCGCCGGCGCGCGCCGCGACGAAATCGCGCATCGGGTCGAGGCCGTCGTCGGCCGCAGGAGCGCCCAGCAGGTGGCTCACCAGCGAGCGCGCGTCCTCGTCGCCGAGCGGACCCAGCTCGATCGTCGAGTGCTCGGCGCACAGGGTGCGCAGCACGCGCGCGTCGGGGCGTTGCGACACCAGCAGCATCAGGGACCGGTCCGCCAGCTGGTCGACGACCTCGCGCAGCAGGTCGACCGAGGCCGCATCGGCCCATTGCAGGTCGTCGACGACGACCATGACCGGCTGCCGCGCCAGCCGCCGCTCGAGCAGCGCGCGCGCCGCCAGCGTAATCTGGCGCTGCAGCTGCTCGGGTTCGATGTCGCGGGGCCGGGCCTCCTGGATCCCGAGCAGGTAGTTCAGCACCTGCGCCACGGCATCGGCTTCGTCCGCATCGGCGCCCAGGGCCTGCAGACCCTGCTGCAGCTTGCGCCGGGCCGCTTCCAGCGTGTCGGCTTCCTCGACGCGGTAGGCCTCGCGGAACAGCGCGCCGAAGGTGCCGTAGGTCGGCTCGCCGAGCGACGAGCAGGTGGTGCTGCGCACGACCGTCGCAGCGAACCGGCCGTCGCTTTCGAGCCGTGCGAACAACTCGGCGAGAAGACGCGACTTGCCCGCGCCTGCCTCCCCGATCACGCTGACAAGCTGGGCTTGGCCGCGCTGCATGCGGTCGAACGCGGCCAGCAGGCACTCGATCGCCGCGTCGCGCCCGATCAGCGGCGCTGCCAGCCCGAGTTCGGCGAGGCCGCGCGCGGAAGCCAGATCCGTGCGCACGCCGGCCAGGCAATGAACCCGCATCGGCTGCACCTTGCCGCGCAGCGCCAGCTCGACGGCGGGCTCGAAGGCAAAGCGGTGCCGCACCATCGCCTGCGTCGCCTCCGACACCAGCACCGTGCCCGGCTCGGCGGCCGCGAGCAACCGCGAGGCCGTGTTCACGGTATCGCCGGTGACCGCGTAGGCGCTGCCTGCGCCCTGCCCCAGGCTGCCGGCCACCACCGCGCCGGTGTGGACGCCGATGTGCAGCGTCACCGGGCGTCCGAGGCGCCCCGCCCACTGCCGGCTCAGGCGGTCGACGCGCTGCATCATTTCCTGCGCGGCCTCGACGGCGCGCAGCGGGTCGTCCTCGTGCGCACGCGGCGCGCCGAACACGGCCATCACCGCGTCGCCGACGAACTTCTCGACGAAGCCGTCGTAGTGCGCGACGGCCTGGGCCATGGTCGCGAACAACGCGTTCTGGAAGCTGCGCAGCGTTTCGGGATCGAGCCCTTCGGCCAGCGAGGTGAAGCCCGTCAGATCGGCGAACAGCACGGTGACCTGGCGCCGGTCGCCCTCTTGCTCAGAGTTGTTCTGCGCCGGATGGCGCGCCGCGCCGCAGCGCGGACAGAAGGCGAAATCCGAGTCGCTGACGCAACCGCATGCCGGGCAAAGACAGGTCGTGGCCATTGGAGCCCGATGCTGCGCCACTTCGGGCCCTTGCGCCACTGTCAAGCATGCTTGCTGCTAACCTCGACGCATGTTCAATCCCTCCCAAGAGGAAGTGCGTCGTTTCTTCTGCGACGTCTTCGCCAAGAGCCGCCAGGGCCTGCCGATGGAGGCGCTGGAAATCATCGCCAGCCGCTGGATCGACGAACACCCCGAGTACCACGCCGACCTGGCCGATGCCGACGCCGCGGTGGCGCGGGTCTACGACGGCAAGGACGGGCGCGAGAACCCCTTCCTGCATCTCTCGATGCACCTGTCGATCAGCGAGCAGTGCTCGATCGACCAGCCGCGCGGCATCCGCCAGGCGGTCGAGCTGCTGGCCGCGCGCCGCGACTCGCTGCTCGATGCGCACCACGAGGCGATGGAATGCCTGGGCCAGATGATGTGGGAGAGCCAGCGCGCCGGCCGGCCGCCCGACGGCGAGGCCTACGTCGCCTGCGTTCAGCGGCGCGCCACGCGCGACTGAGTCGACTGCGTCTTGCCGCTCTCGCGCAGCAGGGCGATCAGCAGTTGCCGCGCGGCCGAGGGCTCGGCATCGCTGCGCAGCAGCAGCCCGACCGGTTCTTCGGTACCGGCGGTATCGATCGGCAACTGCACGAGCTGCCCGCTTGCCATGTCGTCGCGCGCGGCGCCGATGGGCGTGAACCAGACGGCGTCGGAACGGATCAGCAGCGCGCGCGCCACCGAGAGATCCAGCGTCTGCGTCACATGCGCGGGCAGGCGCAGGCCCAGGCCCAGGCCGGAGAGAAAGCTCTCGGTGTGGTGGCGCGGGATGGTGCCCTCGTCGTAGATCACGAGCGGATGGCGCAGCACCTCCTGCACCGAGGGCGCGCCGCTCGCCAGCGGATGGCCGGCGCGCGCCACCAGCGCCAGCGGCTCGGTGTAGAGCAGCTCGAAAGTGAGCCCTGCCATCAGCTGCGGGTCGCTCATGCGGCCGGCCACCAGATCCAGCTCGCCCGCGCGCAGGGCATCGAGCAGCGGGCCGTTGGCGCCGGTCTGCACCTGCACCTGCAGCGTGGGCAGCCGCTCGCGCAGCGCCGCCAGCGCGGCAGGCAGCAACGAGGGGGCGACGCTCGGCAGCGCGCCGATGCGCAGGCGCTGCGGGCGCGTGCCCGACGCCGGCATCACGGCCTCGGCGCTGGCATCGAGCGCTTCCAGCACGCGCAACGCATGTGCCAGCAATTGCTCCCCGGCCACGGTGAAGCCCTGGATGCCGCGCCGGCCGGCGCTGCCGCGTTCGACCAGCCGGGCGCCGGCCAGGGTTTCGAGCTCGGCCAGGGTCTTCGATACCGCCGGCTGGCTCAGCGCCAGGCGCTCGGCCGCCCGCGCCAGATGGCGCTCCTGCGCGACCGCCACCAGGCAGCGCAGGTGCCGCAGCTGGACGCCACGGACGAACGCTTCGGAGGTGGCCGCCATCGAATTACTGTTGGTTATGGAAAATCGCCAAGACGTCAATTTACATCAGCATTGCGCATGAATACAGTTCAGTTCATTCCCCACGATCCCGGAGACGAATCCATGAGCTCAATCACACCGCGCGACTGGCCCAGCCATCCCTCCTACGTCTATTCCGGCTACAGGTCGACCGCGAAGCGCGGGCCGCTGCAGCCGGTGATTCCGCTGAAAGCCTCGCTCGGCGAACTGCGGCAGCCGGTCTACGGCCACAGCAGCATCGGCGAACTCGACCACGACCTGACGCGCAACGCACGCAAGAACGGCGAGCCGCTGGGCGAACGCATGATCCTCACCGGGCAGGTGCTCGACGAGCGCCGCCGCCCGGTGCGCAACACGCTGGTCGAGCTGTGGCAGGCCAACGCGGCCGGTCGCTACGTGCACAAGGTCGACCAGCACGACGCGCCGCTGGACCCCAACTTCCTCGGCGCCGGCCGCTGCCTGACCGACAACGAGGGCCGATACCGCTTCCTCACCATCAAGCCGGGCGCCTACCCCTGGGGCAACCATCCCAACGCGTGGCGGCCGCAACACATCCACCTGTCGTTGTTCGGCGAGCACTTCGCGAGCCGCCTCGTGACGCAGATGTACTTCCCCGGCGATCCGCTGCTGCAGTACGACCCGATGATCACCGGCACGCCGGAGAAGGTGCGCGACCGGCTGATCTCGGACTTCAGCCTCGACGTCACGGAAGACGGCTACGCGCTCGGCTACGTGTTCGACATCGTGCTGCGCGGCGCCGACGAAACGCCCTTCGAAAACCGCTGAGCCAGGAGACACGCACCATGATGAGCGCACTCGAAACCAATTTCGGCCAGACCCCGTCGCAGACGGTCGGCCCCTACTTCGCCTACGGCCTCACGGCCACCCAGTACGGTTACGACTTCGACCAGCCCTTCGACGCGGTGCTCGCGCTCGATGGCGCGCGCGGCGAACGCATCCGGATCGAAGGCCGCGTGATCGACGGCGACGGCAAGCCCATCAACGACGCGCTGGTCGAGATCAGCCAGGTCGATGGCACCGGCGCCTATCCAAAGTCTGTGGAGGACGCGCAGGCCATCGGCTTCCGTGCCTTCGGCCGCACCGGCACGGGCACCGATGCTCAGAACCGCTTCGTCTTCCACAGCGTCAAGCCCGGCGCGGAAACGGCGGGCGAAGCGCCGCACATCAACGTGATCGTGCTGATGCGCGGCATGCTGCTGCATGCGTTCACGCGCATCTATTTCAGCGATGAGGCGAAGGCCAATACCGAGGACAAGGTGCTTGCGAGCGTGCCGGCCGAGCGGCGGAAGACGCTGGTCGCCGAGCGCAGCGAAATCGGCGGCGCGGTCACCTACCGGTTCGACATCCACATGCAAGGCCCGCGAGAGACCGTCTTCTTCGACGTATAGATAGACAAAAACAAAGCCCGAGAGACTGGACAAAACAAAGCCCGCTTTCAGCGGGCTTTGTACTTGTGAGGCTTCGCCTTTCGCCAGTTACTTGGCGCGGTGGATGCGCGACTCCGGGACCGTCTTCAATTCGCCGGGCAGCGAGCTGATGTAGCTGGCCAGTTCCTTGAGTTCGGCATTGCTGAACTTCTTGGCCTGGCCGCTCATCACGCCGTTGGAGCGGCCGATCTGCTGGTTCTTGTCGGTCTTGTACGACTTGAGCGCCACGTAGAGATAGTCGGCATGCTGGCCCGCGAGCTTGGCGACAGTGCCGTCGTTCGGCGTATTGAAGTTGACGCCGTGGCATTTGGTGCAGGCGTTGTCCTTGTCGCGCGAGATCAGGGCCTGCACGCGCTCGCTCGGCTGCTTGGCGGCGGCGGCCGGCGGCGCGTCGCCTTCCTGCACGCCAAGCTGGCTGTAGTAGGCGGAGAGGTCGGCAATGTCCTGCTCGCTCAGCGTGTCGGCGATGGCGCGCATGGTCGGGTGCTTGCGGTCGCCGCCCTTGTACGCGGTGAGGGCCGATGCGATGTAGGTGGCGCTCTGGCCCGCGATCATCGGGACCTTGTGGATCTCAGGAAAGCTGGCCTGGTAGCCGATGATGCCGTGGCAGCCCACGCACATCGCCACCTTCTTCGAGCCGTTTTCGGCATTGCCGGTGATCTTCTGGGCCTGGGCCGAGACCGTCACGCAAGCGACAGCAAGGGCAAACATCGTGGTCAACAACTTGTTCATTTTGCGCGCACAATCTCGTGGAGATACAGATTTCAGATCAACTTTTGATTATATGCGGGGGGCTTCGCGGTCCTGAGCGTGAAGCCTC
Organism: Variovorax paradoxus; assembly: GCF_018614955.1. Classification (GTDB taxonomy): domain Bacteria; phylum Pseudomonadota; class Gammaproteobacteria; order Burkholderiales; family Burkholderiaceae_C; genus Variovorax; species Variovorax paradoxus_J. Next base: position 10,463 of record NZ_JAGGNV010000020.1, read on the forward strand.
GGGCGCTGCGCAACGCAGATGAATGATGTGTCCTTTCATCCACCCTGCTCCACGCCACTCATGAAATTCAAGGGTTCCGACAACTACGTCGCCACACAGGATCTGATGCTCGCGGTCAACGCCGCCATCACGCTCAAGCGCCCGCTGCTCGTCAAGGGCGAACCCGGCACCGGCAAAACGATGCTCGCGGAAGAAGTGGCGCAGGCGCTCGACCTGCCGCTGCTCCAGTGGCACATCAAGTCGACCACCAAGGCCCAGCAGGGCCTCTACGAATACGACGCGGTGAGCCGGCTGCGCGATTCGCAGCTGGGCGACGCACGCGTGAAGGACATCCACAACTACATCGTCAAGGGCGTGCTGTGGCAGGCCTTCACCTCCGACGAGCCGGTGGCGCTGCTGATCGACGAGATCGACAAGGCCGACATCGAATTCCCGAACGATCTGCTGCGCGAGATCGACCGCATGGAGTTCTACTGCTACGAGACGCGCGAGCTGGTCCGCGCCAAGCACCGGCCGGTGGTCTTCATCACCTCCAACAACGAGAAGGAGCTGCCCGACGCCTTCCTGCGCCGCTGCTTCTTCCACTACATCAAGTTCCCCGATGCGGACACGATGAAGAGCATCGTCGCGGTGCACTTTCCCGAGCTCAAGCAGCAACTGCTGGCCTCGGCCATGAAGACCTTCTACGACGTGCGCAACCTGCCGGGCCTGAAGAAGAAGCCTTCGACCTCCGAACTGCTCGACTGGCTCAAGCTGCTGGTGGCCGAGGACATTCCGCTCGAGGCGCTGCAGAGCAAGGACGACAAGGTCGCGGTGCCGCCGCTGGTGGGCGCGCTGCTCAAGAACGAGCAGGACGTGACCCTGTTCGAGAAGCTCGTCTTCATGCAGCGCCACAACCGATGAGCGAAGGCGGCCGGCATCCCACTCGCCAATTGCTGCTGCTTGGTCTGGCACAGGCGGTCATGTTCATCGCCGGCGCGCTGCTGGGCCGCTGGCTCGGCCTCGTGCTGGGCTTCGACGCCTTCGGTGCCGGCGGCTACAGCAACAGCGTGATCTTCGGCATCCTGTTGATCGGCCTCGGCGGCGGTGGCGGCGTGCAGCTCGCGCGCGCCTGGTACACCCGCAAGTACGGCCCCACGAGGCACTGACCATGGCTTTTGTAGAGCCCGTCACGCTCAGGTCGCGCGGCATCGCGCTGGTGCCGCTCGCGCTGGAACACGAAGAAGGCCTGCGTGCAGCCGCGGCCGACGGCGAGCTGTGGCAGATTCGCGTGACTTCGGTGCCCGAGCCGCAGAACACGCGCAGCTACATCGAAGCCGCGCTGCAGATGCGCGAGGCCGGCAACCGCTTCGCCTTCGCGGTGACAGACGAAGCGAGCGGCACGGTGCTCGGCTCCACCAGCTTTCACGACATCCTGCCCGCGGTGAAGCGCGTCGAGATCGGCTACACCTGGTACGCCGGGCGCTGCCAGCGCACGCACGTCAACACCACCTGCAAGCTGCTGATGATGACGCACGCCTTCGATACCCTCGGCTGCCACGTGGTCGGCTGGCGCACGGACAATTTCAATCACGCGTCGCAGCGCGCCATCGAACGCCTCGGCGCCAGCAAGGACGGCGTGATCCGCGGCCATGCCCTACGCCGCGACGGCACGATCCGCGATACGGTGATGTACAGCCTGCGGTCGGGCGAGTGGCCCGAGGTGCGGGCCCAGTTGCTCTATCTGCTGGACAAGCCGCGTCCCGAACCCAAGGAGTGATGCGCCATGCTGATCGACTTCTTCTACACCCTGCGCTCGGCGAAGCTGCCGGTCTCGGTCAAGGAGTACCTGACGCTGCTCGAAGCGCTGCAGGCCGACGTGGTCGGCCCGAACTCCGACGACGCCTTCGGCCTCGATGACTTCTACTATCTCTCGCGCACCGCGCTGGTGAAGGACGAGAAGCACTACGACAAGTTCGACCGCGCCTTCGCCGCCTACTTCAAGGGCGTCGACCTGGTGACCGACTTCACCAAGGAAGTGCCGCTCGACTGGCTGCGCAAGACGCTGGAGCGCGAGTTCACGGCCGAGGAGAAAGCCAAGATCGAGAAGATGGGCTGGGACGAGCTCATGGAAACGCTCAAGAAGCGCTTCGAGGAGCAGAAGGAGCGCCACGAAGGCGGCAGCAAGTGGATCGGCACCGGCGGCACCTCGCCCTTCGGCCACGGCGGCTACAACCCGCAGGGCATCCGCATCGGCGGCGCGGGCAAGAACAGGAGCGCGGTCAAGGTGTGGGACCAGCGCGCCTACAAGGACTACGACGACAGCCAGGAACTCGGCACGCGCAACATCAAGATCGCGCTCAGGCGGCTGCGCAAGTTCGCGCGCGAGGGCCATGAGGACGAACTGGATCTCGACGACACGATCCGCTCGACGGCGGCCAACGCCGGCTATCTCGACATCAAGATGCGGCCCGAGCGCCACAACAACGTCAAGGTGCTGCTGCTGATGGACGTCGGCGGCACGATGGACGAGCACATCCAGCGCGTCGAGGAGCTGTTCTCGGCCGTCAAGACGGAGTTCAAGCACCTCGAGTTCTACTACTTCCACAACTGCGTCTACGACTTCATGTGGAAGAACAACCGGCGCCGCTTCTCCGAGAAGTTCGCGACCTGGGACATCATTCGCAAGTACAACAAGGACTACAAGCTGGTCTTCGTCGGCGACGCGACCATGAGCCCCTACGAGATCCTGCAGCCGGGCGGCAGCGTCGAATACAACAACGAGGAAGCCGGCGCCGAATGGATCCAGCGCCTGACCCACGCCTTTCCCAAGTTCGCATGGATCAACCCGGAGCCGCAGGGCGTGTGGCAGTACCGGCAAAGTATTGCCGTGATGCAACAACTCGTATCGCATCGCATGTATCCGCTTACTCTCAAGGGCCTCGAAGAGGCCATGCGGCTGCTCTCCAAGTAGCCTCAGCCCGCAGCAAATACGCGGTGGGATAGGCCATCCGCAGGGCCGCAAACGCGTAAAAAAGTTGTCACAGCGCTGAGACCTGAGGTTACATTTAACACCTAAGGATTCAAATAAGGCGTTTTGTTGACGCTGCGTCCGCAGGAGGTGTGCCATGTCTGCCGTGCTTTCTTTTCCGCTGGACTCCCCGGTACTCGAGCAGCCTTTGGCCGGCGCATTGCTGGAAGCGCGATTCCAGCCACCGACCGATTTCATCAGCATCCGCGGCGTGCGCCTGCCGCGTGCCGAGCTCGTCGACCGCTCGCTCTTCGCGCCCGAGCAGCGCGAACGCCTGCACCAGAAGTTGCTGGCCGCCTCGCCGTTCCCGCACCTGGTTCTCGAGAACATCTTCCACCCGACCCTGCTGGAGCTCGTGGCCGAAGAGTTCGACATGCTTCCCGACGGCGGCTGGGCCGACATCAAGACCGAGTACGAATCGACGCGCCGCTCGGTGCTCGGCGTGGCGCTGGGCCCGGCCTCGCAGCTGTACTTCGACATCATCCATTCCGGCTGGTTCATCGACTGGCTGTCGTCGCTCAGCGGCGTCGACTACCTGCTGCCCGATCCCAAGCTGTTCGGCGGCGGCCTGCACGAAAGCAGGACCGGCGCGACCTTTGCCGTGCACCGCGACTTCAACCGCCACCGGCATCTGGGGCTGAAGAACGAGATGGTCTTCATCACCTATCTCAACAAGGGATGGGACCCGGCCTGGGGCTCGGGGCTCGAACTCTGGGACAAGAAGCAGGACCGCTGCGTGACCACCGTGCAGCCCGAGTTCGGCCGCACCATCCTGCTGCCGCACGGCCCCGCGAGCTACCACGGCCACACCAGGCCGCTGCAGGCGCCTGACGGCCGGCCGCGCCGCTCGGTCGCCGCCTACTACTACACCAGCCCGCTCGCCGGCAAGCAGCACGGGGACGAATCGGCCTCGGTCTTCATGAAGACCCACCGCGTCGACCGCGTCAAGGCGGTGGCCCGCATGCTGACGCCGCCTGTGGTCTGGCTGCTGGCGCGAAAGGTCAGCGGGCGCGCCTGAAAAAGGAGCCCCGCGCTCCCCCGCCCGTCGAGGGCGGCGCTGCGCATGCTGTCAAAATGGCCGCATGCTCAGGGTGGTTCGCTCTCTCGCGCCGGCGTGGATGCCGGCGTTCTTTTGTGCAGGCACCCTTCTGTTGCAAGGGTGCAGCCTGCTGCCGAAGAGCGGGCCGGACGAAACGGAGACTGCCGCGCGCCCGGTAACGAGCAGCGACAGGCCGGCATCGCAGCGCGATGCGTTCACGGTGGAGGTGAAGGCGCCCGACACGGTGCGCGACTACCTCGTGCGCCATCTCGAAATCCAGCGCTACCGCCAGCTCGACGACCTCGGCGCGGCCGAGCTGTCGCGCCTGATGGTGGCCGCCGAAGGAAACGCGCGCGAGCTGCTCGGCACCCTCGGCTACTTCACGCCCACGCTCACGCTGGAACTGCGCGAGACGCCTGAAGCCCGCGCGCCGCGCGAGGTGACGATTACGGTCGAGCCCGGCGAACTCACGCGCGTCGCCAACGTGCAGATCGGCTTCAGCGGGCCGATCGAGAGCGACGCCACGGCCGAGGCCCAGCGCGACACGATCCGCACCGACTGGCCGCTGCGCGCCGGGCAGCCCTTCACCCAGCAGGCCTGGGACAACGCCAAGGCCGCCACGCTGCGCAGCCTGACGGCCAAGCGCTTCTCCACCGGCAGCATCAGCGCGAGCCGCGCCGAAATCGACGCCGACCGCAGCGAGGCCAAGCTCAGCGTCAGCTACCAGTCCGGCCCGGCCTACCGTTTCGGCCCGCTCGAGGTGCGCGGCAACGAGCGCTACGACCCCGACGGCACGCGCCGGATCGCGCGCGTGCCCACCGGCACCGATTACGACCAGCAGAAGCTGCTCGATGCACAGCAGCGCCTCGCGAGCAGCGGCTACTTCGACTCCGTCTTCCTCACCCTCGACACCAACGGCACCAACCCGCTGTGGGCGCCGGTCATCGCTCAGGTGCGCGAGGCGCCGCTGCAGAAGGTGGTGCTGGGCGCGGGCTTCACCACCGACAGCGGGCCGCGGCTGTCGGTCGACCACATCCACAACCGCATGCCGCTGCTCGGCTGGCGCGCCGTCTCCAAGCTCTCGGTGGACCGCGAAACCAAGTCGCTGGGCACCGAGTGGAACGCGATTCCCGACGACAAGGGCTGGCGCTTGTTCGGCTCGGGTCTGCTGAAGAACGAAACCTCCGGCAGCTACAAGGTCGACAGCGGCCGGTTGCGCGGCGGACGCAGCAAGGCCGGCGACCACATCGATTTCAACTACTTCCTGCAATACGACTATACGCAGAACCGCGGCTTCAACGCACCGCCGTCGGCCTCGGCGCTGAGCGTCAACTGGGGCTGGACCGGCCGCTACTTCGACGACGCGGGTGCACCGACGCGCGGCCACGGCCTGGCGCTGGAGCTCGGCCTCGGCTACACGCTGACCGGCGAGCACCTGCCCTTCACGCGCGTCTACGGACGCTGGCTAGGCATCGTGCCGCTCGGCACCGTGAAGAGCGACGACGGCACGCAAGCGCGCAGCGGCCGCATCCAGCTGCGCGCCGAGGCCGGCGCCGTGGTGGCCCAGGATCGCGCGCAGATCCCCTCCACGCTGATGTACCTGACCGGCGGCGACACCACCGTGCGCGGCTACAGCTACCGCCAGATCGGCACCGTCCGCAGCGACGGCCAGATCGTCGCCGGCCGCTACCTCGGCGTGGCCAGCGTCGAATGGCAGCGCCCTTTCGTCTACCGCGGAAAGATGACCGAATGGGAGAGCACGGTGTTCGTCGATGCCGGTGCGGTGGCCGACAAGCCCGGCGAACTCAAGGCCAAGGTCGGCGTCGGCGTGGGCGCGCGCTGGCGCAGCCCGGTGGGGCCGGTGCAGGCCGACCTGGCCTACGGCGTGGACACCAAGAGATTCAGGCTGCATCTGCGGCTCGGCTTCACGTTCTGACATGCAGCAGCAGTCGCAGTCCTCCCACCCGCTGCCGAAGCGCTCGCTCGGCCGCCGCGCGCTGCGCTCGCTGGCCTGGAGTCTCCTCGGCCTGGTCCTGCTGGTGGGCGTGCTCACGGCCGGCGCGTGGTGGTGGCTGGGCTCGAACGAATCGCTGGCCTTCGCGCTCGCGCGCGCCGCGCGCTACCTGCCCGCCGGCCAGACGCTGGAAAGCCGCGACGTCACGGGTTCGCTGCGCGCGGGCGGACGCATCGGCTGGCTGCGCTGGCAGAGTGAGAGCCTCGCGGTGGAAGTGCACGACGCGAAGATCGGCTGGCAGCTGGCGCCGCTCTTGAAGCGCAAGGTGCAGCTCGGCGAGGTGCATGCGGCGCAGCTGCTCGTCGAGCGCCGCGGCCCGGTCGAGGACAAGCCGCTCGAACCCCTGGAGCAGATCGTGTTGCCAGTCGAGGTCGAGCTGCCCTTCCGCATCGACGAACTGCGCTGGGCCGGCCCGCCCGCGCTGCGGGCCGCTCAGCTGGCCGGCAGCTACCGCTACGCCGGCGCCGAGCATCAGCTCGAGGTGACGGGCTTGGACATCGCCGACGGCCACTACAGCGCACGCGTCAAGCTTCAAGGCCCGGCGCCGATGGCCATCGATGCCGCGCTCGACGGCCGGGTGCGCGCCCCGCTGGCCGAGGACCGCGGCATCGACGTGCTGGCGCAGGCGACCGTGAAAGGCACGCTCGCCGGCGCCGAGGCGCGGCTGGCGGTCGCAGCGCAATTGAAGCCGGCCGAGGACAGCGCGGCGGCCCCGATGCAGGCGCAGCTCGACGCCCACATCGCGCCCTGGCTGCCGCAGGCGGTGATCGACGCCAAAGCCGATCTGCAGAACGTCGACCTGGCCCGCCTGTGGCCCGAGGCGCCCACCACGCTGCTGAGCGGCCAGGTCGAGGCCGGCCCCGACGCGGGCAGCGCGGGCGCCGACACGGTCTGGCAGGCCAGCGCCGACATCCGCAACGCGCAGCCCGGCCCCTGGGACACCGGCAAGCTGCCCGTCGAACGGATCGAGGCGCGCGCCAGCTTCGACGGCACGACCTGGACGCTGCCCCAGGCGACCGTACGCGCCGGCGGCGGCCGCATCGAGGCCGAGGGCCGCTGGAGCCCCGCGCCCGCGCCATGGCAGGCACGCACCAGGGTGCGCAGCGTGCGTCCCGGCGCGCTGCACACCGAGCTTGCCGGCGCACCGGTGAGCGGCAGCGTCAATGCCGAGCAGCGCGGCGAAGCGCTGATATTCGACGTGGCGCTGCAAGCCGAGGGCGGCGCCGGCAGTAAGGCGATGGAAGGCCTGCGCCTGGACCGCGCGCTGGCGCGCGGCCAATGGCAGGCGCAGGCGCAGGTGCTGGAGCTGCGCACGCTGCGCATCGAGGCATCGAATGCCAACGTCGAAGGCAAGTTGCAGGTGCGCGTCGCCGAGCAGGCCGCGAGCGGCGACCTGAAGCTCGCGATGCCGGGCGGCGGCGCCCAGGTGCAGGGCCGCATCGCGCCGGCCAGCGGCGGCGGGGAGATCAAGGCCCAGGTCGACGATGCGGCCGCGCTGCAGGCCTGGGTCGAGCACCTGCCCGGGCTCTCGACCGTGTTCGCAGGCATGACGGCGCAGGGCAGCGCGCGGCTCGATGCCAGCTGGCAAGGCGGCTGGCAGGCCGTGCAGCGGCGCCTGCAGAACGCCAGCGAGCCGGCGCCGCGCGGCTCGGCCGAGCCCACGCTGAAAGCCAGCCTGTCCGTGCCGCGCCTGGACCTGCGTCTGGCGCCGCCCGCCAACGGGCCCGCGACGACCGTGCAGCTGCGCGAGCTGCGAGCCGAGCTCACCGGCAGCCTGGCCCAGGCCACGCTGGACCTGAAGGGCGAGGCCCGCAGCGGCACGCAGAAGTTCACGCTCGACACGCGCGCCAGCGGCGGCCTGGAGCGGGCGAAACAGTGGCGCGTCGCGGTCGCCAGCTTGCGCGCGCAGATGCAGGACAGCGCCGCCGCCAGCACCGGCCCCTGGACCGTGGAGCTGAGCCGCGCCGTCAGCGCCACCCTGCGCAGCGGCACGGCCGACCGCCTCGACGTCGAGGCCTCCGCCGCGGCCGCCACGCTGCGCGGGCCGGCGCCCGGCACCGTGCGCATCGAGTGGGAACCCCTGCGCTACAGCCACAGCGGCGGCGCCTCCAATCGCGCCTTCCGCCTTCAATCGAAGGGCCGCCTGCAGGGCCTGCCGATGGCCTGGGCCGAGGCGCTGGGCGGTGGCGCCGCGCTGGCCGAAGTCGGCATCAGCGGCGACCTGCTCTTCAATGGCGAATGGGACATCGACGCCGTCGACGCGCTGCGCGCCCGCGTCCGGCTCACGCGCGAAAGCGGCGACATCCGCGTGCAGGCCGGCGAGGCCGCGCTGGTCACGCGCATCACGAGCCGCGGCACCGGCAGCGCGAGCGAACGCAGCATGAACGCGGCCGGCGATGGCCCGAGCACGCCGGCAGGGCTGCGCCAGGCCGAGCTGCGGCTCGATGCCGAGGGCGACACCGTGCGCGCCGGCCTGGCCTGGGACAGCGAACGCGCCGGCCAGATCAATGCCGAAGCCAGCACGCGCGTACTGCAACGCGCGGGCGGCTGGCAATGGGCGGCCGATGCGCCGCTGGCCGGCCGCGTGACGGCGCGCCTGCCCAATCTGGGCGTCTGGTCGATTCTGGCGCCGCCGGGCTGGCGCGTGGCCGGTACGCTGGAGGCCGACGCGGCGCTCTCGGGCAACCGCGCGGCGCCGCGCTGGAACGGCACGCTCGGCGCCGACAAGCTCGCGCTGCGCGCGCTGGTCGAGGGGCTGGACCTGCGCGACGGGCGCCTGCGCGCGACGCTCACGGGCGAGCGCATCGAGATCACCGAGTTCACGCTCAAGGGCGGCACCGGCAGCACCGCGCGCATCCCGGGCCAGAGCGGCAACCTCAGCACCGCGGCCAGCGCGGCCGCGAGCGACGGCGGCACGCTCTCGGCGCGCGGCGAACTCAGCTGGGGCGCGGCGCCGGCCGCCGGCACCGGCATCCGCATGGCCGTGCAGGCCCAGCTGCGCGGGCTGCGCATGCTGGTGCGCAGCGACCGCCAGGTCACGCTCTCAGGCGATCTGCAGACGACGCTCGACAACAGCCAGTTCAGCGTGCGCGGCAACCTCAAGACCGATCGCGCCGTCGTCATCCTGCCCGACGAGACCGCGCCCGGCCTGGGCAGCGACGTGGTGGTGCGCTCGGCCGCCAAGGACCGCGAGGCGGCCGAAGCCGCCCAGCGCCAGTTGGGCCGCGACGAGGCGCGGGTGGCCAAGGCACAGACCGCCAAGCCCCCCGACATCGCGGTCAACTTCGATCTCGGCAACGACTTCGCCGTGCAGGGGCGCGGCCTCACCACGCGGCTGGAGGGCAAGCTCGACATCCGCAGCACCGCGTTGAACGCGCCGCCGCGCATCACGGGCGAGGTCAGGACCGTCAAGGGCCAGTACCGCGCCTACGGCCAGCGGCTGGACGTGGAAACCGGCGTGGCGCGCTTCAACGGCCCCTTCGACAACCCGGCGCTCGACATCCTCGCGATCCGGCCCAACATCTCGCAGCGCGCCGGCGTCCAGATCAGCGGCACCGCGCAGGCGCCGCGCGTGCGCCTGTATTCCGAGCCGACGCTGTCGGACGCGGAGACGCTGTCGTGGGTGGTGCTGGGCCGCGCCTCGGCCACCAGCGGCGGCGAATCGGTGCTGCTGCAGCAGGCCGCGCTGGCCTTGCTGGGCGGGCTCGGCAAGGGCGGCACCGGCGGCGGGCTCGCGAGTCGCTTCGGCCTCGACGAAATCGGCTTCAAGGGCCCGGGCAGCGGCGGCGACCTGCGCGAATCTGCCGTCACCGTGGGCAAGCGCATCTCCCAGGATTTCTACCTCACCTACGAACGCAGCCTCTCGGGCACCCTCGGCTCGCTGTTCATCTTCTACGACCTGACCCGCCGCCTGACCCTGCGCGGCCAGGCCGGCCAGCAGAGTGGCATCGACCTGATCTACACGGTGAAGTACGACTGAACTGGTAAAGTCGCCACCGCCTTCGTCCTCGTAGTTCAATGGATAGAACGGGGTCCTCCTAAGACTCAGATACAGGTTCGATTCCTGTCGAGGGCACCATTTTGATACGTATCCGGGCACCAAAAGAGCAGGCGAATCAGGCCGCCATGGCGACCCTTGATGGTGCCGCCGGCTGCTCCGCCCAAGACGTCAGCAGACTGCCCCCCGGCTAGCGCGTGCGCGCGCACCGGCCCGGGAGGCCGGGCTTCGCACCCCTGTCTCGGTTGGTCGCGGTGTGCTCATCGCCGCAGACCCGGTACAGGCGCCATTCGTCGCACAACCCCTTGAGCGCGTGACACTCGCCGCCGGAGAAGCGCAGGCCCGATCCCATGACCAGATCCCGCACCGTTCCAGAGACCACGATCTCGCCGGTGGCCGCGCAGGCCGCGATCCGCGCAGCCACATGGACGGCAAGCCCGGCGACCTTGTCGCCCAGGCGTTCGCATTCGCCCGTGTGCAGTCCGATGCGGATGCCGATGCCGATCGCCTGCAGCGCGTTTCGGATGGCCAACGCGCAGCGCACCGCGCGCGCGGGCATGTCGAAGCTCGCGAAGAAGCCGTCGCCGGCCGTGTCGATCTCGCGGCCGCGGCAGGCCGCGAGCTGTGTGCGCACGATCGCGTGATGGCGCTCCAGCAGGCGCGACCAGGCCTCGTCGCCCAGTCGCTGCGCATGCCCGGACGAATCCACGATGTCGGTGAACATGAGCGTCAGCAGGGCGCGGTCGTCCTCGGCCGTTTCGCTGCTCGGCTGCCGCACGGAAAACAGCAGGGCCTCGACTTCCTCCAGCAGGTGCGCGAAACGTTGCGGAGAAAGGCCGCCGGGCACGGGTCCGCCATCGACCAGCGGCCAGGGCGCGAGCACCCGCTGCGGGATCGCTGCCCGCGGCCATGCGGCGGGCGCTTCGACGGTGATGTTCATGCTCGGCTCCTTCTTGTTGGAGTGGCGGCGCGGGGATCCAGCGGTGCAATCCAGTGTGTGCCGGCGGGGCGGCGCCTTCAATTGCACGCTCCGGCTAGTCGCCGGCAAATCCGCTACACGCTTTGACTAGGCCGTTTGTTTAGGCGCCGATCGGAGGGCTTTGGGATACGCTTCGAGCCGGAATCGGAGATCGCGTTCCAGCGTCGCAAGAAGAGGTGCCTATGCGTGTTCTGCTTGTCGATGACCATGAGATCGTTTGGAGCGGTACGCGCCGCCTGCTGGAGCAGGTCGCCGCCGAAATCGAGCCGGGCCAGCCCTTCGCGTTCGATGCCGCACGCGATGTCGAGACCGCATGCCAGCGCCATGCAGCCGACTTCGACCTGGTGCTGCTCGACTATCACCTGCCCACGCTGTCGGGCCTGGCCGCCCTGCGTGCGGTCAAGGCGCATTTCGAGGCCACGCCGGTGTGCATGCAGTCGGCCGAGAGCTCGCCCCAGCGTGTGCGCGAGGTGATCGAGGCGGGCGCGGCCGGCTTCATTCCGAAGTCCTACCGGTTGGACGACATGGAGGCCGCGCTGCGGGTCGTGCTGCGCCATCGCATCTACCTGCCCGCCGAGTTCGTGCTGACCGACGACGTGACCCGCGCGCGCGAACCCGACGAGCTGCCGCGCGAAGACCTCGCGCGCTTCCTGCGCACCGAGCTTTCGCCGCGCCAGCGCCAGGTCCTGGCACTGGCCATTCGCGGCACGCCGGTGAAGCTGATCGCGCGCCAACTGGCGATCGCCGAAGGGACCGTGAAGGTGCACCTTTCCATGGTCTATCGGGCGCTCGGTGCGCGCAATCGCACGGACGCGCTGTGCCGGGTCTTCGACGCACAGGCCGCGTCAGCGCTGGACCTCCAATGAACGCGTCTGCTGCTGCCGCTGTCTTGCCGGAAGTCGCATCGGTCGAACTCGACGAGCGCCGGCTGCAGGTCGTGGCCGAACAGGCGGTGGGCCTGCGCTGGCAGATTCTTTTGACCGCGACCATCGTGGCAGCGATCGTCTGGCAGTCGGTGCCGGCCGCCGTGGTGCTGGGCTGGTTCGCGGCCGTGATCGGCAGCCGCGAGCTGCGCGCGGCCGCGCTTGCGCACATGGCGGCCGACCGGCAGCGGCCCATTGCCGCGCGTCTGCGCGCGACCGTGCGCTGGAACGTGCTGATCGGCGCTTGCAACGGTTCCGCCGCGCTCTTCATGGCCTGGCTCGATCCCTCGCTCGACGCCGTGCTGACCATGATCCTGGTGTCCTGGGGCGCCGGCGCGGTCTCCACCAGTGCGACCGTGATGCCCGCCTTCCTCGCTTACGCCAGCCTCCTGTTCGTGCCCACCGCGCTCATGTGGGCGCTGTCCGGCAGCTGGCTGGGCCTGGGCGTCGCGGCCCTGGTGCTGATGTTCTTCGGCGTGCAATTTCGCTTCGCCAGGCGCAACCTCCAAACCTTCGAGGAGTCCTTCCGCATCCGGCTCGAGAACGAAGCGCTGGCCACCAGCCTGGAGTTCGAGCGGGCGCAGTTGGCGGTGGCGCGCGATGCGGCGGTCAAGGCAAACCAGGACAAGAGCCGCTTTCTCGCCGCTGCGAGTCACGACCTGCGCCAGCCCCTGCAGGCCATGGCTTTGAACGTCGGCGCCCTGCGCCACCTGCCGATGGGGCAGGAGGCCAAACAGGTCTCGGAGGTGGTCGACGCCAGCCTGGAGCAGCTGTGTTCGATGCTCGATGCGCTGCTCGACGTCTCGAAGCTGGACGCCGGCGTGGTGGTCGCCCAGCCGCGGCGCGTGCAACTCGACCGCCTGGTCGCGGCCGTGATGGGAAGCTTCGGCGCGGCGGCGGCCAGCCGCCAGTTGAAGCTGGATTGGCGCTGCCCGGCGGCGCTCGCCGTCCATTCCGATCCGGACCTGCTGCGCCGCATGCTCGCCAACCTGGTCGACAACGCCATCAAGTTCACGCCCGGCGGCGGCCGGGTCGAGCTGCAGGTCGTGTCGCACGAAGGCGACGTGGAGATCCTGGTACGCGACACCGGGCCTGGCATCGCACCCGAGCACCATCGGTTGATCTTCGAGGACCTGGTCCGGCTCGACGCTGGCGGGCCAGCGCCCGTGGGCGGCCACGGCCTCGGCTTGGGGATCGTGCGTCGCATGGCCGAACTGCTGAAGATGCCCATCACCTTGGAGTCCGCCCCCGGGGCCGGGGCCGCCTTCCGGCTGCGCTTGCCGCTGGCCGATACGGCGCAGGCGGCGGCCGACGCATCGGGGCCGGCCTGGAGCCTGGCCGGCCGGCGCGTGCTGGTCCTGGACGATGACTCGATGGTGCGCGGCGCCTATGTCAACGCCCTTGCAGCCATGGGCTGCCACGCCCTGGCCGCCGCCACGCTGGATGACGCCGTGGCCCAGCTTTCAGCAGCCAACTGCGACGCCGCAGTGGTCGACTTTCACCTGGGCGGTGGCGTCGATGGCCTGGAGGCCATCGAGCGACTGCGCGCGCTCAAGCCTTCGCTGCCCATGGTGATGGTAAGCGCCGACAAGGACGACGCCGTGGTCGGCGCCGCGCGTCGGCATACGCTGGCCTTGCTGCGTAAGCCGGTCGATGCGCCCACGTTGGGCCGAACGATCAGCGCGGCCATCGCCGAGCGGTAAGGCAAGAAGAAGCGGCGGCCGCCCCGCCGAGGAGGTTGCGATGAGCGAGCAAGCCAACGACCGCTGGTTGTCCACCGGCGCGGAGGTCCTGATCGACGAGGTCGAGCGCGATCCCGACGCCTGGCATTGCGAGGTGCTGATCGTCGGCAGTGGCTACGGGGGCGCGGTCGCAGCGGCACACCTGGCTGGCGCCACGCCGGTGGCGGGTGGGGATCCGGTCAAGGTCTACGTGATCGAACGCGGCAACGAGTACCTGCCCGGCGAGTTTCCTGCCACCTTCGCCGAGATCCCCGGACACGTGCGCTTCAGCAAGCAGGATGGGAAGCCGTCGCGCGGGCGCCTCACGGGCCTGTTCGATCTGCGCCTGGGCAAGGTGAGCGTGGTGCTGGGCAACGGCCTGGGCGGCGGATCGCTCATCAACGCGGCAGTGATGGAGGAGGCGTCGGAGGATGCCTTCATGGACGCACGTTGGCCCAAGGATCTGCGTCGGCCTGACGCCCTGAAGGCGCACTACGACGCTGCGCGGTCTATGCTGAAGCCCGAGCAGATGCCGGGTAGCGTCCCCAAGCTTGATTCGCTGATGGAGGCGGGCGAAGCGATGGGCGCGTACGGCGAGCGTAAGGCCTGGCTGGCCGTGGCCTTCCACGATGGCACGAGCCCTGCCGGCGTCGCCACGCGTGCCTGCATCAAGTGCGGCGACTGCGTGAGCGGATGCAACTATCGCGCGAAGAAATCGCTGGACGCGAACTATTTGGCGATGGCCAAGGCCAACGACGCCGAGCTCTTCTGTGGCGCCACGGTGCACCGGCTGCGCGCCGTGGACGAGGGCTACGCGGTCGACTTCTTCCTGACCGACCCGGACGAGGCCCGCGCCGATCGCGAGCGTTGCTACACGCTGAAGGCGCGGCGCGTCATTCTGGCGGCCGGCTCGCTCGGGTCGACCGAGATCCTGCTGCGCTCGCAGGGCGAGCACCTGCCGATCGGCGGCAGCGGCCTGGGCCAGTGCTTCTCCACCAATGGCGACCTGATCGCGGTCGCCCATCGCCAGAAGCCCGTGGCGCATGCCTGCGCGAAGGAAGGCGATGCGCCGGACCGGCGCAACGTCGGCCCGACCATCACCGGCTTGCTGCGCAAGAAGAACCGCAAGGACCCGCGGCCCCTCGTGATCGAGGAATTCGGCATTCCGGCGCCGCTGCGCCGTGCCTTTGCCGAAGTAGTCACCACCAGCGCGGCTCTGCACGACTTGCCGCATGCCGACTCGCGCTTCCACAAAGAGAACGAAGTCATGGACGATCCGCTGGCGGTGAGCGATCAAGCGCTCGAACACAGCGCCGTGTACGGGATGATGGGCGACGATGGCGCCAACGGGGTGATCGAGTTCAAGACCGCCGCCGACGTGCCGATGTGCGACGCACAGGTGTGCATTTCGTGGGACGGTGTCGGCGACCTGCCGGTGTTCAATCGGCAGATGGACGCGCTGCGCAAGGCACATGGTGAGTTCTTCGGCCTGGGCGGCAGGGTACTCCCCAATCCGTTGTGGCAGCCGCTGCCCGATCTCGGCCCGCTGGGTGCCAAGATCGGTGCCACCACCGTCCATCCCCTGGGTGGTTGCCCAATGGCCGACAGCGCCAGTGGCGGGGTGGTCGATCAGTACGGGCGGGTCTTCGCCAAGGCGGGGGCCAAGACCCCGGAAATGCCCGGCCTGGCGGTGCTGGATGGCTCCATCGTCCCGGTCGCGCTGGGCATCAACCCGGCACTGACCATCGCAGCGCTGGCGGAGCGCGCCATTCCCGTCCTGGCGAAGGATTGGAAGCTGGTCCCGCGGGGCAGCTCCAAGCCGCAGACCGTGCCGCGGCCGGTGCGACGCGACCGGAATCATCCGACCGCGCCCCTGCCCACCCGCGTGGCCATTGGGGAGCGCCTGCGCGGCGACGACATCCGCATCGACGGAAAGTCTTTCGCGCTGGAAGCTGTGGCTGAGTTCGCCCCCGTCGCCGTGCCGGACCTGCGCCGCCTGCCGCGTACGGTGTCGCAACCGCGGGTGATGCTGCGTTTCATCGACGCGGCCGGCAAGGTTTCGGCGGCCATCTGCCGTGGGCAAGTCAAGCTGCTGGTGCGCGAATCCTCCGATCGCGAGGATCGCATGCTGCGTGTCCTCGGCCTGGTGCGGCGCAAGCTGGCGGCGCTGGGCATCGGCACCAGTCCGGCTACCGAATACATCCTGGGAAACCTGTGCACGCATTTCGGCGAGGCGCGGCTGATTCGTTACGAGTGGACCGTCATTGACACCCAAGGCGCCCCGCTTGTGAGCAAGGGCCAGACGATGCATTTCACCAAGCGGCTGGCGCTGACCGAGGGCGCCAATCCATGGCGACAGCTCAGTGAGGGCGACCTCGACATGGGCTCGCACAACGGCGGCCGGCTGCGCCTGGACCTGAACTACTTCGTGGAGCAGATGACGCCGCTGCTGAAGATCTCGGCGCAGCAGGACGAGCCCAATGCGCTGGGCGATCTGGCCGAACTGGGGCTATGGGTGCTGCGCGTGGCTCTGAACATTCACCTCGTCAGCTTCCTGCCCCCGACCGACGGTCTGAAGAACAACGGGAAGCATCGGCTGCCGGGAAACGTCGATGGCGTGGATCCTGTCGGCAACGAGGTGCCGCATCCCGAGTCCCGGACTTTCAAGCCCGGCGAGACACCGCCAGTGCGAAAGCTGTCGCGCTACATCCCCAAGGCCGGTGCCTCAGGCGCACGGCCCGTGCTGCTCATCCATGGCTATGGCGCCAGCGGGTCGACCTTCGCGCATGCGTGCATCCCCAACAACCTGGTGAGCACACTCATGAAAGCCGGGCGAGATGTCTGGGTGCTGGACCTGCGCACCAGCATCGGCCTTTGCCAGCGCGACTACTGGTCCTTCGACGAGGTGGCGCGAGCGGACATTCCGGACGCAGTCAAGCACGTGCTGGAGCAATCGGGTGCGCAACAGCTCGACGTGGTGGCCCACTGCATCGGGGCGGCGATGTTCTGCGTGGAAATGCTGCGCAATGAAGACAAGCTGTACGAATCCATCGGCGCCGTCGTGCTCTCGCAGGTCGGGCCGCTGCTGCGCGCCAGCCCGATGAACCGCTTTCGCGCCTACCTGGCCAGCTATCTGCAGCAGTACATCGGCGTTGAGCAGTTCGACGTGCTTCCGAACGAACAGACGGCGGCGGTGCTGCTCGCCGACGCGGTGCTGGCGACCTTTCCCTATCCCGACGGCGACGGTGAAGCCAAGCGCCTTCTGACGGTGCCCGGCTTCGCGGCGGTCCGCCATCGGGCGGACGGCATCTTCGGCCAGACGATGCGCCTCGACAACATCGGCGATCCGATGCTGCTCTCGCTCGCCGACATCTACGGTTGGGTCATGGTGAAGGGGCTCGCGCAGGTCAGCCACTACGCACGAGAGCAGCTTCTGACCGATGCGCAGGGAATGAACCGGGTGGTAACGCACAAGCACCTGGCCGAGCGCTTCGCCTTTCCCGTGATGCTCCTGCATGGTCGCCAGAACGCGGTCTTCGACTGGCGCGGCAGCTGGGATAGCTACGCGCTGCTGCGTGCCGTCTTCGGCAACAAGAAGAAGCAGTGGCGCGAGGCGCCGCCGAACGATCGCGGCGACATGGTGTTCGGCGAGGGCACGCGGCGCCGGCTCGTGGTGCTGGACGCCTACGGGCACCAGGATTGCCTGATCGGCGAGCATGCGGGCAAGGAGGTGTTCCCGCGCCTGGTCAACTTCCTTGACGAGTTCAGGAACTTACAGCCCGGGGCACCCAATGCGGAGGAGCCGGAGCTGCGCGCCGAATTGCCCTGGAAGGGGCCGGTGCTGGGCCGCGTCGGTCCGGCCGATGGCGGCAACCTGTTGCGCTGCCGGCTGGCCGTGCTGCCGCCGCCGGCGCGCGCCACGACCCTAGCGGTGGTCTATGTTCCGCTGCGACGCACCGAAGCCGGCCTGTGCTTTTGCTTCGACGAGATGGTGGGCCATGAAAGCTCGAACGACGAGTTGCGCTGCGATGCCCTGGAGGTGATCCTGGTCGCGAGCAAGCTGCCCGACTACGTGGGCTTCGCGGTGGTCACGGTGCACAACGACCTGCCGCTGCTGCGGAAGATCGATGTTTCGATCTGGTCGGAAGTGGACTTCCTGTTTCGATTCCCCAACCGGGCGCCGTCCGGGGAGACTCGAAGAAAGGTCATCGACCTGTTGCAGCCCGCGTGCACCGACCATCTGGCTTGCGACATCGACGCCTCGGTCGTGCGCCTCGACTCGGCATGGATCGCGGCCGCCATGAAGACCTCTGGTGCGCCAAGCGCACTGAGCTTCGCGCTCGCGAGTTGCCAGTATCCACAGGGCCTCTTCGATGCCGCGCCGGCACAGCGCTCCTGCGAACGCCTGGTACAGCACTTGGACAGCGCCCCGGCCGGCGAGCGGGCGCAACTGTTGCTGTTGGTGGGGGACCAGGTGTACGTGGACGAGACCGCGGGCCTGTTCCAGCCGAGCAGCGTGAACGCGGTCGAGCACGCATACTTCCACGGCTTCCGGCTCGAGGCTTGGCGCGCCGCGACGCGCCGGCTGCCGACCTACCCCATGCTCGACGATCGCGAGCTGGGCAACAACTGGGAGCCGGGTTCCCTGCCCTCCGCGCTCGAGAACGCCGGTCTGTGCGCCTACCGCCGCCACCAGCACAAGTGGGCGGAAGACCCCTCGGTGATCGAGCTCAACTACAGCATCAAGGCCGCGGGTCGGCTCTTCAATGTGCTGGACACGCGCAGCCGGCGACAGCAGCGTGTGCTGCGCCCCACGGCCGGCGCGAAGTTGCTTGGCGACGCGCTCATCCACGACGCGCTCGACGCCACCCGGACGGCGCAGTTGCTGAAGGACCTGCCTGCGGATTCGCCCGCCTTCATCGTGTCCTCGGTGGCGCTGCTGCCGCTGCCGCGCCGGGCGCTGTTCGCCCAACCATCTGAACGCCTGGGGCTGGACGACTGGAGCGGCTATCCGAGATCGCAGTTCGATCTGCTCGAGATCCTGCGCGACGGCCCGGCGCGGCAGGTGATCCTGCTGGCGGGCGACCGCCACATGTCCAGCGTGTCGAGCCTGTGGATGAAGGGGGCGGGCGGCACGGTGGAGGTGATCTCCATCGTCTCCTCGGGCCTGTATGCCCCCTGGCCGTTCGCCAACTCACGGCCCGAGGAATTCTGGCTGGACGGGCCGGTCTCGATGAGCTTCGAAGGCCGCCGCATCGAGGGGCAGGCGGTCACGGCCGCCGCCGGCACCAGCGACGGCTATGCGCTGGTCCGTGTCGAGCCGGAAAAGAGCGGCGGCTGGACGCTGCACGTAACGCTCGACCTGGCCGAAGGCCGCATTGTCTGCCGGCGTCCGCTGGGTGGTGTCGATCCCCATGCCGTCTGGACCATCGACGGCTTCGAGGGGGGCCCGCGAACGAAGACGTTCGACATACGGACGCTGCCGGCCGCGAGCTCTGCCCACGCTGCAGCAAGCGCTGCGCCCGAGTCGTCGTCGGGCGGCTGAGGGCAAGCTCTTTCAACGTCTTTGGCCCACAGCCCCGGGGCTGAGTTGCAAACCAGTACCGGCCGTAGAGGTCTGCCGATCTGCCTAAGATCCAGGTTTGATTCCTGTCGAGGCACCAGCGCCGACTAGCCGGACGGCATCCGCTCGAATGCCTGCAACGACGGATCGATGGCGTCCCACGCCAACCCGCGGACGCTGTAGGTGAGGACCTGCGGCTCGAAGCGGTCCGGGTCGTCCAGGCTGCCCGCGTGGACCGCGATCAGGTCCGGCGTCAAGACGAAGCTCAGGTAGACCGGCGTTCCGCAGACCGGGCAGAAGGCGTGGACCTTCACGTTGCCGTTGTCGCATGCGACCTGCCAGTGCGTCGCCTCGCCGGTGATCGTCATCTCGGCGCGCGCGGGAAAGGTCAGGTAGGAGCCGTGCCCGGTGCCGCTCCGTCGCTGGCAGTCGCGGCACTGGCAGTGGTTCTGGAAGACGGGCGCGTGCTTCGTTGCGTAGCGGATCGCGCCGCACGCGCATCCGCCGGTGTAGGGCTGGGTCATGAACAACTCCCGATTCAGGCCGCCTTCGGCTTGGCGAAGACATCGATGCCCTGCCCCGTTTCCAGCAGGGACTTCAGGCTGGAAAGAACGATCGGCCAGCCCTGCTGGATGCCCTTGGCCATCCCGCTGCCGGCTTCGAGTTCGTCGTGGGTGACGGTCAGCCGCACCATCTCCTCGTACGCCGCGACGTCGAAGCTCACGCGGCTGTAGCTGGCCGGATCGGCGGCCTGCGAGGCGTTCGCCCACGTGATGACCAGGCGCGTCGGCGGCGCGACCTCGACTACCTTGCCGACCAGTTCGACCGTGCGCTGCTCGTTGGCGCGCACGTGCTCCCAGGTCGATCCGGGCTTCCAGTCGGAGACGTTCTCGTGGCCCCAGTAGCGCCGCGCGATTTCCGGTTTCGTGATGGCCTCGAACACCTTTTCCGGCGTCGAGCGGATGTAGGTCACATAAACGAAGCTGGTCTTCTCTTTGCTCACCGTCAATCTCCTTCGAGTTCCTTCTTCATGTCGTGCAGCAGGCTGAGCCGCTGGCGTTCGAATTTCCGCACCCACCGCTCGTAGACCTCGTGCAGCGGCACCGGGTTGATGAAATGCCGCTTCTCCCGGCCACGCCAGACCGTGCTCACCAGATTGGCCGCCTCGAGGATCCCGATGTGCTGGGTGGCCGATTGCCGCGCCATGTCCAGGTGCTCGCAGAGCTCGCCCAGCGTCTGCCCGTTCCTCTCGTACAGCAGGTCGAGCAGCTTTCTGCGTGTCGGGTCGCCCAGCGCCTTGAAAACCTTATCAGCGTCCATCCGTTGTGTTTGTGCGTGAGGGGATGATACGCAGGTAAATACCTGCATGTCAAGCAGCGCATCGGCCTACGTGCCGCGCGATTGCTCGCTTGAAGCTATACCGCGCTATCGCCACGCGCTACGACAAGACCGTCGCGGCCTTCCTGGGCGTTGTGCACTTGGCGGCAATCGTTTGGCTCAATTGATGACAGGCCCTAGGCAGAGCGATGGTGGCGAACGTCCAGCCAATCCAGCAGCGTCGTGATGGCCAGGCCCGCGAATGACGCAACCTCCACGACCAGCGCCACGACGACAGCCAGCAGCTGCGGGTCGGGCAGATCGAATTCGAGGAGATCCAGGAGTGAACGCTCTGGCGGAGGGGATATGGGCGGAGGTGGAAAGACAATCTCGACTCCGACCAAGCTGGACAGCGAGATCGTCGCAAGCAGGAACATCCAAACGAACAACCGTTGAAGTCTCTTGCGCATCTCTGCTGGTGACCCCATGTCGCTTTGTCCTTTCCAACCCCAGTTCGGCCGTACCGCCTCATCAAACAAGGGCGCGGTGGCTATTGCATCTGAGAGTACGCCTTAAGTATTCATTGCTCTATAGGCGCTTTGTCATGACGCACATGGCTGCAATGCACCGGGGCACCGCGGAGGCGACAGCAGCGGCTGCCAGAATTCGCTTATGACCGCCCAACCCGCAGCACACGATCTCGCCGTCCTCATCGGCCGCTTCCAGCCTTTTCACAACGCCCACCAGGCCCTGCTGAAGAAGGCGCTCGATGCGGCGCCGCGCGTGGCGGTGGTGATCGGCTCCGCCTTCCAGGCGCGCTCGCCGAAGAACCCCTTCAGCTGGCAGGAACGCGCGGAGATGATCCGCCTTGCACTGCAGGAGACCGACCGGCAGCGCGTGCTCTTCGTGCCGATGCGCGACCACTTCGACGACGAGCGCTGGTTCGCCGAGGTGCGGCAGGAGATCGATGCGGCGCTCGCCGCGCAAGGCGCCGCTCCTTCCTCCTCGTCGACCGTGCTGATCGGCCACGTCAAGGACGCCACGCGCGACTACCTCCATGGCTTCGAAGGCTGGACGCTGCAAACGGTGGAGCGCGTTCACACCGCGAGCGCGAACGCGGTGCGCGCCGCGATCTTCGGCAGGGCAAAGGACGCACCGCAGGCGCTGGCCCGCGCCGTGCCGGCAAGCACCCTCGCCTTCCTGCGCGCCTGGACGGCCGGACCGCTGTTCGGCCAGCTTGAGCAGGAGTGGGAGATCCTCCGGCAGCACGACGCGTCATGGGCCGCATCGCCCTACCCGGTGGTGCTGGTCACCGTCGACTGCGTCGTGAAATGCCGCGACCGCGCGCTGCTGATTCGCCGCGGCCATGCGCCGGGCAAGGGCCTGACGGCGGTGCCGGGCGGCTTTCTCGAACCGCGCGAGACCACGCTGCAGTCCGCGCTGCGCGAACTCGAGGAAGAAACGCACCTCGATCTCCCGGCCGCCACGCTGCTCGCCTGCCTGGCCAGCACCGAGGTATTCGACCGGCCCGACCGCAGCCAGCGCGGCCGCACCATCACGCACGGGCATTTCTTCGATCTGGGCGATCGGGCGCTGCCGGCGGTGCGTGCGGACGACGACGCCGAGGCCGTCGAGTGGGTGCCGATCGGCGAGCTGTGTGCGCGTGAAGAGCAGTTCCTGGACGACCACTTCCAGATGCTCGACCACTTCCTCGGGCTGCTGCCCCGGCCGGCCGCGCTGGCGTCGCCACGGTGATCTAGCCCCCTGTAGGCCAACGCCCACGTGCGCGCATTGCCTTCTCCGGCAGGGCGGGAGGGGGGCGACGGCTAATCTGCTTGCACATTCAGTTCCTCCTCCCGGCGCTACGGCGCCGTTGCACAGCGCCCAACGGGGCGCTGTTTTTTTGCCTGCCTGCTCAGTGCGTCTGGCGGCGCAGCGCCTGCACCTCGGCATGCAGCGACAGCGCCCAGGCGCGGCGATCGCGGCCCCAGGAGGGCTGTGGCTCGCCGAAGCGCACGATCGCGAGCAGCGGCGGCGCCTTCAGCACCTGCCACAGCGAGCTGGCCAGGTTGTCGTCGTCGATGTAGCGCGGCGCCTGGCTGGTTTCGCCGGTGGCCGCGTCCGCAAAACGCAGCGCGATGGGCTGCACCGGCGCGCCCGAGGAGATGGCGGCCTGCAGCAGGTTGGCGTGGAAGGGCAGCACGCCGCTGCCGTCGCTGGTGGTGCCCTCGGGGAACACCGCGATCAGGTCGCCGTTGCTCAGCGCCTCGGTCATGTGGTGCACCACCCGCAGCGCATCGCGGCGGCGTTCGCGTTCGATGTAGAGCGAGCCGGCACCGTTCGACAGCGTGCCGATCAGCGGCCAATACTGCACGTTCGCCTTGGAGACGAAGCGCACGTGGCGCGCCGCATGGATGGTGAGGATGTCCAGCCACGAGAGGTGGTTGCTCACCATCAGCACCGGCCCGCGGGCCGGCGGCGTTCCCTGCACCACGAGGCGGATGCCCATCAGGGTCAGCATGCGCTCGGCCCACTGCTGGACGCGCTGCTCGCGCTCCGCGGGCGAGAGCTTGTGAAACTGGGTGCGAATGGTCCACCAGCCGGCGTGCGCGTGTGCCAGCGCGCGCACCAGCTTCAGGAAGGCGGACAGAGCCTGCATCGCGCGGTGTTCCCCCGGTTCAGCCGTAGACCAGCCGTCCGCCCACCAGCGTGTAGCGCGCTCGCCCGCGCAGCGCGTACCCACCGAAGGGCGTGTGCTTGCCCTGGCTGCGCAGCGCCTCGGGCCGCACCTGCCATTCGAGCGCGGGATCGACGACGCAGAGGTCGGCGGCCAGGCCCGGCGACAGCCGGCCCGCTTCCTCGACGCCGATCAGCTCTGCCGGCGCCGCGCTCACGACCTCGATCGCGCGCGCCAGTCCGGCGCCGCTCTGCTCGCCCCACTGCAAGGCCAGCGGCAGCAGCAGCTCGAGCCCGGTCGCGCCCGGCTCGCTCTCGGCGAAAGGCAGGGTCTTAGCATCGGCCTCCACCGGCGTGTGGTCGGACACCAGCGCGTCGATCGTGCCGTCGGCGAGCGCGGCGGAAAGCGCATCGCGGTCGCGCTGCTGGCGCAGCGGCGGGTTGAGCCGCGCGCGGCTGTCGAAGTAGCCGATGTCGGTGTCGGCCAGGTGCAGCGAGTTGATGCTGACGTCGCAGCTGAGCGGCAGCCCTTCGGCCTTGGCAGCGCGCACCAGGGCGACGCCGTCCGCGCTCGACAGGCGGCACAGGTGCACGCGCGCGCCGGTACCGCGCATGAGTTCGACGATGGTGAAGATCGCGATCGTTTCGGCCGCGACCGGCACGCCGGCCAGGCCCAGTCGGGTGGCGAGCGGGCCGCTGGCGGCCACGCCCTTGCCCAGGTCGCGGTCCTGCGGGCGCAGCCACACGGTATAGCCGAAGGTGCTGGCGTAGAGCAGCGCGCGCTGCAGCACCTGCGTGTTGCCCAGCGGGATGTCGGCCTGGCCGAAGCCGATGCAGCCGGCCTCGGTGAGCTCGGCCATCTCGGTGAGCACTTCACCGGCGAGGCCGCGCGTGAGCGCGCCGAGCGGGAACAGGCGCGCGCTCTGCATCTTCTCGGCGCGGAACTTGAGCATCTCGACCAGGCCGGGCTCGTCGAGCACGGGGTCGGTGTCGGGCGGGCAGACCAGGCTGGTGACGCCGCCGGCGACCGCCGCGGCCATCTCGCTCTCCAGCATGCCTTCGTGTTCGTAGCCGGGCTCGCGCAGCCGCGCGGCCAGGTCCACCAGGCCGGGCACGACGAGGCAGCCCTGGGCATCGAGCGTGCGGTCGGCACGGAAGTCGGCGGGCGTGCTGCCGATGGCGAGCACCTTGCCGTCAGCGAGTGCGACATCGGCCTGGCGGTCGATGCCCGACGCGGGATCGATGACGCGCCCATTGGTGATCAGGATTTTCATGCTTCGTTTCCGGCGACGATGCTCATCACGGCCATGCGGACCGCGATGCCGAATGTGACCTGCGGCAGGATCACGCTCTGCTGCCCGTCGACCACGGCCGAGTCGATCTCGACGCCGCGGTTGATCGGCCCCGGATGCATCACGATCGCATCGGGCTTGGCGAGCTGCAGCTTCTCGGGCGTGAGGCCGTAGGTCTTGAAGAATTCCTGCGACGAAGGCAGCAGCGCGCCGCTCATGCGCTCGTTCTGCAGCCGCAGCATGATGATCACGTCGCAGTCCTTGATGCCTTCCTCGAGCGAGTGGCACACGCGCACGCCCATCTGCGCCATGTCGCCCGGCACCAGCGTCTTGGGGCCGACCACGCGCACCTCGGCGCAGCCCAGCGTGGTGAGGCCGTGGATGTCGGAGCGCGCCACGCGCGAGTGCAGCACGTCGCCGACGATCGCCACCGTGAGGTTGGAGAAATCCTTCTTGTAGTGGCGGATCGTGTACATGTCGAGCAGCCCCTGCGTCGGATGTGCGTGGCGGCCGTCGCCGGCATTCACCACGTGCACGTGCGGTGCGACATGCTGCGCGATCAGGTAGGGCGCGCCCGATTCGCTGTGCCGCACCACGAACAGGTCGGCCGCCATCGCGCTCAGGTTGGCGATGGTGTCGAGCAGCGATTCGCCCTTGGTCGCCGACGAGCGCGCGATGTCGAGGTTGATGACGTCGGCCGACAGCCGCTTGGCCGCGATCTCGAAGGTGGTGCGGGTGCGGGTGGAGTTCTCGAAGAAGAGGTTGAACACGCTCTTGCCGCGCAGCAGCGGTACCTTCTTCACCTCGCGGTCGCTCACGCTGGTGAAGTTGGCGGCGGTGTCGAGGATGTGGGTGACGATGTCCTTCGGCAGGCCCTCGATCGAGAGCAGGTGGATCAGCTCGCCGTTCTTGTTGAGTTGGGGGTTGCGTTTGTAGAGCATCAGCTGCTTTCCTCGACTTGGAGGCTGAACACGCCATTGCCGTCGCGCGCGAGAGCAAGCGACTTCGAGGCCGGCAGTTCGACGCGCGTGGCCGCGAAGTCGGCCGCTACCGGCAATTCGCGCCCGCCCCTGTCCACCAGCACCGCGAGCCGCACGCAGGCCGGCCGGCCGAAGTCGAACAGTTCGTTGAGCACCGCGCGCAGGGTGCGGCCGGTGTAGAGCACGTCGTCGAGCAGGAGCACGTCGGCGCCGTTGACATCGAAGGGCAGATGGGTCTGCGCGCTCGCGGCCAGGCCGCGGCGCGCGAAGTCGTCGCGGTGCATGGCCGAGGAAATGGTGCCGGGGGCGCCGGCCAGACCCAGGTCTTTCTGCAGCCGCTCGACCAGCCAGGCGCCTCCGGAGGTGATGCCGACCAGGCGCGTGTCCTGGCGCAGGAGGGATTTCACGCCGCGCAGCAGCTCGATGTAGAGCGCTTCTGCGTCAGGTATCGAATTCACGGAAGGCTCCTCAGGAACTGTTCAAGAATGATGCAGGCCGATGCCGCATCGGCATCGCGCGCGCCCGAGGCCAGCGCCTCGGTCGTGCTGTAGCGCTCGTCGACCTCGTAGACGGGCAGCCCGAAGCGGCCCTTCAACTGCCGCGCGAAGCGCTGGGCGGCCCGGGTGTTGTCGTGCGGTGCGCCGTCGGGATGGTAGGGAACGCCGACCACCAGCGCGTCGGGCTGCCATTCGCGGATGCGGGCTTCGACCTGCGCAAAGCGTGCGTCGCCCTCGGCCTTGATGGTGGCTTGCGGCGTGGCGCTCTTCAACAGCCGGTTGCCGCTCGCGACACCGGTTCGCTTCTGCCCGAAGTCGAAGGCCAGGAAGCTTTGGAAATGGGAGGGAACGGAAGCAGGTGGGGCAGCGCTGTCAGGCATCGCCGAAACCCTCACGCATGCCCCGCGTCGGGCGACAGCGTCCAGGCCTCGAGGCCCAGCAGCGACAGCGCCCTGTCGTAGCGCTGCTCGATCGGCGTGTCGAAGATCACCGCCGGGTCGGCAACCACCGTGAGCCAGCTGTTCTCGGCCAGTTCGGATTCGAGCTGGCCCTCGCCCCAGGCCGCGTAGCCGAGCGACACCAGCACCTTGCGCGGGCCGGCGCCGGTGGCCAGGGCCTCCAGCACGTCCTTGGAAGTGGTCATCTCCAGCCCGCCGGGAATGGTCATGGTCGAGGCGTAGACGGATTCGTTAGGCCTCTCGGCATCGGAGAACACCGGCTCGTGCAGCACGAAGCCGCGCTCGGTCTGCACCGGCCCGCCCTGGAACACGGGTGCGCTGCCGAGCTCGGGGCGCGAGAGGTGAAGCTCGATCTTCTCGAACAGCACCTTGAGATTGATGTCGCTGGGCTTGTTGATCACCAGGCCGAGCGCGCCACGCTCGCTGTGCTCGCAGAGGTAGACCACGCTGCGGCTGAAGGACTTGTCTGCCAGCCCCGGCATCGCGATCAGGAAGTGATGCGTGAGGTTCATCGGGGCAGAATCGAAGGCCATGCCGCCGATTTTACTGGCCGTCGACAAAAGCTATCCCAAGGGCTTGATGTGGTTCCGCCGCGACCTCCGGGTGGAGGACAACGCGGCGCTCTACCACGCGCTGCGCAACTGCCGGCAGGTGCTCTGCGTTTTCGTCTTCGACCGCGCGATCCTCGATGCGCTGCCGCGCGTGGACCGGCGCGTGGAATTCATCCGCGAATCGCTGGTCGAGCTCGATGCCGAGCTGCGCGCGCTGGGCGGCGGCCTGATCGTGCGCCACGCGGTGGCCGCGGACGAAATCGCGCCGCTGGCGCGCGCGCTGGATGTGCAAGCCGTGTTCGCGAACCGCGACGACGAGCCCGACGCTCTCGCGCGCGACGCCAAGGTCTTCGGCGCGCTCGCCAACGCCGGCATCGCCTTCCACACCCACAAGGACCAGGCCGTCTTCGAACGCGACGAGCTGCTGACCCAAACCGGCCAGCCTTACACGGTGTTCACGCCCTACAGGCGCGCCTGGCTGGCCAAGGTCGATGCCTTCTATCTGAAGCCCTATCCCGTGCGCGGCTACGCCGATGCGCTTGCCCCCGCGCCCGAGAAATTCGGCGCGCCGGTGCCGGCGCTGGCCGAGATCGGCTTCGAAAAGAGCAACCTGGCCGAGCTCGACATCCCGACCGGCAGCCAGGGCGCCGCCGCACTGCTCAACGACTTCTTCCAGCGCATAGACCGCTACGACACGGCGCGCGACTATCCCGCGGTGCGCGGCCCCAGCTACCTGGGCGTCCACCTGCGCTTCGGCACGGTCTCGATCCGACAGCTCGCGGGCATGGCGCACCAGGTCTCGCTGCAAGGCGATGCGGGCGCCGCGACCTGGCTCGGCGAGCTGATCTGGCGCGACTTCTATTTCCAGATCCAGGCTCACCATCCGCATGTGGCGGAGGGCGGCGAGTCGCGCAGCTTCAGACCGGAGTACGACAAGATCCAGTGGCACCACGGCAAGCACGCCGACCTGCTGTTCGAGGCCTGGTGCAAAGGCCAGACCGGCTACCCGCTGGTCGACGCCGCGATGGCGCAGATCAACCAGAGCGGCTACATGCACAACCGGCTGCGCATGGTGGTGGCCAGCTTTCTCTGCAAGGACCTGGGGCTGGACTGGCGGCGCGGCGAGCGCTACTTCGCGCTGCACCTCAACGACTTCGAGCTGTCGTCGAACAACGGCGGCTGGCAGTGGGCGAGCTCCAGCGGCTGCGATGCGCAGCCCTACTTCCGGATCTTCAATCCCGTGACGCAGAGCGAGCGCTTCGACCCCGAAGGCAAGTTCATCCGCCGCTACCTGCCGCAGCTCGCGAAGCTGCCCAACGCGGCGATCCACGCACCGTGGACCGCCAAGCCGCTGGAGCTGGAAGCGGCCGGGGTGAAGCTGGGCGAGAACTACCCGAAGCCGATCGTCGACCACGCCGAGGCGCGCGAGCGGACGCTGCAACGCTACGGGGTGGTGCGCAATGCGCTCGACAAGAAGAAAGGCAGCGCCTGAGGGCGCTGCCTCGCCCGCTCAGGCCGCCATCGCCACCGGCACCTCGGCGCTGGTGTAGCTGCGCACCAGCCGCAGCAGCTCTTCTTCGGAATAGGGCTTGCCGAGGTAGTGGTTGACGCCCAGCGTGCGCGCGTGGTCGCGGTGCTTCTCGGCGATGCGAGAGGTGATCATGATGATCGGCAGGCCGGCCAGCGACTCGTCGGCGCGGATGTTGCGCGCGAGGTCGAAGCCGTCCATGCGCGGCATCTCGATGTCGGACAGCACCACGGCCGGCCGTTCCTGCTGCAACCGCTCCAGCGCCTGCAGGCCGTCGGCCGCCAGCGACACGCGGTAGCCTTCGCGCTGCAGCAGGCGCTGCGTGACGCGCCGCACCGTGATCGAGTCGTCGACCACCAGCACCAGCGGAATCTGCGGCGCCGGCTGGGGCAGCGAAGGTTCTACGCTGCGCGCACCCTGCGACGACGCCGACGCAGCTGCGGCCCTGGCCTGGAGCTGGCGTGCCTTCTCGCCATGCACCGCGGCCAGCGCGACAGGGTTGTAGATCATCGCCACCGCACCGGACGCCAGCACCGAGATGCCGGCCATGCCCGGCAGCCGCGAGAGCTGCGGCCCGAGGTTCTTGACCACGACTTCCTGGTTGCCCAGCACTTCGTCCACGTGCAGCGCCACGCGCTGCTGCGCGCTTCGGACCATGACGATGGTGTTGGTCTTGCCGATTGCGCGGTCGCTGCGCGCCGATGACTGCAGCAAAGCGCCGGCCCAGAAGAAAGGCACCTGCTCGCCGGCGAAGGCATAGCGCTGGTTGAGGTACGCGGTTTCGAGCTCGGAGCCGCTGGCGCGCTGCACCAGCTCCACCAGGTTGGACGGCACGCCGATCGAGGTGGCGCCGGTGCGCAGCATGACCACGTGGGTCACGGCGGTGGTCAGGGGCAGCACGAGCTTGAAGCTGGTGCCCTCGCCCGGCTTGCTCTGGGTTTCGATGCGGCCGCCGAGCGCCGCGACCTGCGCGCGCACCACGTCCATGCCGATGCCGCGGCCGGCCAGTTCCGAGACCTGCTCCGCGGTCGAGAAGCCGGGCTGGAAGATCAGTTCGGCGGCCTCGTCTTCGCTGAGCTTCTGGCCTTGGGCGATCAGGCCCAGGGACTGCGCGCGCTCAAGGATGCGCTTGTGGTTGAGGCCCGCGCCGTCGTCGCGGAAGCTCACCGAGACGTCATTGCCTTCGTGGTGCAGCTCGATGACGATCAGGCCGCTGGCTTCCTTGCCGGCCTTCTCGCGCGCCGCCACGTCCTCGATGCCGTGCGCGACGCAGTTGCGCAGCAGGTGCTCGAAGGCGGGCGTCATGCGGTCCAGCACGCCGCGGTCCATCTCGATCGAGCCGCCAACGATGTCGAGGCGCACCTGCTTGCCGGTGTCCTTGGAGGCCTGCCGCACCACGCGGTAGAGGCGCTCGGAAATGCCTTCGAACTCCACCATGCGCGTGCGCAGCAGCCCGCGCTGGAGTTCGCGCGTCTGGCGCGCCTGCGCGCTGAGGTCGTCTTCGGTCGCCTGCACGGTCTTCTGGAGCGTGCGCTGCACGGTGGCCACGTCGTTGACCGACTCGGCCATCATGCGCGTGAGCTCCTGCACACGCGTGAAGCGGTCGAACTCGAGCGGGTCGAAGCCCTGCTGCGAGTCCTTGGCCTGGGCCAGGCGCGATTGCATCTGGCTTTCGGCCTGGACCTCGATGTCGCGCAGCTGCTGGCGCAGCCGGTCGAGGTTGCCGGTGAGGTCGCCGAGCGAGCTGCGCAGCTGGCCCAGTTCGGCCTCGAGCCGCGAGCGCGTGATGATGACCTCGCCGGCCTGCGCCACCAGGCGGTCGAGCAGATGGGTGCGAATGCGCACCGCCTGGCTCGAGATAGTGCGCAGCGGCGTCAATGCGGACGGCGAAGGCAGCACGACCGCGCGGCGAGCCGCATCGGCCTCTCCAACGGGCACCGGCTCCGCCGTACCCATCTCCGGCTCGGCAGCGTCGGCTGCCGCTTCTGCAGTGGCCGATACGGCGGGAGCCGCCGGAGCGGCAGCGACCACCCGCTGCACCAGCTCGGTCTGGATCGCGTCGTCGGCGGCGCGCAGCCCGTCGAAGGTGGCTTGCAGTGTGTCGAAGCGGGTGAGCAGGTGCTCGATCGCCTGGCGGTCGGCGCCCTCGGCGCTGATCGCCTCGATCTCGGATTCCATGCGGTGGGCACGTTCGCCCAGTCGCATGGCACCGGCCAGCCGGGCACTGCCCTTGAGCGTGTGCAAGGTGCGCAGCGTGGAGGCACGGGGCGCCGGGTCGTCGGGATGCTGCGACCACTCGCGCAACGCGGTGCCGAGCTGAGGCAGCAGTTCGGCCGCCTCTTCCTCGAAGATCGGGAACAGGTCGACGTCGATCACGTCGGTGACGTCGATCGCGTCCTCGGAGTCGTCGAGCGCCACGTCAGGGACGGCAAAGCGCAACGAAGCCACGGATCCGATCGCGGCTTCGCCCATGTCGATCGGCATCGGCGAGGCTGCCACATCGCGCAGCGCGCGCATGGTTTCTTCGGCGGGCTCGTGCAGAAAGCCGGCGGCGAACTGGTGCAGCAGGCGCCGCAACTCTTCGGCTGCCGCCAGCAGCACGGCACCCTGCGCCGGCGTGCCGCGGCCCTGCATGTGCAGATGCTGCAGTGCCGCCTCGATCGAGCGCGCCATGTCCGACAGGCCCTGGAAGCCCACGGTCGCGGAACTGCCGGCGAGCGAATGGGCGAGCCCGATGGTCGAATCCGACACGCGTTCGTGCGTTTCGAGCGCCCACTCGCCGACCTCGGTGGCCAGCTGGCGCGACCATTCGTCGGCTTCGTTGAGATAGACGTTGTAGAGCGCGATGCCGATGCGCAGCGGGCCGATCACCTTCACCTGGTCGTCGGCGCTCGGGACCGGACGCTCCGGCTCGGCTTCGGGTTCTGCGCTTGCGGCAATCGCTTCGGACTCGGGTTCCTGCAGCGCCTGCGGCAGTTCTTCGACTGCCTGCTCGGCGACCGCCGGGGCCTCGGGCTCCGGTGGGGCTTCAGGCTCGAAGTGCAGCGCCCATGCAGGTTCCGGCGTTGGCTCGGGTTCTGCAACAGGCGC
The DNA here is from genome assembly GCF_018614955.1 of Variovorax paradoxus. GTDB lineage: Bacteria > Pseudomonadota > Gammaproteobacteria > Burkholderiales > Burkholderiaceae_C > Variovorax > Variovorax paradoxus_J. Next base: position 42,098 of record NZ_JAGGNV010000020.1, read on the forward strand.
CGGAATCGGAGCAGGCGCCTCGAGGACGGGCTCGGCCGGCAGCGCCAGCGCGGGCTCGATCGAGACATGCGCGGTTTCGAGGAAGTCGATTTCTTCGAGCTCGGCCGGCGGCACGGGCTCTTCCGGCGGCGGGGTCGGCTTGGCTTCGAAATCGAGGAAATCGGTCGAGGCGAATTCGTCGGCGTCGACGCTGGCGGAGTGAGACACCGGCTCCGGTGCGGCCTCGCTCGGCGTCTCGACCGCGATCGGCCCCAGATCGAATTCGATCTCGGGCAGTTCCGGCAAGGGAAGCGGCTCGGGCTGCGCGTCGGGCGCAGCCTTGGCCTCGGCCATGGTTTCTTCGGCCGCGATATGGCGCGCTGCGGCCACCAGGGCTTCGGCGTCGGCTACGCGCGCCGGCGCCAGCGGTTCGCCGGTACGCAGCGCTTCGGCCATGCTGCGGAAGGGTGCGGACTGCCAACCGTGCGGCTCGCTGGCGGCGATGGCTTCGACCCACTTCGCGAAATCCGTCAGTGCGCGCTTGGTGCCGGCAAGCAGTTCGGGCGTGGCCGGACGCTGGTCGGCCAGCCAGGTGTTGAGCACCTGCTCGAAGGACCAGGCGGCCTCGCCGAAATCCATCAGCCCGACCATGCGCGAGCTGCCCTTGAGGGTGTGGAAGGCGCGCCGCAGCACGGTCAGCTCGCCGTTGTCGTCCGGCTGCGCGCCGAGCGCCGACACGGCGGCCAGGCCGTTGTGCAGCACCTCGCGGGCCTCGTCGAGGAAGATGTTCTGGAGATCGTCTTCCTCGAGCTCCGTCACTTCGGTGTCGGGCAGGCCTTCCAGCGGCGCCGGGCCGGTGATCTTGGCGGTCCAGCTCGCGGTGGCGCGGCTGAATTCCTCGATCGGCGAAGGCGCCTTGCGTGTCGGGACAGCCAGCGCGGCAAGCTTGGCTGCAATCTGGGCGTCGACTTCTTCGACGCTCAGCACGGTGTCGGTGACCGCGACAGGTCCGGACGCGGAGGCAAAGGAAACCGGGGCCGTCGCTTCGGGCACGTCGGTGTCGTTGGCCTGGCGGCCCATCAACGGCTTGAGCTCGCCGGCTTCGCTGTCGAACACGAACAGGCGCTTGGCCAGCGCCGGCTGGTAGCCGAGCATGTCGATCAGGAAGCCCAGCGCGCCGAGGTTGTTGCCGAGCGCGTCGAAATCGCTGGCTTCGGTGGAAGCGGCTTCCTCGGCCAGCAGATGGTCGACGTTGTCGCGCATGCGCTGCACGGTCTGCGCGGCCTGGTCGAGGCCGAGCACCGAGAACACGCCGCGCATCTGCAGCAGCTGGGTCGGTACCGTGCGCAGCACGCTCTTGTCGGCCGGTCGGCGGAAGAACTGGTCGAGCGATTTTTCGAGTTCGCTCAGGTGGGCGCGCAGCTCGCCGACCACGGTGCCCATGGTCTGGCGGTCGCTCACGCGGCGGTAGAGCTCTTCCATCCACGGCTCGAGCGGCTCCGAACGGCCGCCTTCGCGCACGCGTTCGATGCGGCCGGCCAGTTGCACCGTGCGCGCCGTCAATTGCCGGTCGTGCGGATCGAGGTCCTCGAAGGCGGCTTCGAGATAGAGGACCGAGGTCGCAACTTCCATCGCCAGCTCGGTGGCCGGCGGCTTGGCCGAACGCAGCGAAGCGTCGACCGCGTTGTTCAGGGCCTGCACCATCGGCAGGCTCGGCGGATGCAGCTTCTGCAGCGACTCGCCGAGCTGGGCGAAGGTGTCGGCCACCTGCCGCGTGCGCGAGACGTCGCCGCCCGAGAGCGCCGACCACATTTCCTTGGCGGCCTCGATGCGCTTGCGCGCCTGCGCGAGCACCAGCGGGTCGAAGCGGCCGAACTGTTCGATCGCGTAGTCGACCTTCTGCTCGTTGGCCACGCCCCAGGCGACACGCACCGCGCGCAGTGTGGCGGCTTCGTCGCGCGGGCCGGGCACGGCTTGCGCGCAGAAGAACAGCAGGTCCTGGCCCAGGCGGTCCGACACCGTGTTGTCGCCGCGCGCCAGGGTGGCGTACTGCAGCAGCACGCGCGAAGCGGCGCGCTTCACGTGGGAATCGGTCGGAATCAGCGACAGCGCCAGGGCCTCGAAGAAGCCGGCCGCGAGGGTCCAGAAACTCGCGACGCGCGGCACCGAGGCGCCGCGTCCCAAGCCCAGGCACAAGGCCTGAAGGCGCCGCGCGGCATGGTCGTCGCCGCTCTTGACGATCTTGAGCACTTCGCGATCGAGCTTGGAGCGGACCGCCGGGTCGTACACCAGCGCGGTCTGCGTCGGCGCCGGCTTGATCTCGACCCAGCGCCAGCTCATGCTCCACAGGTCGGCCGGGTGGACGCGCTCGTTGCCGACCAGTTCCAGCACGTCGCGGTACTGGGGGAACAGCGCGACCGAGGACACGGTCTTGCCCGCCAGCAGCGCATTGAGGAAATCGGTGGCGGCGAAGCCCGCGCGGTCGATCTTGTGGACGGCGGCTTCGGTGCAGCGCGCCGGCTCCGTGATGAAGCTCTGGACCGCGAACTCCATCGCGCCCAGCACCAGCGCCGGCGCCGAATGGCCCACCATCTGCAGCGCACCGACGGCCTGGTGCAGCTGCTGCCGCGCCATGCGCAGCGGCGTGGTGTCGTTCTCCGGAGCGCTGCCGGCCTCGCGGGCGAAGCGCCGCAGCGTCTTGCTGGCGTTGTCGAGCGACTTCTGGATTTCTCCGAGCACCCAGGCCAGCGGCCCGAGATCTTCGGTGGCTGGCGCGTTGCCAGCTACTGGGGCGGTGGCAGGGCTTTGGATCGACACGTTCTGCGCTCGGCGTTCAGACAATCTTGAAACGTGACACCGACTGGCGCAGTTCCTCGGCCATGTGCGAGAGCTCGCGGACCTGCTGTGCGGTGGTGCGCGTGCCTTCGCCGGTCTGCTCGGTCACGGCGAAAATGTGCTGGATGTTGGCGGCCACGACGTTGGCCGAGTCGGCCTCGCGGGAAGCGGATTGCGAGATCTGCTCGATCAGCTCGGCAAGGCGGCGCGACACGCGGTCAATCTCGGACAGCGCGGTACCGGCGTTGTCGGAGAGCTTGGCCCCTTCCACCACCCCCTGCGTGGAGCGCTCCATGGCGCCGACCGCATCCTGCGTGTCGGTCTGAATCGCCTTCACCAGCGCCGAGATCTGGCGCGTGGCGTCTGCCGAACGTTCGGCCAGTCGCTGCACTTCTTCCGCCACCACCGAGAAGCCGCGGCCGGCCTCGCCGGCCGACGCGGCCTGGATGGCGGCGTTGAGCGCCAGCACGTTGGTCTGTTCGGTAATGTCCGAGATCAGCTCGGTGATTTCGCCGATCTCCTGCGAGGATTCGCCGAGGCGCTTGATGCGCTTGGAGGTTTCCTGGATCTGGTCGCGGATCGAGTTCATGCCGCCGATCGCGTTCTGCACGGCCTGCAGGCCGGAGGAAGCGGCTTCCAGCGACTGGCGCGCCACCGTGGCCGATTCTTGCGCCTGCGAGGACACGCCGTTGATTCGCTCGGCCATCGTGAGCACCGACTGGCCGGTTTCGCGGATCTCGCGCAGCTGCTCGGTCGAGGCGGCCAGCAGTTCGGTCGAGGTGCTTTCCACCTGCGAGGTGGTCTGCGCCACGCGCGTGGCCGTGTTCTGCACGTTGCCCACCAGCAGGCGAAGTTCTTCCACCGTGTAGTTCACCGAGTCGGCGATGGCGCCCGTGATGTCTTCGGTCACCGTCGCTTCCTGCGTCAGATCGCCTTCGGCGACGGTCTGCAGTTCGTTCATCAGCCGCAAGATCGCCGCCTGGTTGGCGGCATTGACGCGGCCCGCGTCTTCGCTCGCGCGCTCGGCGGCGAGACGCTCGCGTTCGGCGGCCAGCGCGCGTTCGCGGCCTTCGCGCACCTGCACGAAACCGATGGCGCCGGCCAGCGCCAGCGCGGCCAGCGACAGCACGAACAGCATCACCACCGTGCCGGCGCCGAGGCCGGTGCGGGCGGAGAGCTTGTCCTGCAAGTCGCCGAGCGAGGTGCGCAGCGGTTCGCTGTCGGCCAGGATGGCGGCCTGCGCTTCGCGCGCGGCGACCAGGCCCTGGAGATTGCCCAGAATGGCTCCGGCTTGCGTGCGCGTCTGTTCGTAGGTCTTGAGAATGGCTTCGAGCTGCTGGCGCGTCTGCGGATCGCGCGAGCCGGGCAGGCGCTGCTGGGCATTGCCCTCGAGCAGGCCGCGCGTGACTTCCTGGAAGGTGTTCAGGTCCTTGCCGAGCAGGAACACCGCGTCGGGGCTCACGCCTTCGACTGTAAGGAATTCGTTGGCCGACTTGCCGATGCGCTGGGTCAGCATCACCAGCTGGCCGGCGGCCGAGATCTCGGGCAGGGTGGCGTTCTGCTGCATCTTGAGCGAGGCCACGGTCTCTGTCATTTCGAGCAGATCGGAGGATTGGCGATTGATGTCGCGCAGCGCGGTACCGACCTGCGTCAGGATCTGCTGCTGGGCCAGCACGGCCTTGGCGCTCTTGTCGGCGCGCTCGACCAGCGGCGTGATCTTGCCGAGTTCGGCGTCGTACTGGCCGCCCACACGCTCCAGCTTGAGCGAATCGTCGCCGTTTGCCAGGCCCTGCACGCGACGCGTGAGGTCGTCCGAGCTGTCCTTGACTTCCGCGAAAGCGGGAACATTGCCCACCAGCGCCTGCGAGACCGACTTGGCGAGACGCTGCGACTGCATCAGCGACTGGCCGGTGGCCGCGACCTGTTGCGCCAGCCGTTCGGCGCGCAGGATGGCGGAGCCGGCGACGAGCAGCAGCAACAGCACCACGGTCGCGAGCACGATCGCGAGCACGCGCTGCTGGCGCGCCGGGTTCGAGCGCAGCGAGCGCACCGCGCCCGCGGGCCCTGGAGGAACCGCGCCCTGGGATTCGGCCTGCGCCGGTTCATCGAGGCTGCCGGCCGGCGCCTGATCGTTGGCGGCGTCCATGGCGAGAACCGGCTCGGGCGTCGACTCGGGCACCGCGTCGCGCCGGATGCGCACCGTTTTCTCTTCGGGCGGCTGCACGGTTTCCATGCTGTCGAGCGACAGGGTCGAGCCGCTGTCGACACGCATGTTGACGTTGTCGCCACCGGCGGGCAGGAATTTCTTGAACTTGTCGGCGATCGAGCTCACGGTCGGTCCTTCAGGTAGTGGTCGGTGCCAAGCGTTCCGCTCAGGCGCCGATGCTCAAAAATTGGGGTTGCTGGGATAGCGCCTGCAGGTTGATTTCCTGCCAGCGCCCGCCGGCGGCGTCGGTGTACGAATGTCCCAGCCAGGCCGGGGCGTCGCCATCCGGGGCCTGCGATTCGGTGAAGGCTTCGACGCCGCGCAGACCGACCAGCCGGTCGATCAGCAAAGCGCAATTGACTTCGAGCATCTCGTTGAGTGCGACGAGACGAGATTGGGCGCGCGCCGCTTCGCTCTGCACGGGTGCAGCGGCCGAACCCGAGGCGAAAGTGGAAAGCTGCACGATGCCGTACAGCCCGCCGCGCAGGTTGGCGACGCCCAGGAACCACGGCTCCGTGTACGGCACGGCCTGCGGGGGCGTCCACGGAAAGATCTCGCCGGCGTGCCCGAGCGGGAACAGGTACTTCGACTCGCCCGCTTCCACGGCGAGCCACGAAGCGGAAACGCCCGAGGTGCGCGCCGCCTGCAGGCGGCTGGCAAGCCGGGACTGGAATGCGCGGAGAGCGTCGCGGTTGGCCATGTACGAAAATTGTCGGATTCAGGCGAGCGCGCTGATCTTTGCCATCAGCTCGGCTGCATTGACCGGCTTCACGATGTAGTCGCGGGCACCCTGGCGCATGCCCCACAGGCGATCGGTTTCCTGGTTCTTGCTCGTGCACATGATGATCGGCACCGATTCGTACTTCGGATTGCGGGCGATCGCGCGCGTGAGCTGGAAGCCGTTCTGGCCCGGCATCACAATGTCCATGAGGATCAGGTCGGGCTGCTCTTCCTCGAGCCGGCGCATCGCGTCCTCGGCATTCTCGGCGGTTTTCACCGAAAAGCCGTTCTTTTGAAGAAGTTCGGTGAGAAAGATCAATTCCGTCTTGGAATCGTCGACCACGAGTACCTTGCGAATAGCCATTACTGCACTTCCTGCGAAACGATGCCGAACTGCTGCACAGCCTGGAGCAGTTGGTCTTTGGTGAAGGGTTTGGTGAGATAGTCCTGCGAGCCGACCATGCGGCCGCGCGCCTTGTCGAACACGCCGTCCTTGGAGGAGAGCATCACGACCGGGACGTTGGAAAAATGGGCGTTGCGCTTGATGATGGCGCAGGTCTGATAACCGTCGAGGCGCGGCATGAGGATGTCGCAGAAGATGAGGTGCGGCTTGTGATCATTGACTTTCGACAATGCGTCGAACCCGTCTTCGGCCAGCAGGACCTCGTGGCCCCCCTGCTTGAGGAAGATCTCGGCGCTGCGCCGAATGGTGTTGCTGTCGTCGATGACGAGCACCTTGTAACCCGATCCATTCGCGCTCATTCGCACGCTCCTCTATTAATACCTCGATGACCGCAACGCCCTCGACGAGGGACGCAAAGAAGCACGCCCTATGCGATGCTTCAGATTTCAACCATTTCGAAGTCTTCCTTGCGCGCCCCGCATTCGGGACAGGTCCAGTTCATCGGAACATCTGCCCATGCCGTGCCGGGCGCAATACCATCTTCTGGCACTCCCACCGCTTCGTCGTAGATCCACCCGCAAATCAGGCACATCCAGGTTTTCGTATTCATCGCAGCTTAAAGTCCCTGTTCATAGAATGCAACGATCGTATCCAAACGTATCAACAAAACCCGTGACAAGCGTCTCAGATATGCCACCATCTGGTGAGCCCTGTGGCGTATGACAACTTTCCTACTACCACCAGAGCACGACCGCAAAGTGAGCGATCTTACCGACCCCCCGAGCGATGAAAACGCCGAAAGCGAGTTGAATCCGCCGTGCGTGCTGGTCTTCAACGCGAGCGATCCGAGCGGAGCCGGAGGCTTGGGCAGCGACGCCCTGGCCATGGCCTCGGTCGGCGCCCACATGCTGCCGGTCGTGACCGGTGCCTACGCGCGCGATACCGCCGAAATTTTCGATCACTTCACCTTTGACGAGGAGGCTGTCGCCGAGCAGGCACGCGCCATTCTCGAAGACGTGGAAGTGCAGCTCATCAAGGTGGGCTTCGTCGGCTCGCCCGAAAACCTCAGCACCGTGGCCGAGACCGCGACCGATTATCCCGAAGTGCCGGTAGTCGCCTACATGCCCAACCTCTCGTGGTGGGAAGACACGCAGATCGAGGCCTATCTCGATGCGTTTCGCGAGCTCGTGCTGCCGCAGACCACCGTGCTGGTCGGCAACCACAGCACGCTGTGGCGATGGCTCCTGCCGGACTGGGCCGGCGAGCGTCCACCCACCGCGCGCGACATCGCCAAGGCGGCCGGCGAGTTCGGCGTGCCCTATACGCTGGTGACCGGGCTGGTGCTGCCCGACCAGTTCATCGACAACGTACTGGCGTCGCCGCAGTCGGTGCTCGCGAGCGAGAAGTACGAGCGCCTCGATGCCGTGTTCGCCGGCGCGGGCGACACTCTCTCGGCCGCGCTGGCCGCGCTGCTCGCCAGCGGCACCGACCTGGTCGCGGCCACCACCGAAGCGCTGAGCTACATGGACCGCTGTCTCGATGCCGGCTTCCGCCCCGGCATGGGCCACGTGCTGCCCGATCGCCTGTTCTGGGCCCAGCCCGAGGACGACGAAGACAACGACGACGATCCCGCCTCTCCCACTGACTTTGCCCTGCCACCTCACGACACGCGCCACTGATGCCACACGCCACCGACAAGAACGACATCCTCTTCGAGCGCGCCCGCGCCGTGATTCCCGGCGGGGTCAACTCGCCGGTGCGCGCCTTCAGGGCCGTCGGCGGCACGCCGCGTTTCGTCAAGCGCGCGCAGGGCGCCTACTTCTGGGATGCAGCGGACCAGCGCTACATCGACTACATCGGCTCCTGGGGGCCGATGATCCTGGGCCACGGCCATCCCGCGGTGGTCGATGCGGTGCAGCGCGCCGTGACAGAGGGCTTCTCCTTCGGCGCACCGACCGAGCGCGAGATCGAACTCGCCGAAGCCATCCTGGCACTCGTGCCGTCGATGGAGATGGTGCGCCTCGTGAGCTCCGGCACCGAAGCCGCGATGAGCGCGCTGCGCCTGGCACGCGGCGCGACCGGGCGCAAGTACATCATCAAGTTCGAAGGCTGCTACCACGGTCACGCCGATGCGTTGCTGGTCAAGGCCGGCTCGGGCCTCGCGACCTTCGGCCACCCGACCTCGGCCGGCGTGCCGCCCGAGGTGGTGCAGCACACGCTGGTCCTCGAATACAACAACCTCGCGCAGCTCGAGGAAGCCTTCACGCTGCATGGCCACGAGATCGCCTGCCTGATGATCGAAGCCATCGCCGGCAACATGAACTTCGTGCGCGCGAGCGCCGCCTTTGCGCAGCGCTGCCGCGAGCTCTGCACCAAGCACGGCGCGCTGCTGGTGTTCGACGAGGTCATGACCGGCTTCCGCGTCGGCCTGCAGGGCGCACAGGGCGTGCTGGGCATCACGCCCGATCTCACGGTACTGGGCAAGGTGATCGGCGGCGGCATGCCGCTCGCGGCCTTCGGCGGACCGCGCGCGATCATGGAACAGCTCGCGCCGCTCGGACCGGTGTATCAGGCCGGTACGCTCTCGGGCAACCCGGTGGCCACGGCCTGCGGCCTCGCGACATTGAAGGAAGTGGCCAGGCCCGGCTTCTTCGACGCGCTGTCACACAAGACCCGTACGCTGGTCGACGGGCTGAAGTCGGTCGCCGCGGCGGAAGGCATCGCCTTCAGCGCAGACAGCGAAGGCGGCATGTTCGGCTTCTTTTTGCTCGATGCGCTGCCGCAGAACTACAGCACGGTCATGACCACCGACAACGCCAAATTCAATGCCCTGTTCCACGGCCTGCTCGAGCGCGGCATCTACATCGCGCCGGCGCTGTACGAAGCCGGCTTCGTGAGCGCAGCCCACAGCGACGAAGACATTGCCGCGACCATCGAAGCGGCACGCCAGATCTTCAAGACGCTGCGCGCATGAAGCTCCGCAGCTGGTTGGCCTGGCTGGCCTTTGCGCCCGGCCTCGCCTTCGCGCAGGCCGATATCGGCAAGGCCTGGTTCGACGCCGGCTTCTACTCCTACCACTTCGACCGCGACAAGGGGCTGGCAGACGGCAACCCCGGCCTCGGGATCGAATGGCCGCTCGACGAAACCTACTCGCTCACCGCCGGCCTGTTCCGCAACAGCGACCGCGAGCGCTCGCACTACGTCGGTCTGTACGTGATGCCCTTCGAATTCCACGGCGTGAAGTTCGGCGCCGTGGTCGGCGCCTTCGACGGCTATCCGCGGTCCAACAACGGCGGCTGGTTTCCGGCGCTGATCCCGACCGCGGCCATCGAAGGCAAGAACTGGGGGCTCAACATCGCCATCGTTCCCACCATCAGGAACCGCCTCTATGGCGCGGTGAGTTTTCAGCTCAAGTACCGCTTCGGCGGCTAGTGCCGAAAGTGGCGCACGCCTGAGAGGACCATGACCACGCCGCGCTCGTCCGCCGCATCGATCACCTCCTGATCGCGCATCGAACCGCCGGGCTGGATCACACAGCTCGCGCCGGCATCGACCACCACGTCGAGCCCGTCGCGGAACGGGAAGAAAGCATCGCTCGCGACCGCCGTGCCTTGCAGCGACAGGCCCGCATGCTGCGCCTTGATGCTCGCGATGCGCGCCGAATCGAGCCGGCTCATCTGGCCGGCGCCGACACCCATGGTCATGCCGTCGGCGCAGAACACGATCGCGTTGCTCTTGACGAACTTCGCGACCTTCCATGCGAACAGAAGATCCTGCAATTGCTGCGGCGTGGGCTGTTTCCTGCTCACCACCTTGAGCTCGTCGATTGAGAGCTCGCGGTTGTCGGCGGTCTGCATCAGAAGGCCCGAACCGATGCGCTTCACGTCCACTGCGTTGCGGCCGTTGTCCCAGTCGCTGGTGCCGCCCGGCGGCAGCGCGATCTCGAGGATGCGCACGTTGACCTTGCTCTTGAACACTTCGAGCGCCTCCGGCGCATAGCCCGGCGCCATCAGCACTTCGACGAACTGCTTGCTCACAGCTTCGGCCGCGGCGCGGTCCACCGTCCGGTTGAAGGCGATGATGCCGCCGAAGGCCGAGGTCGGATCGGTCTTGAAGGCCTTGGCGTAGGCCTCGTGCGCATCCTTGCCCACCGCGACGCCGCAGGGGTTGGCATGCTTGACGATCACGCACGCGGGCCCATCTTTCAAAGGATGGAAGCTCTTCACGCACTCCCAGGCCGCATCGGCATCGGCGATGTTGTTGTAGCTGAGCTCCTTGCCCTGCAGCTGCTTCGCCGTGACCAGGGAACCGGGTGCCGGGTACAGGTCGCGATAGAACGCGGCCTGCTGGTGCGGGTTCTCGCCGTAGCGCAGGTCCTGCAGCTTGATGAAGCGGCCGTTGCCCTGCGCCGGGAAGAGCGCATGCGTGCCGTCGTCCTGGATGCCCGAGAGGTAGTCGCTGATCGCGCCGTCGTACTGGCTGATTCGGTTGAAGGCGGCGACGGAGAAGGCGAACTTGGTCTTGTCGCTCAGCTTGCCCTCGGCCCTGAGTTCGGCCAACGCCTGCGGGTATTGCGCCGCGTCGGTCAGCACGCCGACGTCCTTCCAGTTCTTGGCCGCGCTGCGCACCATCGCCGGGCCGCCGATGTCGATGTTCTCGATCGCGTCTTCCAGCGTGCACCCGGGCTTGGCAACGGTGGCTTCGAAGGGATAGAGGTTGACCACCAGCAGATCGATCGTGTCGATGCCGTGTTCCTTCAAGGCCGCCATGTGCGCCGGCACATCGCGCCGCGCCAGCAGGCCGCCATGCACCTTGGGATGCAGCGTCTTCACGCGTCCGTCGAGCATCTCGGGAAAGCCGGTGAGCTCGGCCACTTCGGTCACCGGAAGGCCGGCATCGGCCAGCAGCTTGGCAGTGCCGCCGGTCGAGAACAGGCGAATGTCCAGCGCGTGGAGCGCTTGCGCGAATTCGAGGATGCCGGTCTTGTCGGAAACGGAAATCAGTGCGTTCATCAAGGGCTACTTCAGGAGTTTGTGTTCGACCAGCTTTTTTCGAAGCGTGTTGCGGTTCAGCCCCAGCCATTGCGCGGCCTTGGACTGGTTGCCTTCGGCTCGCGTCATCACGACGTCGAGCAAGGGTTTCTCCACCACGCGCACCAGCATTTCGTACATGCCGTCGGGTTCGGTGCCGCGCAGGTCACGGAAATAACTGTCCAGACTGTTGCGCACGCAGTCTTCGATATGTTTCTTGCTCATGGCCCTCTTCTCTTCTTCTGTTCTTCAATTCATGCAGACACTTCGGCTGCCTGCTCATCCCTTTGCGCTTGCGCGTCATCAGCGACCGGAATGCGGTCCATCCGTGCGGCCAGCGTGTCGAAAAAATCGGCCACTGCGGCGAGTTGCGCGTCGCAGTCCTCGATGGTGTTCATTCGGCCTCTGAATTCCTCGCCGCCGGGCAGCGCGCGGACGTACCAGCCGATGTGTTTGCGCGCGGTGCGGACACCGCTGTAGTCGCCATAGAGCGCGTAGTGCTGCTGCAGATGGTCGAGCATGAGGCGGCGCACCTCGGCCACGAGCGGCGGCGCGAGCTGCGTGCCGGTCGCCAGGAAATGCGCGATCTCGCGAAAGATCCACGGCCGTCCCTGTGCGGCGCGGCCCACCATCACGGCGTCGACGCCAGTGAGCGCGAACACCTCGCGCGCTTTCTCGGGCGAGTCGACATCGCCGTTGGCAACCACCGGCACGCGCACGGCCGCCTTGACGGCCGCAATGGTGTCGTACTCGGCCAGGCCCTTGTAACCCTGCTCGCGCGTGCGGCCGTGCACCGTGAGCATCTGCACGCCGGCCGCTTCGAAGCGGCGCGCCAGCGTCACCGCGTTGCGATGGTCTTCGCTCCAGCCGGTGCGCATCTTGAGCGTGACCGGAACCTTGTGCGGCATCGCAGCACGGACCACCGCCTCGACGATCTCGAGCGCCAGAGGCTCGTCGCGCATCAGCGCCGACCCGGCCCACTTGTTGCAGACCTTCTTGGCCGGGCAGCCCATGTTGATGTCGATGATCTGCGCGCCGCGCTCGATGTTGTATTGCGCCGCCTCGGCCATCATCGCCGCATCGGTGCCGGCGATCTGCACCGCAATGGGGCCCGGTTCGCCATCGTGATTCGCGCGGCGCGAAGTCTTGAGCGAGCCCCACAGCTCCTTGCGCGATGTGACCATCTCGCTCACCGCGTAGCCCGCACCGAGTTCGCGGCACAGCATGCGGAAGGGCCGGTCGGTGACGCCCGCCATGGGCGCAACGAACAGCCGGTTTTCCAGCGCGATGTTGCCGATCTGCAAGGTCATGGAGGGAAAGGTGGCGCGCGCCGAGCTGCTGAAAAATGAGGCACGATTGTAGCGGCGCGAAGCGAGAGCGGCTGAAACCATTTGCGATTTTCAGAGTTTCATCGCGCAGGCGGACAGCGTATACGCCGACGCTGCATAAGGCCGGGTCTTTCTATACTCCGGCGCACATGCAAGCCTGGCTCGACTCACTCCTTGCGCTTCTTGCGCTGCCGCAATTCGGGCTCAGCACCCTCTTCGTTGCCGCCTTCGTGTCGGCGACCTTGCTGCCGGTCGGCTCCGAGCCGGTGCTGTTCGGACTGCTCAAGCTCAATCCCGAAATGTTCTGGTCCGCGGTCGGCGTCGCGACGCTCGGCAATACCTTGGGCGGCATCGTGGACTGGTGGATCGGCTACGGCGCACACAAGGTGGCCGACAAGTATTCGCACTCCAAGCACCACCTGCGCGTGCTCGGCTGGCTGGAGCGCCTGGGCCCCAAGGCTTGTCTGCTGGCCTGGCTGCCGATCGTCGGCGATCCGCTTTGCGCCGTCGCGGGATGGCTGCGGCTCTCGTTCTGGCCTTGCGTGATCTACATGGCGATCGGCAAGTTCGCGCGCTACGTCACGATGACGATCGCGCTTCTCTATATATGGCCGAACTGAGCCGGCAGCGCGATCAGGTCAGGAGCCCGTAGGGCCCGCCGCGCTCGAGTGCGCGCATGTACGCCGGCCGCGCGTGGATGCGCTCCAGATACGCCATGAGCTTGGGCCGCGACGCATCGAGCCCGCCGCGCGCCACCGCGGCCTCCACCGGAAAGCTCATCTGGATGTCGGCGCCCGAAAACGCATTGCCGGCAAACCATTTGCTCTTGCCGAGTTCGCCTTCCATGAAGTCCAGATGGCTCTTGATGTTGGGCATGATGAAGGCGGCCTTGGCCTTGCCCGCGATCGCCTTTGCGATCGGCTTGGCGAAGAAGGGCATCTTCGCTTTCTCGATCTGGTCGAACATCAGCTTGAGCAGCAGAGGCGGCATCGCCGAGCCTTCGGCGTAGTGCAGCCAATAGCGGTAGCGCAGCGCCTCGGGCGTGCCCGCCGCAGGCGCGAGGCGGCCGTTGCCGTAGCGCTCGATCAGCGTCTCGACGACCGCACCCGACTCCGCGAGCGTGAGGCCTTCGTCGGTCGTCACCACCGGCGACCTGCCCAGCGGATGCACCGCGCGCAAGGTGGGCGGCGCGAGCATGGTCTTCGGATCGCGCTGGTAGTGAACGATCTCGTAAGGCAGCTCGAGTTCTTCGAGCAGCCAGAGCACGCGTTGCGAGCGGGAGTTGTTGAGGTGGTGGACGGTGATCATGGATGGCTGCAATGCGAAGGGCTCAGGAGCTGAACAAGAAGTTCATCACATCCCCGTCCTTGACCACGTACTCCTTGCCTTCCGCCCGCATCTTGCCGGCATCCTTCGCCCCCTGCTCGCCCTTGAAGGCGATGAAGTCGTTGAAGGCGATGGTCTGGGCGCGGATGTAGCCCTTCTCGAAATCGGTGTGGATCACGCCGGCCGCCTGCGGGCCGGTGTCGCCGACGTGGATGGTCCAGGCGCGCACTTCCTTCACGCCGGCGGTGAAGTAGGTCTGCAGGCCCAGCAGCGTGTAAGCCGCGCGGATCAGGCGGTTGAGGCCCGGCTCTTCCTGGCCGATCTCGGCCAGGAACATCTTCTTGTCTTCCTCGTCCATGTCGGCCAGCTCGGCTTCGATCTTGGCGCAGATGGCGACCACGGGTGCGTTCTGCGCCGCGGCGTATTCGCGCAGCCGGTCGAGGAAGGGGTTGTTCTCGAAGCCGTCCTCCGCCACGTTGCCGACGAACATCGCGGGCTTGGCGGTGATCAGCGAGAACTGCTTGATCAAGGGCTTGTCTTCCTTGCTGAACTCGAGCGCGCGCACGGGCTTGTTCTCGTTCAGCGCGGCCTGACATTTCTCCAGCAGCGCCACCAGCTTGATCGCTTCCTTGTCACCGGAGCGCGCGGTCTTGGTGTGGCGATGCAGCGCCTTCTCGACCGTCGCCAGGTCGGCCAGGCACAGCTCGGTCTGGATCACCTCGGTGTCGGAGATGGGATCGACCTTGCCTGCCACGTGGATCACGTTGTCGTCCTCGAAGCAGCGCACCACGTTGACGATGGCGTCCGTTTCGCGGATGTGCGCGAGGAACTGGTTGCCCAGGCCTTCGCCCTTGCTGGCGCCGGCCACCAGGCCCGCGATGTCGACGAACTCGACGATCGCCGGCACGATGCGCTCAGGCTTCACGATCTCGCTCAACTGGGCGAGCCGCGAATCGGGCACCTCGACCACGCCGACGTTCGGCTCGATGGTGCAGAAGGGATAGTTCTCGGCCGCGATGCCTGCCTTGGTCAGCGCGTTGAAAAGGGTGGACTTGCCGACGTTGGGCAGGCCGACGATGCCGCACTGGAGACTCATGGCGGGGCTTTCAGAATGCTTTGGGGAACCGGGGATTTTAGGCGCCCGGCCTCGCTTCAGTCGAAGCGCAGGTTTGCGACTACCTTCTGGCCGCGCTTCAGCATGTGCTCGACGCCCTGCAGCACGATCGCATTCATGCCGAAGGTGATGGCGCCGTCGACCCGCGCATCGGCACGATAGGTCCGCAGCATGTCGCCCACTTCGGGGCTGCTTTCGGCGGTGGCCGGGTCGATGTCGGGAATCGGGCAACGCGAGCAGGGCTTGACCGGCCGCAGCTGTGCTTCGCCCTCGTCGGTCGTGATGTGCAGCGTATCGACGCGGTCTTCGTCGTGCGCCTCGATGCCGGCGAGCACGATGTTGGGGCGAAAGCGCTCGATCCCGACGGCACCGTGCCCGGCCGCGGCCAGCCTCGCGTTGAGTTCGGCCAGCGAACCCTCGCTGGCCACCAGCAGCGGATAGGCGTCGGCGAACTGGTTGGGGGCCTCGATGCCGCCGGTCCATTGGAGGCTCGACAGCCGCTGGTGCTCGGGATCGAAACGCACCAGGCGCAGCTTCTGCGGCTGGCCCGGCTGCGAGAGGAAGTCGCTGAGCCACTGGGCCGCGATGTCGCCCATGTCATAGGCCGGCACCTCGTCCTTCCACACCCGCACGCGCACCGGCTGCTCGACGCGGTCGAAGGCGATGTGAAGCGCCAGCATGCCGGGCGCGCGCAGCACCATCTCGGAATACTTCATCTGCGGCCGGATCAGCGCCATGCGCGGCAGCTGGCGCTGGGTGACGAACTCGCCCTTTGCATCCACCACCATCCAGGCGCGATCGAACTCCAGGCCGGTTTCGGTCAGCAGCGCCTCGGGCAGCTCGACGCCGGCGCAGGACTTGATCGGGTAGACGAACAGGCGGGCGATGGTGGCGTGGAGGTCGAAGTCGGAGGCAGTCACGTGGAAGGTCCTTGGGCTGAAGCCGGTGATTGTCCCGCACGGCGCCCGTCGGCAAAGGCAGGCTCCTACAATGCCCCGATGGCTCTTCCACCCGAGGTTTGCATTCGCGGCGCCGGCATCGTCGGCCGCACGCTCGCGCTGCTTTTGGCGCGCGAACGCGTGCGCGTGGCGCTGGTGGCGCCGGCCGCGGCCCCCGCGGGGCAGGACGTGCGCGCCTACGCGCTCAATGCGGCATCGAAGGGGCTGCTCGAATCGCTGCGCGGCTGGCCCGATGCGGCCCATGCCACGCCGGTGCGCGAGATGCTGGTCTATGGCGACGAAGGCGCCCGCGTGCAGTTCCATGCCGCGCGACAGAAGGTCGAGGCGCTGGCCTGGATCGTCGATGTTCCCGCGCTCGAGCAGCAGCTGAGCGATGCGGTGCGCTTCCAGCCGCGCATCGAGATCGTCGCCGAGCCCGTGCCGGCGCCGCTGACAGTGGTCTGCGAAGGCCGCATCAGCGCCACGCGCGAAACATTGGGCGTGCGCTACGAGGTCACGCGCTATCCGCAGCACGCCATCGCGGCGCGGCTCCAGGCCGAGGAGCCGCATGACTGCGTGGCGCGCCAGTGGTTCAACGACAAGGGCGAAGTGTTCGCGCTGCTGCCGCTGGGCGACAGGCAGCTCGCGCTCGTGTGGTCGGTCGACCAATTGCGCGCACCGGCCCTGCTCGCGCAGACGGCGGACGAATTCAACACCGCGCTGCACGATGCCAGCCATGGCGCGCTCGGTGCCCTCAGGCTCATCAGCGAACGCGCGGCCTGGCCATTGCAGCGCGCGATCGCCGACCGCTGGACCGGCCAGTTCGCCGACGGCGGCTCCTGGGCGCTCGCGGGCGACGCGGCGCACACGGTGCATCCGCTCGCAGGCCAGGGCTTGAACCTGGGCCTGGGCGATGCCGCGGCGCTGGCCAATGTGATCAAGGACCGCGACTACTGGCGCAGCGTGGGCGACGCCCGGCTGCTGCGCCGCTACGAGCGGGCCCGCCGCACCGACGTGCTCTCCATGAGCCTGGCCACCGACGGCTTGCAGCAACTCTTCGCGCACAGCGCCGATCCGCTGCCGGCGCTTCGCAACTGGGGCATGCGCGGCTTCGACCGCACGCGGCTCGTCAAGAACTGGATCGCGAAGCAGGCCATGGGCCTGCAATGAATTCCGCCGGAAGAAACAACATCATGAAATTCGCCCCCGCCCTTTTTTCCGCGTTGACCCTCGGCTGCACCTTGAGCGCCGCCGCCGGCGAAGCCGAGATCCGCCAGAACCTGGCCGCACGCATTCCGCAGTTCGCGAAGATCGACGAAATCACCAAGTCGCCGATGCCCGGCCTCTACGAGGTACGCATCAACGGCTTCGAGATCTACTACACCGACGAGCAGGGCAACTACCTGCTGCAGGGCAACCTGATCGACGTGAAGGCGCGCCGCAACCTCACCGAAGAACGGGTCGAGAAACTGAGCGAAGTCGCCTTCGACAAATTGCCCGTGAAAGATGCCTTCAAGATCGTGCGCGGCAACGGCAAGCGCAAGCTGGCGGTATTCGAGGATCCGAACTGCGGCTACTGCAAGCAGTTCGAGCGCGACCTGACCAAGGTCGACAACGTGACCATCCATCTCTTCCTCTACCCGGTGCTGGGGCCGGACTCGGTCGTGAAGTCGCGCAACATCTGGTGCGCCAAGGACAAGGCCAAGGCGTGGACCGACTGGATGGTGCGCGGCGTCGCGCCCGAAGCCGCCGAGTGCGACACCAGCGCACTTACCCGCAATCGCGAGTTCGGCCAGAAGTACAACATCACCGGCACGCCGACGCTGATCTTCGGCAATGGCACGCGTGCGCCGGGCGCGATCCCGGCCGAGCAGGTCGAAAAGCAACTCGCCGCTGCCAACTGATGGCCTCGCCGGCCATCCACTACCGCGTCGAATGCGCGGACCGCAACGCACACCTGTTCGCCGTCACGCTGACCATCGAGCGGCCCGCCGCGCAACAGCGCGTGGCCTTGCCGATCTGGATTCCGGGCAGCTACCTGGTGCGCGAGTTCGCGAAGAACCTGCAGAAGCTGCAGGCCGTGCAAGGCCGGCGCAAGCTGGCCGCGCAGCAGCTCGACAAGCACAGCTGGCAGATCGACTGCGCGCCGGGCAAGCCCCTGGTGCTGCGCTACCAGGTCTGCGCCTACGACAACTCGGTGCGCACCGCGTGGCTCGATCGCGACCGCGGCTTCTTCAACGGCACCAGCCTGTGCCTTCGCGTCGAGGGCCAGACCGACGGGCCGCACACACTCGAAGTGCTGGCGCCGCCGCTCCTGGCGCCCGGCGAACGCTGGTCGTGCGCGACGGCACTGAAACCCGCCAAGGTCGACCGCCAGGGTTTCGGCAGCTACCTCGCCGCCGACTATGACGAGCTGGCCGACAGCCCGGTCGAGATGGGCATGTTCTGGAGCGCCGAGTTCGAGGCCTGCGGCGTGCCGCATCGCTTCGTCGTCGCCGGCGCCCCCGCCTCCTTCGACGGCGAACGGCTGATCGCCGACACGCGCGCCATCTGCGAGACGCAGATGCGCTTCTGGCACGGCGACAAGGTTGGCAAGCGCGGTGGACCCAAGCCGCCGCACGACCGCTACGTCTTCATGCTCAACGCGGTGGACGACGGCTACGGCGGGCTCGAGCACCAGCACTCGACCGCGCTGATCTGCACCCGCCGCGACCTGCCCCAGCTCGCCGCGAAGAAACAGCCCGAGGGCTACACCACGCTGCTCGGGCTGATCAGCCACGAGTACTTCCACACCTGGAACGTGAAGCGCCTGCGGCCCGCCGAGTTCGCGCGCTACGACTACGGGCAGGAGAACTACACCCGCCTGCTGTGGCTGTTCGAGGGCTTCACCAGCTACTACGATGACCTGCTGCTGCGCCGCGCCGGCCGCATCGACGACACCGGCTACCTGCGGCTGGTCAACAAGACCATCAACCAGGTGCTGCAGGCGCCGGGCCGGCTGGTGCAGTCGGTGGCCGACGCGAGCTTCGATGCCTGGGTCAAGTACTACCGGCAGGACGAGCAGACGCCCAACACCACGATCAGCTACTACACCAAGGGTGCGCTGGTCGCCCTGTGCTTCGACCTCACGCTGCGCGCCGAAGGCAAGGGCTCGCTCGACGAGGTGATGCGGCTCCTGTGGAAGAAGAGCGGCGGCGGACCGATCGACGAGGCCGCATTCGCCGCCGCGCTCGAAGCGGTCGGCGGGCGCTCCTTTGCGGAAGAGATCGCGAGCTGGGTCCACTCGACCGACGAACTGCCCCTCGCCGATCTGCTGCGCAGCCACGGCGTCGCGGCGCTCGAAGACCCGGCGCAGCGCGCACAGGAACTCGGCCTGCGCGTGGCCGAAGCGAACGGCAGCGTGCAGATCAAGATGGTGCTGCGCGGCGGCGCGGCCGAGCAGGCCGGCTTTTCGGCCAACGACGAATGGATCGGCATCGAGCTCGGCGCTTCAAAGGGCCACCAGGCCCAGGGCTGGCGGCTCGGCAAGCTGGACGACCTCGCGCTCTACCTCGGCCCGCTGAAGAAGATCACGGCACTCATCGCGCGCGACCGCCGGCTGCTGCGCCTGCCGCTCACGCTGCCCAGCGGCGTGACGACCTGGCGCCTCGCCGCGCAAGACCCGGCCAAATTGACGCGCTGGCTCGATCCGCAGTAAGACCTTTCCCTCTGTTCCTTTCAAGGAGACATGCATGAGCTACGAGAACATCGAAGTCCGCACCGAAGCCGGCAAGGTCGGCATCGTGACGCTGAACCGGCCCAAGGCGCTGAATGCGCTCAACGATGCACTGATGACCGAGCTGGGCGATGCG
The DNA here is from genome assembly GCF_018614955.1 of Variovorax paradoxus. Taxonomy (GTDB): domain Bacteria; phylum Pseudomonadota; class Gammaproteobacteria; order Burkholderiales; family Burkholderiaceae_C; genus Variovorax; species Variovorax paradoxus_J. Next base: position 61,828 of record NZ_JAGGNV010000020.1, read on the forward strand.
CTCAAGGCCTTCGACGCCGACGAAGCGATCGGCTGCATCATCGTCACCGGCAGCGAGCGCGCCTTCGCCGCGGGCGCCGACATCGGCGCCATGGCCACTTACAGCTTCACCGACGTCTACAAGGGCGACTACATCACGCGCAACTGGGAAACCATCCGCAGCGTGCGCAAGCCGGTGATCGCGGCCGTGAGCGGCTTCGCGCTCGGCGGCGGCTGCGAGCTCGCGATGATGTGCGACTTCATCATCGCAGCCGACAACGCGAAGTTCGGCCAACCCGAGATCAAGCTCGGCGTGATTCCGGGCGCCGGCGGCACGCAGCGCCTGCCGCGCGCGGTGGGCAAGGCCAAGGCGATGGACATGGCCCTGACCGGCCGCATGATGGACGCCGCCGAGGCCGAGCGCGCCGGCCTGGTGAGCCGCGTCGTGCCTTACGACAAACTGATGGACGAGGCGCTGGGCGCCGCGCTGATGATCGCCGATTTCTCGCAGGTCGCCGTGATGGCGGCCAAGGAATCGGTCAATCGCGCCTTCGAGAGCGGCCTCGCGGACGGCGTGATGTTCGAGCGCCGCCTGTTCCACGCGCTCTTCGCCACTGCCGACCAGAAGGAAGGCATGGACGCCTTTGTCAACAAGCGCAAGGCCGCGTTCAAGCACCAGTGACGCGACCTTAGCGCGGCGCGGCCGGCGGTGGCCCGGCCTCCGGCGCCTGCACCGCATTGCGCAGCACCTCGTTCAAGGCAGCCAGCGCGGGCGCCGACGGCGCGCCGGTGGCCGGCGGCGCACGGCCTTCGCGCCAGCGCACCTGGCCGCGCGCGACTTCGAACACCGCCAGCACCTCGCCGTTGCGTTCGAGCGAGATGCGCCATTCGGGCGTGGACGCCAACGGCTGCCCGCCGACCGCCGTGATGGCGGCCGATCCCAGCAGCGCATTGAGATCGAGCGCTTCGGCGCGCGACAGGCTGCGGCTTGCGCCGCCGCGCTGTGCGATCGTGATGCGATTCCATTGCGAAAGCGCCGCGAAGGTGGGCGGCTCCGTCGCCTCGGTTCGCACGTTCGGAGACGCAGGGCGTACCGCGCGTGCGGCACCGGCCGCATCGCCCGGGGCGGCGGGCCCGGCGGGCGGGCTCGCCGGAGGCGCAACGCCTTGTTTGGCCGCGGCCTCTTCTTCGCGACGGGCTCGGGCGGCGAGGGAATCCCGCGGCGCGGGACGTGCCGCCGCGTCGGCCGAAGGTTCGGCCGGCACGACGGGCGCGGCCGGGACAGGCGGTGCGGACTGCGCAGCAGGCGCCTGGCGTGTTTCCTTCTTCCTGGATTCGGCTTCATCGGCCTGAGGGCGCGCCAATGCCGGCGGCGCCGCTGCTGCTGCCGGTGCCTCCAGCACAGGTGCAGCCGGTTCCGATGACGGAACAGGCGCCGATTCGGGCGGCGGCGCAGGCTCGGTCGGCGCCGGCGGAGCGGACACGGCAGGCGCCTGCGCGGCGACCCTGGCCTCGCCATCGGGCCGCGCGCCGGGCACCGGCTCGCGCTGCCAGAGCACCGTCACCAGCGTCGCAACCAGCACGGTGGCGAAGGCCGCGTTCCACGGCATGCGCGAGCCGCCGCCCAGGCCCGCGAGGCGTTGCCACCACGGCCGCGTCTCCGGCTCCTGCATGCGCGTGGCGGGAAACGGCGCCACCGCATCGTGCGCACGCTCCAGGATCGCCTTGCGCAGGCGCCAGTGGGGCGCTGCCGTGTGGTCCGGCGCATGCGCCAGCGCGCGCCGCAGGGCGTCGTCCTGAAGGTCGTTGTCCGTGCTCATCGAGTGACCTCCGCGCTGCGCGCTACGGTATTCGCGTTGGGAGCGGCCCGGCGGCTCATGAACGAAGCTCCAGCACCGACAGGTAACGCTCCATGCAGCCGCGCAGCTTCTTCAAGCCGTAGCGCAGGCGGCTGCGAACGGTCTCGAAGCCGACGCCGAGCGTGTCGGCCAGGGCTTCCACCGTGAAGCCGTCTTCGTGGTGCAGCAGGAAGGCGGCGCGCTGTTCGTCCGGCAATTCGTCGAGGCAGGCCAGCAGGCGGCGGCCGGCGGCGCGCCAGAACGCGAGCTCCTCGGCCGAAGGATGCGCGGCATCGGAAGCCGTGCCGCCGTCGCTCAGCAGGCCGCGGCTGAACAGCTGCGCGGCCTCGAGCCCGTCGCCGTCTTCATCGTGCGCATAGAAGGCCACCTCGCGGCCGCTCAGGCGCAGCCGGTCCATCGCCAGGTTGTGCGCGATCGTGAAGGCCCAGGTGCGCCAGCTCGCGCCCTGCGGCGAGAAGCTCTCGCGCGCCGCGATGATCCGCATCCAGGTGTCCTGGAACACCTCGTCGACCTCGGCCGCGAGCCGCACGCCGAGCAGGCGCCGGACGAAGCGGAACAGCGCGCTCTCGTGGCGGGCGTAGAGCGTGTCGAAGGCGGCCGCGTCGCCGCCGGCATAGGCGAGCATCAGCTGGTCGTCCGGCATGGTGTGGTGAAGGGCGGGGTTCGCAGCGGGGTTCGCAGCGGGGGGCGCAAGCATCGGCAGATTTTCACCTCACGTTCTACGGACTGCGCCGCCGTTCGGGGTTAGCACCCCCTCAAAAAATATCGTCGGGACTTAACCCGACCAGGGCCGCCCCGCCGTATCAGCCTGCATCCACAACCCGGAGCTGCTGATGACCACCCGCCTTTCCCTTCTTCGACGCCCGCTCGTCGCACTGCTGTGCGCCCAGCTTCTCCTCTGCGCCTGCGGCGCCACCGAGATCGCACCCGGCGCCGCGCGCTGGCCGGCCCCGGCGCCGCAGCCCGAACCCGCGAACTTCTCTTCGCCGCAATGGCCGGCGAGCGTGGTCGCGCGCACCGTGCCGAATTTCGAGGCACCCTCGGCCACCCATTGCGCGCGGCCGGTGCAGAGCTACGAAACGCCGGGGCGCATCGGCCAGCGCGATGAAGCATACACAGGGCACGGGGAGGGTCGCGCGCCCCTCGGCCGCGAAGCCAAGTCGCGGCGCGCGGCTCCGGCTGAGGCGGCATCCGATGCCGCCGTCGCCATGCCGGCGCCTGCGGGCCCCGCTGCGGGCGCAGCCAGGGAAGCACTGGCCGCCGAAGCCGAGGCCCCGCGCTTCGCACCGCCGGCGCCCGGCACGCCACCCATTCAACGCCCCCGGCCGCAACAGCAGGTGGTCACCGCCGGCATGGTCGACGACAACGCCGACTTCTCGGCCTACCTTCAGTTCCGCCAGCGCACGCAGGTGGCGCACCGCGCGCTCGACGTGAGCGAGCGCTACCTGCTGCAGGTGCGCAACGCTCGCGGGATGGCCGTGCCCGATGCCGAGGTCGCGGTGCAGGCTGCGAACGGCGCCGCCATGTGGGCCCGCACCGACGCGGCCGGCCGTGCCTGGCTGCATCCCAACGCCTTCGATCCCTCAGGCAGCCAGGTGTACGAGGTGGCGGTGCGCAAGTACGGCCAGCAGGGCACGACCTTCCTGCGCCGCGGGCAGAAAAGCGCGGTCGAGCTGGTGCTGAATACGGCCGCCGTCCCGCAGCGCGCGCGTCTGGACCTGGTGTTCCTGGTCGATGCCACGGGTTCGATGGGCGACGAGATCGGCAAGCTCAAGAGCACGCTGCGCACCATCGCCAACGAGGTGGCGCAACTGCCAAGCCGGCCCGACACCTGCTTCGGGCTGGTGGCCTACCGCGATCGCGGCGACGCCTTTCTCGTGCGCCGGCACGACTTCACCAACGACCTCGGCAGTTTCCAATCGGTGCTCGATGCGCTGCAGGCCGCCGCCGGCGGCGACTACCCCGAGGCGATGAACGAGGCACTGCACGAGACCGTGCACCGGCTGAGCTGGCGCGGCACCGACGCGACCCGCCTGGTGGTGCTGCTGGCCGACGCGCCGCCGCACCTGGACTACGGCGGTCCGCAATACGACGACGACATGATGGCCGCGCTCGGCAAGGGCATCAAGGTGTTCAGCGTGGGAGCGAGCGGGCTCGACAAGCAGGGAGAGTACGTGCAGCGTCAGATCGCGCAGTACACCGGCGGGCGCTTCGTATTCCTGACCTACAGGGAGGCAGGCAACCCCGCCAGCGGGTCCGGCCGCGAGACGGTGCACGACGTGAACAACTATTCGGTACAGACGCTGGACCGGCTGATCGTGCGGCTCGTGACGGAGGAACTGGCGAAACTCCCGAGGGCCGGCTGAACGCCGCGGAGCCGGCTATAATCTCGGGCTCGGCTCTTTAGCTCAGTCGGTTAGAGCGATGGAATCATAATCCACAGGTCCGCGGTTCGAGTCCGTGAAGAGCCACCAAACCCGCCAAGAAAAGCCCGCTATCGTATCGGTAGCGGGCTTTTTTCATTGCCTTGCCAAGTGCCGTGCGCCAGCCTAAAAAGTCAGGCCGCACACCGCCTACCGAGGAGTCGCCCATGCCCGAAGATCTGAGCCATTTCAAGCCGCTGGACCCCGGCCGGGTCAATGCCCTCGACCCCGTCGAGCTGCAGTACTGGTGCCAGCAGCTTCGCTGCAGCGAGGCCGAGCTGCAGGATGCGCTCTCCAAGGTGGGCGACCACGTGACCGCGGTGCGCGATCGACTGGCATCGCGCGAGTAGAGGCGCCCTAGTTCTTGGGGCGCCAGGCGCTGAGGAATTCGGACGTCTTGTCGTTGTGCTGCCGCGCTGCAACGGCTGGGGCGGACGAAGACGGCGAGGTCGAAGCATTGCTGTCCTGGGGCTGGGCCGCGGGCACCCCGCTGCCCTTGCAGCCTGCCAGGCACAGCACCAGCGTCGCCAGGCCGGCGACCGCAACCCACGGTGTCTTCACAGTCATTCCCCCGGTTTCGCGACCCGCCTGATGGCTGGCTTCGACGACCGTGATGCTAACTGCTTTTGAAAACTAAAGCTCTAGAAAGAAGTAGAAAAGTCGGTATCAAGTACTACTTTTTTCACTATGCGTTGCGTTGATCGATAAATAAAATGTACTACATGAAATCCCGCGACCAAGATGCTCCAGACGAGCCCGAGGACGAGTCCGACTACTCCTCCCTCGCGCCGCTCAACCGCGCGCATCTGACGCACGAGCCGGTTCGCCGCCTTCCGACGTGGGCCGGCTTCGGGGGCGCTGTCGCGCTGGGTATGGTGGTGGTCGAGGCGCTTCGGCGCCTGCTGGGTCACTGAGCGTCGAGCGCCAGCCCCGGGATCGATTCTTCAGCGCCGGCGGGCGCCTCGGCGCGGGCCAGGATGCCCTGCAGAATTCCCGGCAGCTCGAACACCGCCCGGTTCTGTACCTTGTAGGTCGCGGCGCGGTAGCGCTCCAGGTCGCGGACCAGTTCGTCCACCGCGCCGGGCACCTTGGCATAGCTCGAGCGCACCAGGCCCACGCCCTGCTCGCGCACCCATTCGGCGTTGTAGCGCTCCTGCGGCAGCGTCCAGCTGTTGCACACGACGATCACCGGCAGGTGAAGCTGCACGGCCTCGCTGACGCTGCCCGGGCCGGGCTTGCCGATGAAAAAGTCGGCCAGCTGCATGTAGCGGGCGACGTCGGGCGTGAAGCCCAGCACCAGCCGCGGCGCCCGCGCCGGTTGTGCGCGCAATGCCTTGGCGAGCGCCTCGTTGTGGCCGCAGGCCAGGATGAGCTGGGTGTCGGGCAGCCGCTTCGCGATGCCGAGCATGGCCTTGGAGCCTTGCCCGCCGAACAGCACCAGGCCGGTCGGGCGCTTCGGATCGAGTCCCAGGCGCTCCCGTTCGGCCGCCTGGTCGATGGGCTGCGTCTCGTAGAAAGCCGAGCGGATCATCATTCCCGAGGTCGCGTGGATCCGCTCGTCGGCGTAGCCTGCTTCACGCGCCTGCTGCACGGCGCGCTCCGAGCCGCAGACGAAGTGCTGGTCCTGCCCCTTCTCGATCCAGAAGTGCGGCGGGTGATCGGCCAGGTCGGTCAGCACCGTCACGTAGGGCACGCCGGGCAATGCCGAGGCGACCGACTCGTAGAGCGCTCGGTTGAAGTTCGGAATCAGCGACACCACCATGTCGGGCTCGGTCGCCAGCCAGTGCTGCTGCAGCGGGCGCAAGAGCTTCGGCTTGGCCCAGCGGATCACGGCCTGCAGCACCTTGAGCTCGTGCGTGAGCCCCAGGGTCCAGCCGCGGGCCAGCCGCTTGTTGTAGACGTCCTCCGGATCCATGCCGGTCAGCTTGCGGAAGCTGTCCTTCGGATCGAGCACTTCGCGCAGATTGACCAGCCGCACGGTCCACGGCAAGCCCTCGCGCTGGATGGCCGCTTCGAGCGCCAGCGCGGAGGCACGGTGCCCGCCGCCGGCGTCGAAGTAGACGAGATCGACGGTTCGCTGGGCCTGAAGGCGCGGGGAAGGCGACGCCGCGCGCGTCATGCGTGCGCCGGCTCGCGCCGGGAAGCGGCCCGCCCGGCACGTGTCGCGACCGGCATGTGTTCCGTCCAGTGCAGGATCTCGAGCCTGCCGTCGTGATGCTCGGCCAGCGCCGTCAGGCTCTCGACCCAGTCGCCGTCGTTGGCGTAGAGGATGCCGTCGATGTCGCGCAGCTCGGCATGGTGGATGTGGCCGCAGACCACGCCCTGCACGCCGCGCTTGCGGGCCTCGCGCGCCACCGCGTTCTCGAAATCGCCGACATAGCTGACCGCACGCTTGACCTTCTGCTTCAGGTACTTGGACAGCGACCAGTAGGGCAGCCCCAGGCGCGCGCGCAGCGAATTGAGGTACCGGTTCAGCTTGAGCGTGAATTCGTAGAGCGAGTCGCCCACGTGGGCCAGCCACTTCGCGCACTGGATCACGCCGTCGAACAGGTCGCCGTGCATGATCCAGAGCTTGCGGCCGTCCGCGGTCTCGTGGATCCATTCGTCGGCCACGTCGATGCCGCCGAAGTTGTGATGCAGGTACTTGCGCGCGAACTCGTCGTGATTGCCGGGGATGAAGATCACGCGCGTGCCCTTGCGCGCCTTGCGCAGCAGCTTCTGGATCACGTCGTTGTGCGGCTGCGGCCAGTACCAGTGGCGGCGCAGCTGCCAGCCGTCGATGATGTCGCCGACCAGGAACAGGGTCTCGCACTCGGTGTGCTTCAGGAAGTCGAGCAGCGCCTTGGCCTGGCAGCCAGGCGTGCCCAGGTGCAGGTCGGAGATCCAGAGGGTCCGGTAGCGCTGGGGAGGACGCGAGGTTTCTTCGTCTTCCGCGTGGGAGGACAGGTCGGCCGTGTTGCGCCATGCACGAAGAAAAGCGTCATCGCGTTGCATGGGTCGTCATCGTCGCCAAGGCGGATGACGGCGCCGTGGCGGCGCGGTGAAGCTTCAATGACAGTGCAAAAAACGCCGCGGCGGCGTTGTCATCCGGCCTGGCAGCGATGGATCTCGATGGTCGAGTGCCTGATCTCATCGTGCATCGAGAAGGTCGCACGCACGTCATCGGGCGTCAGCGTTGACGAATGCGTGACAACGCTGAGCGCGCAGGCGTAAGCGCCCTGGCCGACGCGCCACACGTGCAGATCGACCACGCGCGTTTCCGAATCCGCGAGCCCCTGCTCCACGCCTTCGCGAATCTCTTCGACCACCGGATGGTCCATCTCGCGGTCGAGCAGCACCTTGCCGGTCTCGACCAGCAGGCCGCGCGCCCAGCTCGCGACCAGCACGGCGCCGACGATGCCCATCCACGGATCGAGCCAGGCCCAGCCGTAGAGCCAGCCGCCGGCGAGCGCGACGATGGCGAGCACCGAGGTCGCGGCGTCGGCCACGACGTGCAGGTAGGCGGAGCGCAGGTTCAGGTCGTGGCCGTGGCCGTGCGCGTGGTCGTGGTGGGCATGGCCGTGGTGCCGATGCGCCCCGCCGAGCAGCCGCGCGCACAGCAAATTGACCAGCAGCCCGAGCACGGCCACGACGATCGCTTCCTTGTAGTGGATTGCAGTCGGCGCCCACAGCCGCTCGAGCGAGCCCACGACCATCAACGCAGCGACGCCGAGCAGGAACAGCGCGCTCGCAAAGCCGCCCAGCACTTCGATCTTCCAGGTACCGAAGGCGAAGCGCCGGTCGCCGGCATAGCGCCGGGCGGCCGCATAGGCAAAGGCGCTGAGGCCGATGGCCACCGCGTGCGAACTCATGTGCCAGCCGTCCGCCAGGAGCGCCATCGAGTTGAACCACCAGCCGGCACCGATTTCCAGCAGCATGGCGGCGGCCGTGATCCACATCACGAGCCGCGTGCTGCGTTCGGCGGCGTGGTTGTCGCCCTGGAACCGATGTTCGTGCTGCCACCCGCTGAGATCGTGCGTGTGCATGAAAAAACTCCTCAGTTGCCGAACATGTCGCCGTCGCGCTGCGGCACCGCGACCCCCAGGTGCCGGTACGCCGCCAGCGTGGCGATGCGCCCGCGCGGCGTGCGCTGCAGGTAGCCCTGCTGGATCAGGTAGGGCTCGATCACGTCCTCGATGGTGCCCGCCTCCTCGCCGATGCTGGCCGCGATGTTGTCCAGCCCGACCGGGCCGCCGTCGAAGCGGTGGATGACGGCTTCGAGCAGCTTGCGGTCCATCAGATCGAAGCCCTGCGGGTCGACGTCGAGCATGGCCAGCGCCTTGTGCGCCAGATCTTCGGTGATGCGGCCGTCGCCCTTGACCTGGGCGTAGTCGCGCACGCGGCGCAGCAGGCGGTTGGCGATGCGCGGCGTGCCGCGCGAGCGGCGCGCGATCTCGAGGCCGCCGGCCTCGTCCATCGGCACGGCCAGCAAACCTGCGCTGCGGCGGACGATGCGCGCCAGTTCCTCGGCCGTGTAGAACTCCAGCCGCGCGACGATGCCGAAGCGGTCGCGCAGCGGATTGGTCAGCATGCCGGCGCGCGTGGTGGCGCCGACCAGCGTGAAGGGCTGCAGGTCGAGCTTGATGCTGCGCGCCGCCGGGCCCTCGCCGATCATGATGTCGATCTGGTAGTCCTCCAGCGCCGGGTAGAGGATTTCCTCGACCACGGGCGAGAGGCGGTGGATCTCGTCGATGAAGAGCACGTCGTTGCGCTCGAGGTTGGTGAGCAGCGCCGCCAGATCCTTGGGTTTCTCGAGCACCGGGCCCGAGGTCTGGCGCAGGTTCACGCCGAGCTCGGCCGCGATGATGTGCGACAGCGTGGTCTTGCCCAGGCCCGGCGGGCCGAAGAGCAGCACGTGGTCCAGCGCCTCGGCGCGGTGGCGGGCGGCGCCGATGAATATCTCCAACTGCTCGCGCACCTTGGCCTGGCCGACGTACTCGTCGAGCAGCTTGGGCCGCAGGGCGCGCTCGATCGCCTCTTCGTTGGGCGATGCGGGCGCGGCGGAGACCACGCGTTGCGGGGCCGGGGCGAAGTCGTCGGTCTGGATGGTCATGGGCGGTAGGCTGAAGGGACAGTTTAGTCGGCCGAACGGCCATCCGAGGGCAGTTCGCCGTCCTCCGACGCGGGACCCTCGTGCAGAATGCGCGACCGAGGAGGGTACGAGAAGGGTGTCGATCTACGAACTGAAGCCGCGATTCCAGGCCCTGCTGCGGCCGCTGGTCGTGCGCCTGCACGCCATGGGCGTCACGGCCAACCAGGTCACCGTGGCGGCCTGCGCGATCTCGGTCGCGCTCGGCCTCTGGCTCTTCTTCGCCGCGCCCTCCCCGGCCGCCTTCGCGCTGATCCCGCTCTGGATGTTCCTGCGCATGGCCTTCAACGCGATCGACGGCATGCTGGCGCGCGAGCACAACCAGCAGAGCGCGCTCGGCGCTTTTCTCAACGAGCTGACCGACGTGCTCTCCGATGCCGCGCTCTACCTGCCCTTCGCGCTGGTCGCACCGTTCAGCCCCTTCTGGGTCGGCGTCGTGATCGTGCTGGCGGGCTTGAGCGAGTTCACCGGCGCGCTGGGTCCGACGGTGGGCGCCTCGCGCCGCTACGACGGTCCGCTCGGCAAGAGCGACCGGGCCTTCGTGTTCGGTGCGCTCGGCCTCTACATCGCGCTCGGCGGACCGCTGCCGGCATGGAGCGCATGGCTCATGCCGATCGTCGCGGTGCTGGTCGCCTGGACCATCGTCAACCGCATCCGCCGCGCGCTGGCCGAAGCCGGCGCCGCAACCCGCACCTGAGACGAGAAATCCGAATGACCGAAGCCCGCGTGCCGCACGAACACCACTTCAGCACTCACGACAACGTGTCGCTGTTCTATCGGCATTGGCCAGCGGCCGGCAGCGCGCGGCGCGGCGCCATCGTGCTGTTCCACCGCGGCCACGAGCACGGCGCGCGCATGGCGCACCTGGTCGACGAACTCGATCTGCCGGATTTCGATTTCTTCGCCTGGGATGCGCGCGGCCACGGCAAGTCCCCGGGTCAGCGCGGCTACAGCCCGAGCTTCGTGACCTCGGTGCGCGACGTGCAGACCTTCGTCCAGCACATCGCCAGCGCGCATGGCGTGCCGCCCGAGGACATCCACGTGATCGCGCAGAGCGTGGGTGCGGTGCTGGTCGCCACCTGGGCGCACGACTACGCGCCCCGGGTGCGCGGGCTGACGCTGGCCTCGCCGGCCTTCAAGGTCAAGCTCTACGTGCCCTTCGCGCGCGCCGGGCTGGGCCTCATGCACAAGCTGCGCGGGTTGTTCTTCGTCAACAGCTACGTGAAGGCGAAATTCCTCACGCACGACCCCGAGCGCATCGCGAGCTACGAGAGCGATCCGCTGATCTCGCGGCCGATCGCGGTCAACATCCTGCTGGGCCTCTACGAAGCGGCCGATCGCGTGGTGGCGGACGCCAATGCGATCACGCTGCCGGTGCATCTGCTGATTTCCGGCGCGGACTGGGTGGTGCATCACCAGCCGCAGCACGCGTTTTTCGACCGCCTCGGCAGCGCGATCAAGACGAAGACGGAACTGCCCGGCTTCTTCCACGACACACTGGGCGAGAAGGACCGCGCACCCGCGGTGCAGGCGATCCGCGAATTCATCCTGCGCCTGTTCGACGAGGCGCCGCAAGCCGTCGACCTGCGCACAGCGCACCTGAGCGGCGAGACCGCCGATGAATCGCGCGCGCTTGCCGATCCGCTGTCTCCGTGGTCGCCGCGCGGCGCCTACTGGGCGATGACCCGTGGCAGCCTGCGCTTCGGCGGCCTGCTGTCGCGCGGCGTGAAGCTGGGGCACGAGACGGGCTTCGACTCGGGCAGCACGCTCGACTACGTCTATCGCAACGAGCCCCGCGGCGCCGGGCCGATCGGCCGCGCGATCGACAAGACCTACCTGAACTCCATCGGCTGGCGCGGCATCCGGCAGCGCAAGATCCACGTCGAAGAGCTGCTCTGCGAAGCGATGGAACGGCTGGCCGACAAGCATCGTGAGGTGCGCCTGATGGACATCGCCGCCGGCCACGGCCGCTATGTGCTCGATGCGGTGCAGGCCAGTCCGGTCAAGGCCAGTTCGATCCTCCTGCGCGACTACAGCGACATCAACGTGCGCGACGGCCGCGCGCTGATCGCCGAGAAGAGCCTGGAAGACGTCGCGCAGTTCGTCCAGGCCGATGCCTTCGACCGCCTGAGTCTCGCGAGCGTGGTGCCGCGGCCCACGCTGGCGGTGGTGTCGGGCCTCTACGAACTCTTCGCCGACAACGAGATGGTGAGCCGCTCGCTGGCTGGCGTCGGCGATGCGGTCGAGGACGGCGGCTACCTGGTCTACACCGGCCAGCCCTGGCATCCGCAACTGGAGATGATCGCGCGCGCCCTCACCAGCCACCGCCAGGGCGAGGCCTGGGTGATGCGGCGGCGCACGCAGGCCGAGATGGACCAGCTGGTGGAGGCGGCGGGCTTTCGCAAGATCGACCAGCGCATCGACGAATGGGGCATCTTCACGGTCTCGCTGGCCGTACGCACCGGTCCATGAAACCCTCGCGCGGACCACGGCCCTGGAAGCGCGCCGCCGCCTGGCTGGCGCTGCTCGGTCCGCTGTTCTATGCCACCTACGGCTTCGCAAACTGGTGGGCCGCGACGCGCGCCCATGTGCCGGTGCTGGTGTTCGAGTGGGAGCGGGGCGTGCCCTTCTGGCCCTGGACCATCTTTCCTTACTGGACCATCAACGCCTTCTACGCGTTGTCACTATTCCTCGCGCGCGACCGCCACACGCTGGATCGGCATGCAGCGCGGCTGCTGACAGCGCAGGTTCTTGCGGTGAGCTGCTTCATCCTCTGGCCGCTGCGCTTCAGTTTCGGCCAGCCGGCGGTCGAGGGCGCACCGGCCTTCCTGTTCGATGCGCTGCGCGGCTTCGACCAGCCCTTCAACCAGGCGCCCTCCCTGCACATCGCGCTGGCCGTGATCCTGTGGGACTGGTACAGGCGCCTGCTCCATGCGCGCTGGGCGCGCGTGCTGCTGCACGTCTGTGCCTTCGCGATCTGCGCCTCGGTGCTCACCACCTGGCAGCACCACTTCATCGACATCCCCACCGGCGCTCTGCTGGGCCTGCTCTGCGTCTGGCTCTGGCCGCTCGAGCGCGCGCTGGCGATGCCGCGGGCGTGGCGATTCGCGCGCGATCCGAAGCGCTGGAAGCTGGGCGGCTTCTACGCGGCCGGCGCGCTGCTCTGCTTCGCTGCCGCCCTCCACGTGCGCGGTGCCGCGCTCTGGCTGATGTGGCCAGCCTTGTCGCTCGCGCTGGTGGCGCTGAACTATGCGGGCCTGGACGCACGCGGCTTCCAGATGGACCGCCAGGGCCGCATGCACTGGGCCGCGCGCTGGCTGTTTGCGCCCTACCGCCTCGGCGCCGCCGTCAACGCCTGGCTCTGGACACGGCGGCTGCCCGCTTCGGTCGAAGTGGCGCCGGGGCTGCGCCTCGGCCGCCTGCCGACGCGCGGCGAGTGGGAGGCGGCGGGACGGCCGCGGCTCCTGAGCCTCTGCGCCGAACTGCAGACGCCGCCGGTGCCCGGCGCGCGCTGCGTGCCGATGCTCGACCTCACGGTGCCGACGGCACTGCGGCTGCAGCGCGCCATCGCCGTCATCGAGGGCCAGCGCCGCAGCGGCCAGGCGGTGTGGGTCTGCTGCGCGCTCGGCTTCTCGCGCAGCGCGGCTTCGGTGGTCGGCTGGCTCGGGCTTCACGGCGCTGCCGGCACGATGGCCGGCGCGCACGAGGCGGTGCGCCGAGCGCGCCCGCAGATCGTGCTGCGCCCGGCCTGGCTCGCCGCGCTCGATCAATTGGCCACCTCGGGAAAGACGCGCCATGAATGAAGACAACGACCGCGCACTGTGCACCGCCACGGCCGGATTGCTGCGTGCCAGCGAGGTGCTCGGCTTTTGGGGTCTTGCCCTCTCCTTCATCTCGGCCCTGGTGCTCGCCCTGACGGGGCGCTCGCTCGGCTCGGCCGCCTGGATCGCCTACGCAGCTGTCGCGCTCATCGGGTTGCCGGAACGCTATCTCGCGCTGCGGCTGCGGCTGGACGCCACGCTGTTCGACGGCCTCGCGAAGGCGACGATCGCGTCGCTGCCCTCGATGGACCGCGCGCTCGAGCAGCTCGGCCTGCGGCGCAATGCCGACGCGTCGCGCCCGCTGGCCGACCGCGTGCTCGGCACTCGCCAACTGATGCAGCGCCACGGCATCGCGGTCATCGCGCAGACCATCGTCTTCGCGATGGCGCTCGCGATGCAGGACTGGCGCTGAGGCCACGCATGAATCCCGAGGAGTTGTCATGAGTTCTTCATCAGAACCGGGTGGCCTGCGCAAGGCGGCGGCCGTTGTCTGCGCCTGGCTGATCGTTGTCTTCGCCAAGCTGCTGACCGGCGTGCGCGCCATCTGGGCCGGCACCGCCCCGAAGGCCGAGCAGACGCTCTACTTCGCCAACCACACCAGCCACGGCGACTTCGTGCTGCTGTGGGCCACGCTGCCGCCGGACCTGCGCGCGCTCACGCGGCCGGTGGCAGGACAGGACTACTGGGAAGCCTCGCCGCTGCGCCGCTTCATCGGCCGTGACGTGTTCAACGCGTTGATGATCCGCCGCGACGGCAAAAGCGCCGCCGGCGGCGAAGCGGCCAACCCGGTCGATCAGATGACGGACGCGCTGCGCTCGGGCGACTCGCTGATCATGTTCCCAGAAGGCACGCGCAACATCGGCGAGGAGGTGCTGCTGCCGCTCAAGAGCGGGCTCTACCACCTGGCCCGCGCCTGCCCGCAGGTGCGGCTGGTGCCGGTGTGGATCGAGAACCTCAAGCGCGTGCTGCCCAAGGGCACGCTGGTGCCGATCCCGCTCGCCTGCAGCGTGCGCTACGGCACGCCGATCAGCCTGGCCGAAGGCGAGGACAAGAACGCGTTCATCGCGCGGGCGCGCGCGGCGATGCTCGATCTGCGGCCCGAGTACGACCGTGCCGAAGAGATTTCGCCATCATGAACATCTCTGCTCCCACCCAGACCACGCTCGCGCTCTTCGGCGGCGTCGCCGGCGTGCTGATCCTCGCCTCGGCCATCGGCGCGCTGCTCAAGTGGCGCGTGGCGCAGGGCCAGCCCCATTCGGTCATCGACAACCTGAACTCGCGCGTCAACGCGTGGTGGGTGATGGTCGCGGTGATCGGCGTCGCCTTCGCCTTCGGCAAGGGCGGCGTGATCGTGCTGTTCTATCTGATCTCGTTCTACGCCCTGCGCGAGTTCATGAGCCTGGCCTACACGCGGCGCGGCGATCACCATGCGATCGCGCTCGCCTTCTTCGTCGCGCTGCCGGTGCAGTACTTCCTGATCTGGATCGAGTGGTACGGGCTCTACTCGATCTTCATTCCGGTCTATGCCTTCCTGGTGCTGCCGATCCTCGCCGCGGTGGGCGGCGACACCAAGCGCTTCCTCGAGCGCACGTCCAAGGTGCAATGGGGACTGATGGTCTGCGTGTTCTGCATCAGCCACGTGCCGGCGCTGCTCACCTTGCAGATTCCCGGCTTCGAGGGCCGCAACCTGCTGTTGATCGCCTTCCTCGTGATCGTGGTCCAGGGCAGCGACGTGCTGCAGTACGTCTGGGGCAAGCTTTTCGGCCGGCGCAAGGTGGCGCCCGAGCTCTCGCCGTCGAAGACCTGGGAAGGCCTGGTCGGCGGCGTCGCCAGCGCCACCGCGCTGGGCGCCGCGCTCTACTGGGCCACGCCCTTCAACCCCTGGCAGGCGGCGCTGATGGCGCTGACCATCTGCGTGATGGGCTTCTTCGGCGGGCTTGTGATGTCGGCCATCAAGCGCGACCGCGGCGTGAAGGACTGGGGCACGATGATCGAAGGGCACGGCGGCATGCTCGACCGGCTCGACTCGGTGATTTTCGCGGCGCCGATCTACTTTCACGCCCTGCGTTACTGGTGGGTTCCATGACGGCATCCGAAGAGGCGTCACTATTTTTCGAGACTGCGGCGCAATGGAAGAGGTGGCTCGCCACCCATCACGCCACATCGGCGGGCGTGTGGCTGCACCTCGCGAAGAAGGACAGCAGCGAGCGCTCGGTGAGCTATGCCGAAGCGGTCGAGGAAGCGCTTTGCCAGGGTTGGATCGATGGCCGGAAGAAGGCCGACGACGACAGCTTCTGGCTGCAGCGCTTCACACCGAGGTCGGCCAGGAGCGTCTGGTCGAAGATCAATCGCGACAAGGCCATCAAACTGGTCAAGGAGAAGCGCATGCTGCCGGCCGGCAAGGCAGAGATCGATCGGGCGAAGAAGGACGGCCGCTGGGAAGCGGCCTACGACGGCGCACGCACTTCCGCCATCCCGCTCGATCTGAAGGCCGCGCTCGACGCCGATCGCCGCGCGGCCGCCTTCTTCGAGACGCTGGATGCCGCCAACCGCTATGCAATTCTGTGGCGGCTGCAGACCGCCAAGAAAGCAGAGACGCGCGAGCGCCGCCTGGTGCAGTTCGTGGCGATGCTGGCGCGCCACGAGAAGATCCACGCCTGAACGCTACTTCGCCAGCGCCTTCAGCGCCAGCTTGATGCCCTCGCCCACGGCCGCGTCCTTCGGCAGGGCCTTGAGCGAGGCGGCCGCTTCCTTGTCGCTGTAGCCCAGCGCGACCAGGGCCTGCAGGATGTCGGCCTGCGCGTCCGTCGCCGCATGCGCAGGCATGCCGATGTCGGCGCCCAGCTTGCCCTTGAGTTCGAGCAGCAGCCGCTCGGCGGTCTTCTTGCCGATGCCGGGGATCTTCACCAGCCGGCCCGCGTCCTGCAGGGTGATGGCCTGCGCGAGCTCGGCGACGCTGAGGCCGGACAGCACGCCCAGGGCCATGCGCGGGCCGACGCCCGAGATCTTGATCAGCTGGCGGAAGGTGGCGCGCTCGTCGGCGCTGCCGAAACCGTAGAGCACCTGCGCGTCCTCGCGCACAACGAAGTGCGTGAGCAGCGAAACGCGCTCGCCGGTGGACGGCAGGTTGTAGAAGGTGCTCATCGGCACGTCGACCTCGTAGCCGACGCCGTTGCAGTCCACCACCACCTGCGGCGGATTGCGTTCGGCCAGGATGCCGGTGAGTTTGCCTATCATGGATGCCCTTCTCGCTTTTGAATTGAAATCCGCGTGATTCTGCGACACACCTTCGCCCCGCCCAACAATACGCGCCTGGGGCACCTCTGCGGGCCGCTCGACGCGCACCTGCGGCGCATCGAGGAGGCACTCAGCGTCAAGATCGCGCACCGGCACGAACAGTTCAAGATCGACGGCCCCAAGGTCAATGCACAGCGCGCGATGGAGGTGCTGCAAGCGCTCTACGAGATCGCCCAGCGCCCGATCGATGCAGCGGTGGTGCAGCTCACGGTGGCGGGCGACAGTTCGATGGGCGAGGCCGAGGACGGCGCCGTCACGCTCGCCACGCGCCGCGCCGACCTGCGCGCGCGCACGCCCAACCAGAGCGTCTACCTCGACAACATCGCGAACCACGACATCACGCTCGGCATCGGCCCGGCCGGCACCGGCAAGACCTACCTCGCGGTGGCTTGCGCGGTCGATGCGCTGGAGCGCAGCGCGGTGCAGCGCATCGTGCTCACGCGGCCGGCGGTGGAGGCCGGCGAACGGCTCGGCTTCCTGCCCGGCGACCTGACGCAGAAGGTCGACCCCTACCTGCGGCCCTTGTACGACGCGCTTTACGACCTGATGGGTTTCGATCGCGTGCAGAAGGCCTTCGAGCGCAACACGCTGGAGATCGCCCCGCTCGCCTTCATGCGCGGCCGCACGCTCAACAATGCTTTCGTGATCCTCGACGAGGCGCAGAACACCACCCCCGAGCAGATGAAGATGTTTTTGACGCGCATCGGCTTCGGCGCCAAGGCGGTGGTGACCGGCGACGTGAGCCAGATCGATCTGCCGAAGACGCAGCTGAGCGGCCTGATCGACGCCGAGCGCGTGCTCAAGCGCGTCAACGGCATTGCCATCACGCACTTCAACAGCGGCGACGTGGTGCGGCATCCGCTGGTGGCGCGGATCGTCGATGCCTACGACGGTGCGCGCAAACGCACTTCGGCCCGCTGAGATGGCATTGGCGGACCTGAGCCTCTCGCTTCAGTTCGCGCGCTTCCGCGAGGTCGCGCGCCACCGCGCCGCGCTGCCGCGCCACCGGGTTGCGCGCTGGATTCGCCATGCGCTCGATGCCGACGGCGAGATCACCGTGCGCATCGTCGATGCGGAGGAAGGCCAGCAGCTCAACCGCGAGTTCCGCGGCAAGGACTACGCGACCAACGTGCTGACCTTCGACTATGCGCAAAGCCCCGTCGTGATGGCGGACCTGGTGCTCTGCGCGCCGGTGGTGGCGCGCGAAGCGAAGGAACAGCGCAAGACGCTGGCCGCGCACTATGCGCACCTGCTGGTGCATGGCACGCTGCATGCGCAGGGCTGGGACCACGAGACCGGCGAGGCCGATGCCGAGGCCATGGAGGCGCGCGAGATCGAGATCCTCGCGCGGCTCGGCATCAAGAACCCCTACTGAAGCTCAAGACGAGATCTGCAGCGGAATGGTGACCGGCCCGTCGTTCACCAGCCGTACCTGCATGTCGGCACCGAACTCGCCGGTAGCCACCACCGGGTGCGCGGCGCGCGCCCGGGCCACGAAGTACTCGTAGAGCCGGCGCCCCTCCTCGGGCGGCGCCGCCTGCGTGAAGCTGGGGCGGTTGCCGCCGCTCACGTCGGCCGCCAGCGTGAACTGGCTCACCACCAGCAGGCCGCCGCCGATGTCCTGCACGCTGCGGTTCATCTTGCCGGCCTCGTCCGAGAAGATGCGCAACTTCAGGATCTTGGCGAGCAGGCGATCGGCCAGCACGTCGCCGTCGCCACGCTCCGCGCAGAGCAGCACGAGCAGCCCGGCCTCGATGGCGCCCACGGTGCGGCCGGCGATGTCGACGCGCGCCTCGGCCACGCGCTGGAGCAGCGCCTTCACGCGTCGTCCTCGATCTGCGTGGCGCGCGCCTCCATGCCCAGCGGCAGCAACTGGATGGTGACGCGCAGGCCGGGCACCGCATCCATCAGCGCCTGCTCGAGCGCATCGCGCAAGGCCGCTGCGCGCTCGAGCGACCAGTCGCCGGGCACGTGCATGTGCAGATCGGCAAAGCGGCGCTGGCCGGCACGGCGCGTCGCGATGTCGTCGAAGCGAAGCTGCGCGCCCTCGGGCACGCTGGCGGCAAAGCTTTCAAGCGTGGCGTGGAGCAGCGCCTGCGACTCGGGGTCGAGCGCCTCGTCCATCAGCCCCTGCGACGAACGCCACACCAGCTTCACCCCCTCGCGCGCGATGTTCAGGGCCACGCCGATTGCCAGCAGCGGGTCGAGCCAGAGCCAGCCGGTCAGCCCGACCGCCGCGATGCCGATCACGACCCCGGCCGAAGTCCAGACGTCGGCCAGCAGATGCCGTGCATCGGCTTCCAGCGCAATGGAGCGATGCGTGCGCGCCGCCCGGAACAACGCGAAGGCCAATGCGGCATTGAAGCCCGAACTGAGGATCGACAACGCCAGGCCCCAGCCCAGTTGCTCGAGCGGCTCGGGCGAAAGCAACCGCAGCACGGCCGCCCACAGGATGGCGATGGCCGCGCCGATGATCAGGATGCCTTCGAAGCCCGAAGAGAAGTACTCGGCCTTGTGATGGCCATAGGGATGGTCTTCATCGGCCGGCCGCGCGGCGATCGTGACCATCGCGAGCGCGAACATGGCGCTCGCCAGGTTCACGAAAGACTCCATGGCGTCCGAGATCAGGCCCATGGAGTTCGTCAGCCAGCCGGCCGAGCCCTTGAGCACGATGGTGACCAGCGCGACGGCGATCGAAATGCGCAGCAGCAAGCGCGGACTGAACACGCCAGGCGACGGGGAACGATCGGTGGAAGACGAGGACAAACGAGACATGCGCCGCGGGAAGGTGGCGAATTATCGGGGCACGGCCGCGGTGCTCGGCTCGCTTACCATGTGCAGGAACACGAAACCCGGACAGGAGTGCGCATGAAGAAACACTTGGCCATGAGCTTGTGCGGACTGCTTCTGTCTGCCAGCGCCGGCGCCCTGGCCCAGGCGCCGGCCGCGGAGCATGCCGGCATCCTGAAGGCGGTGCGCGGCAGCGTTCAGCTTCTCAACACCGACGGCACCGCGCGTCCGGCGCACGCCGGCGACGCCATCGCACCGATCGACCGCATCGTGACCGAGGCCGACTCGGCCGCCAGCCTGGTGCTGCGCGACGGCACGACGATGGTGGTGGGGCCCTCGTCGCGGCTCGACCTCAAGCAGTTCCACTTCGATCCGGCCACGCGCGACGGCGGCTTGCTGGTCTCGCTGCTTCGCGGATCGCTGCGCATGGTGACCGGCCTGATCGGCAAGACCCAGCCCGATGCCGTGCGGGTCGAGACGCAGACCGCCACCATCGGCATCCGCGGCACGGACTTCATCGTGCAGGCGGGCGCGCAGCAGTGAACACGTCTCGCCTTTTCGCCGGACTTGTCGTTGCCGTTCTGTCGGTTGCGCTGCTGGCGGCCTGCGCCAGCACACCACCCTCGTCCTCGTCCACGCGGGTCGTGCTGCTGCCGCAAGCCGACGGCAGCTCTTCGGCCCTGGTCGTGCGCAGCAACAACGACTTCGAAGAAACGCTCTCGAAACCCTATCAGCGCGCCACGACCGCAACGCGCGGCGCTCCGGTGGTCGATCAGGCCGATCCGGCCCGGGTGCGGGCCGAACACAAGTTGCTCTTCGAGCTGTTGCCACCCCCGGACCACACCGCAGTGCGCTGAACAGCAGGCTCGGCTCAGCTCAAGTTGACGCGCGCGAACTTGCGCTTGCCGACCTGCACGACATAGCTGCCCGCAGCCAGCTTGAGCCCTTTGTCGCTCACCACGCTCGAATCGACCCGCACGCCGCCGCCGTCGATGAGCCGGTTGCCCTCGGAAGTCGAGGCCGCCAGCCCAGCCTGCTTGAGCACCTGGGCGATGCCCAGCGGCGCACCCGAGAGCGCCACCTCGGGAATCTCGTCCGGCACGCCGCCCTTGCTGCGGTTGATGAAGTCCTGCTCGGCCGCCTCCGCCGCGGCCGCACTGTGGAAACGTGCCGTGATCTCCTTGGCGAGTGCGACCTTGGCATCCTTCGGATTGCGGCCGCCCTCGACCTCGGCCTTGAGCGCCGCGATCTCGGCCAGCGAGCGGAAGCTCAGCAAGGTGTACCAGCGCCACATCAGCGTGTCCGAGATCGACAGCACCTTGGCGAACATGGTGTTGGCGTCCTCGCTGATGCCGATATAGTTGTTCTTGCTCTTCGACATCTTCTCGACGCCGTCGAGCCCTTCCAGCAATGGCATAGTGAGTATGCACTGCGGCTCTTGGCCATACTCTTCCTGGAGATGCCGGCCCATGAGCAGGTTGAATTTCTGATCGGTCCCGCCCAGTTCGAGATCGGACTTGAGCGCCACCGAGTCGTAGCCCTGCATCAGCGGGTAGAGGAACTCATGCACCGAGATCGACTGGCCGGCCTTGAAGCGCTTGCTGAAGTCGTCGCGCTCCATCATCCGCGCCACGGTGTACTTGGCCGCCAGCTGGATCATCCCGCGCGCGCCCAGCGGGTCGCTCCACTCGGAGTTGTAGCGGATCTCGGTCTTCGAGGGGTCCAGCACCAGGCTGGCCTGCCGGTAGTAGGTCTGGGCGTTGGCCTCGATCTGCTCGCGCGTGAGCGGCGGCCGGGTGCTGTTGCGGCCGGAGGGGTCGCCGATGGTGGTGGTGAAGTCGCCGATCAGGAAGATCACGGTGTGGCCGAGGTCCTGCAGCTGGCGCATCTTGTTGAGCACCACCGTGTGGCCGATATGGATGTCGGGCGCCGTCGGGTCCAGGCCCAGCTTGATCCGCAACGGCTTGCCGGTCGCCTCGGCGCGCTGGAGCTTCTTCACCCACTCATCCTGGGGCAGTAATTCGTCGACCCCACGAAGTGAAATTTCGAGGGCTCGTCCTACACCATCGGACAGACTTGCGGTTGTAACAAAATCGGGGTTCATGGCACTTTTTGGCTGATTTGACTATGGCCGAAGCTATACTCAGCCCGACTTTTCAAGCGCCGGATTCTAAGCGGCGCTTTTTTCCGCACCGTCCTGCCGCCTGTCCGACACGGCCTTTGCAGCGCGGATTTGCTGACCTGAGCTGGAATTCGAAGTTTGATCAACGGCATTCTTGCCGCCGAGGAGGCGCTTGCTTCCCGCGTGGCCTATACATTCCGGACGTACCCGAGGCAGATCACGGCGGCCATCGCCGCGCTGCTGCTGTCCGCCGGCGGCGGTGCTTTCGCCGTCGCCTCGCTCGGCCCCGATGCGTCCGAACTGCCGGTCAAGCAAGTGTTCGAAGCCGTCACCCCGCGCTCCTTCGCCGACCAGGTGGAAGCGCTCGATACCCACGGTTTCACACTGTTCCGTACCGAAATCACCCGTTCGAGCGACACGGCCGAAGCGCTGCTGCGCCGACTGGGCATCGACGACGCCGCAGCAGCCGCCTTCGTGCGCGGCAACGCCGAGGCCCGCATGGCCCTGTTCAGCCGCGTCGGTCGCACCGTGACCGCCGAGGCCACGCAAGAAAACACCTTGCAAAAACTCAGCGCCCGCTGGATTCCCGACGGCGACGGCGGCTTCAAGCGCCTGGTGGTCGAAAAGATCGGTGCAGGCTACCGCGTGCGCACCGAAACCGACGCGCTGACCCCGGGCAGCCGGCTGGCCAGCGGCATCGTTCGCAGCTCGCTCTTTGCAGCCACCGACGACGCACGCATCCCGGATTCGGTGGCGAGCCAGCTGGCCGACATCTTCTCGGGCGACGTCGATTTCCGCTCGCTGCGCAAGGGCGACCGCTTCGCCGTCGTCTACGAAACCTTCGATGCCGACGGGCAGACGCTGCGCAGCGGTCGCGTGCTGTCGGCCGAATTCGAGAGCAACGGCAAGCTGCACCAGGCACTGTGGTTCCAGGAGCCCGGGCAAAAGGGCGGCTACTACCGTCCCAGCGGCGAGAGCCTGCGTCGCGCGTACCTGAGCTCGCCGGTCGAGTTCTCTCGCGTGTCGAGCGGCTTCGCGATGCGCATGCACCCCATCCTCAACAGCTGGCGCCAGCACAACGGCATCGACTATGCCGCGCCCACCGGCACGACCGTGCGCAGCGTGGGCGATGGCACCGTGGAATTCGCAGGCACGCAGAGCGGCTACGGCAACATCGTGATCGTGAATCACCGCAACCACCAGCAGACGGCCTATGCGCATCTGAGCCGCATCGACGTCAAGGTCGGCCAGAGCCTGAGCCAGGGCCAGACCGTGGGCGCGGTCGGCTCCACCGGCTGGGCCACCGGTCCGCACCTGCACTTCGAGTTCCGGGTGAATGGCGAATACCAGGATCCGGCCACCATCGCGCAGCAGGATGGCGGCGTGCCGATCACCGCGGCGGCGCGGCCGGCCTTCGAGCGCCTGGCCCTTGCCACGCGCACCGAGCTGGCAGCGGCTTTCTCGGTCGTCCAGGCCAGCGCAGACTAGGCGTTTTTCGCTTCCGGCAATGGCTGAAGAACTCTTCATCGGCCTGATGTCCGGCACTTCGCTCGACGGCGTCGACGGCGTCCTGGCCGACTTTTCGGATGGACGCATCGCAGTGCGGGCGCACGCCTCGGCAAGCTTTCCGGTTTCCTTGCGCGCCGAGCTGATGGCGCTCAATGCGCTGGGCGGTGACAACGAATTGCATCGAGCCGCACTGGCCGGCAATGGGCTCGCAAGGATCTACGCGAGCGTGGTGCAGCAGTTGCTGGCCGATACCGGCACCGCCGCCGAGGCCGTGACGGCCATCGGTGCGCACGGCCAGACGGTGCGCCACCGGCCGGGCGAGTTCGACGAGGTCGGCTACACGCTGCAGATCAACAATCCTTCGCTGATCGCGGAGCTCACGGGCATCCGGGTGGTGGCCGATTTCCGCAGCCGCGACCTCGCAGCCGGTGGCCAGGGCGCGCCGCTGGTGCCCGCTTTTCATCGGGCGCTGTTCGCGCGCGACGACCAGGCCGTCGCCGTGCTGAACATCGGTGGCATCTCCAATCTGAGCCTGCTGCCGGCCGGCAGCGGCACGGTGCTCGGCTTCGATTGCGGGCCGGGCAACGCGCTGCTCGACCACTGGTGCCAGAGCCACATCGGCCAGCCCTTCGACCATGCCGGCCAGTGGGCCGCCAGCGGCCGGGTGCTGCCCGACCTGCTCTTGCGCCTTCGGGCCGACGCCTACTTCGCCAAGGCACCGCCCAAGAGCACCGGGCGGGACCTGTTCAATCCGACCTGGCTGGCCTCGCATCTGGGCACCTCGGCGGCCGCACCGGCCGACGTGCAGGCAACCCTGGCCGAGCTGACCGCGACGGTCTGCGCGGCGGATCTGCAGCGCCATGGCGCCAGCAGCCAGCTGCTGATCGTCTGCGGCGGCGGCGCGCTCAATCACCACCTGCTGGCCCGCCTGCAGGCGCTGCTGCCTGCCGTGAAGGTGGTTTCGTCCGCCGACCGCGGCTTGCCGCCTCAGCAGGTCGAGGCGGCAGCCTTCGCCTGGCTGGCGCGCAGCACGATGCGCGGCGAATCCGGCAACCTCGCCAGCGTGACCGGCGCCCGCGGCGCGCGCGTGCTCGGCGCCATCTATCCGGCCTGAAAGGCTGGAAAACGGCAGGCAGCAAAAAGCCGCCCGGAGGCGGCTCTTTGGCAGCGTGTGACGGTATCAGGCCGAGAAGCTCGATCCGCAGCCGCAGGTGCTGGTGGCGTTCGGGTTCTTGATCACGAACTGGGCGCCCTGCAGATCTTCCTTGTAGTCGATCTCGGCGCCGACCAGATACTGGTAGCTCATGGCATCGATCAGGAGCGACACGCCGTTCTTGGTCATGGTCGTGTCGTCCTCGTTGGTGATTTCATCGAAGGTGAAACCGTACTGGAAACCGGAGCAGCCGCCGCCCTGCACGAACACGCGCAGCTTGAGGTCGGGGTTGCCCTCTTCGGCGATCAGGTCGGCCACCTTGGCGGCCGCGCTGTCAGTGAAGACGATCGGCTCGGGCATTTGGGGCTGGATGTTTTCGGCAACGGCACTCATGTGGCAGGACTCCTGTGGGGCCGAACGCGCGGCCAATGAAGGTGATGCTACTTCAATCAGCAAAAAGCCGCCCGAAGGCGGCTTTTTGACAGTGCGAGCGATAAGCCCAAAGGGCGATCAGCGCTTCGAGAACTGCTTGCGGCGGCGTGCGGAATGCAGACCGACCTTCTTGCGCTCGACCTCGCGCGCATCGCGCGTCACGAAGCCGGCCTGGCTCAACACCGGCTTGAGCGTCGCGTCGTAGTCGATCAGCGCGCGGGTGATGCCGTGGCGCGTCGCGCCGGCCTGGCCCGATTCGCCGCCGCCCGCCACGTTGACCATGATGTCGAAGGCTTCGACATTGTTCGTCAAGAACAGCGGCTGCTTCGCGATCATGATCGACGTCTCGCGGCCGAAATAGGCCTGGATGTCCTTGCCATTGACCGTGATCTTGCCGGTACCTTTTTTCATGAACACACGGGCGACGCTCGATTTGCGACGGCCGGTGCCATTGTTCCATTCACCAATCATTCTCAAGGCTCCTTACAGTTCCAGCACTTTGGGCTGTTGGGCGGTATGCGGGTGCTCTGCGCCGCCGTACACCTTGAGTTTCTTGATCATCGCGTAGCCGAGCGGGCCCTTGGGCAGCATGCCCTTGACGGCCTTTTCCAGGGCGCGGCCCGGATGCTTGGCTTGCATGTCGCGGAAGTTGGTGGCCGTGATGCCGCCAGGGTAGCCCGAGTGACGGTAGTAGATCTTGTCGATCGGCTTGGCGCCGGTGACGCGCAGCTGGGCTGCGTTGATGATGACGATGAAGTCACCGGTATCGACGTGAGGCGTGTAAATGGCCTTGTGTTTGCCGCGCAAACGGAGAGCAACTTCGCTGGCTACTCGTCCGAGGACCTTGTCGGTCGCGTCAATCACAAACCACTCGTGCGTCACGTCAGCGGGCTTGGCGCTGAACGTTTTGGTCATGAGTTTTCCTGCAAAGGAAGGTTTGGCGGGCCCTTTTCCACGGTCGGCGTTCCTCTGGCGGGAATCTCTTAGGTGGGGTTTTGAAGCTTCGCCGCGGGGCCACAAAAAGCGCTGCGAAGCCTGCGATTATACGAAGAATGGCCCCGACAGGGCAATCCTGCCCCAATCCGTCGCGCCAGACCGTTACCATCGAGCCATGTTCAGCTACCGCCACGCCTTCCATGCCGGCAACCACGCCGACGTGCTCAAGCACACGGTGCTGATCGCCACGCTCGAGCACCTGCTCGAAAAAGAGGCCGCCCTGACGGTGGTCGACACGCACGCCGGCGCCGGTCTCTACCGGCTCGACGGCGATTACGCCGGCACCAGCGGCGAGGCGGCCGAGGGTGTGTTGCGTCTTCTCTCCGAGGCGAAGGACGCCAAGACGACACCGCTGCCCGATGCGCTCGCGCGCTACCTCGCAGTGGTGCGCGACTTCAACCCCAAGGGCGGCGCGCGGATCTACCCCGGCTCGCCCTTCATCACGCACCACCTGCTGCGCGAGCACGACAAGCTCAAGCTCTTCGAGCTGCACCCGACCGACGCGCACACCCTCGACGCCAACATCGCGCAGCTCGAGGCCGGGCGCCAGATCGCCGTGCTGCGCGAGGACGGCTTCGGCAGCGCGACCAAGTTCCTGCCGCCCCCCTCGCGCCGTGCGCTGGTGCTGTGCGATCCGAGCTACGAGATCAAGAGCGACTACGCACGCGTGCTCGACTTCGTGAGCGCGGCGCTCAAGCGTTTCGCGACGGGCACCTATGCCGTGTGGTACCCGATCATTCCGCGGCCCGAGGCGCACGACCTGCCGCGCCGGCTCAAGACGCTGGCCACCAAGGCCGGCAAGTCCTGGCTGCACGCGACGCTGACGGTGAAGTCGAGCAAGATCGTGACCGATGCCTCGGGCGCCACGCACCGGCCGGGCCTGCCCGCAAGCGGCATGTTCCTGATCAATCCGCCTTACACGCTGAAGGCGCTGCTCGAGCCCGCGTTGCCGCAGATGGCGCAGCGCCTCGGGCAGGATCGCCACGCCACCTCCTCGCTCGAGAGCGGCGGCTGAGCCGACCGCCGGGCGCGCTCAGCGCAGCAGGAGCGGCGGCACTTCGCGGCTCTTCCGGGCCGCGGGCTTCTTGGCAGGCGCGGTGGTGACAACCGGCGTCGCATCCGCCCCATTCGCCTCGACCACCGCGCCGGCACAGCGCGCGCCGTTCTTGTCCATGATCGACAACGCGACCTGCTTGATGCCCATCCCCAGCATGCCGATCGCCTCGGCCGCTGCACGGCTCAAGTCGATGATGCGGCCCGACGCATAAGGCCCGCGGTCGTTGATGCGGACCAGCACCTCGCGCCCGTTCACCAGGCTGCGCACGCAGATGCGGGTGTTGAAGGGCAGCGTCTTGTGCGCGGCCGTCATGGCGGTCATGTCGAAGCGCTCGCCGTTCGCGGTCTTGCGCTGGTGGAACTGGATGCCGTACCAGGAGGCGCCGCCGCGTTCATAGATTTCTCGCAGACCGTCGTCGCCCGGCGCGCCATCGTCCGGCAATTCGTCGGCACCCGGCCCCGCGAGGTCATAGCGCACCGACGGCACCTGCGAACGCGGCGGCGCGCCGGGCGGCAGTGCGGGCTGCCGCGCCAGAGGCCGCAATCCCTGCGCGCCTTCGCTCGGCGAGGACGAGGGGGGCTGCGTGGTGCAACCCGCCAGCCAGACCGCCGCGACGACGAGCGCCAGCCGGCCGCCGAGGCGGCGCGACCTCATTCGTCCCAGCCCAGCCGCTCCAGCAACGCGAGCGTCGCCACCGACTGGTTCATTGTGTAGAAGTGGATCGCCGGCGCGCCGCCGCCGGCCAGGCGCGCGCAGAGCTCGGTCACCACGTCGAGGCCGAAGGCCTTGATCGAGGCCGTGTCATCGCCGAAGCCCTGCAGCCGCAGCCGGATCCAGCGCGGGATCTCGGCGCCACAGGCATCGGAAAAACGCATCAGCTGGGTCGAGCTCGTGATCGGCATCACGCCCGGCACGATCGGCGTCGCGAGCCCCAGCTTGCGTGCCTCATCGACGAAGCGGAAGTAGGCCTCGGGGCTGAAGAAGTACTGCGTGATCGCCGAGTCGGCGCCCGCATGCACCTTGCCCGCGAAGGCCTGCAGGTCCGCTTCGGGCGAGCGCGCCTGCGGATGCACTTCGGGATAGCAGGCAACCTCGATGTGGAAATCGCGGCCGGTCTGTTCGCGGATGAAGGCGACGAGATCGCTCGCATAGTGGAATTCACCGCCCATGCCGTAGCCGCTCGGCAGGTCGCCGCGCAGCGCGACCAGGCGCTTGACGCCCATGGCCTTGAGCTCCGCCAGTTGCTCGCGCACCGTGCTGCGCGTGGCACCGATGCAGGAGAAATGGCAGGCCGCATCGACGCCTTCGCCGAGGATCTCGCGCACCGTGCCGAAGGTGCCTTCGTGCGTGGAACCGCCGGCACCATAGGTCACAGAGCAGAACTCGGGCTGCCGCACGTAGAGCTGTTGGCGCACGGTGCGCAGCTTGGCCGCGCCTTCGGGCGTCTTCGGTGGAAAGAATTCAAAGCTCAACGGAAGGCGCACGGCCGGCTCCTGGTTGGCCGTTCGCACGAACGGCATGGATGAAGAATTCGCGGTTGCCGTCGCCGCCCGTGATCGGACTGTCGAACCACGCTGCAACGCGCAGGCCGAGCTCCGCGCACGCTGCGCGCAGGCGCTGTTCGACCACCGCAAAAAGCGCCGCATCGCGCACGATGCCGCCCTTGCCGACCTGTCCAGGCTGCAGTTCGAATTGAGGCTTGACCAGCATCAGAAGTTCAGCGGCCGGTGTCAGCAACGGTATCAGCGCGGGCAGCACCAGCGTCAGCGAGATGAACGAGAGATCGCCGACGATCAGATCGAAATGCGTGCAGCCGGGCGAGGCATCGGCCCAGGCCGACGCGTCGAGCGTGCGCGCATTGACGCCTTCGACCGCGGTCACGCGCGCATCATCGCGTATCCGTGCATGCAGCTGGCCATGGCCCACGTCCACGCCCACCACATGCTCGGCACCGCGCTGCAGCAGGCAGTCGGTGAAGCCGCCGGTCGACTGGCCGACATCGAGGCAGCGCTTGCCGTGCACATCGATGCCGGTCGCGGCGAGCGCGCCTTCGAGCTTGAGCCCGCCGCGCGAGACGTAGCGGGCCTCGGCGGCATCGACGAGCTCGAGTTCGGCCGTCTCCGGCACCTCGTCGCGGTTCTTGCCGACCACGCGCCAGGTCGTGCCGTCGCGCCAGCGCAGGCCGCCCGCGATCAGCCGCACGGCCTGCGAGCGCGAGGCGGCGAGGCCGCGTTCGACGAGCAACTGATCGGCGCGCACGCGCTCAGCTCAATAGCGGTAGGTGTCCGGCTTGTAGGGGCCGTTCTTGTTCACGCCGATGTAGGCGGCCTGCTCGTCGGTCAGCTCGGTCAGCATCGCGCCGACCTTCTTCAGGTGCAGGCGCGCGACCTTCTCGTCGAGATGCTTGGGCAGCACGTAGACCTTGCCGGCCTGGTAGGCGTCGGGCTTGGTGAAGAGCTCGATCTGGGCGATGGTCTGGTTGGCGAAGGAGGAGGACATCACGAAGCTCGGGTGGCCCGTGCCGCAGCCCAGGTTCACCAGGCGGCCCTTGGCCAGCAGGATGATCTTTTTGCCGTCGGGGAAGGTGATGTGATCGACCTGCGGCTTGATCTCTTCCCACTCGTACTTCTCGAGCGAGGCGACGGCGATCTCGTTGTCGAAATGGCCGATGTTGCAGACGATCGCCTGGTCCTTCATCGCGGCCATGTGCTCGTGGCGGATCACGTCGCGGTTGCCGGTGGTGGTCACGAAGATGTCGGCCTTGTCGGCAGCGTACTCCATGGTGACGACCTTGTAGCCTTCCATCGCGGCCTGCAGCGCGTTGATGGGGTCGATCTCGGTCACCCACACCTGGGCACTCAGCGCGCGCAGGGCCTGGGCCGAGCCCTTGCCCACGTCGCCGTAGCCGGCCACGCAGGCCACCTTGCCGGCGATCATCACGTCGGTGGCGCGCTTGATGCCGTCCACCAGCGACTCGCGGCAGCCGTAGAGGTTGTCGAACTTGCTCTTGGTCACCGAGTCGTTGACGTTGATGGCGCGGAACAGCAAGGTCCCCTTGGCGCTCATCTCGTTCAGGCGGTGCACGCCGGTGGTGGTTTCTTCGGTCACGCCGATGATCTCGGCCGACTTGCGCGTGTACCAGGTCGCATCGACGGCCAGCTTGGCCTTGATCGCTGTGTAGAGGATGCGCTCTTCGTCGCTGGTCGGGTTGGCCAGCACGCTCTGGTCCTTCTCGGCACGCTGGCCCAGATGCATCAGCAGGGTGGCGTCGCCGCCGTCGTCCAGGATCATGTTCGGGCCTTCGCCGGCCGAGCCCTTGGGACCGAAGTCGAAGATGCGGTGCGTGTAGTCCCAGTAGTCTTCCAGCGACTCGCCCTTGATCGCGAACACCGGCGTGTTGGTGGCTGCGATGGCGGCAGCCGCGTGGTCCTGGGTCGAAAAGATGTTGCACGAGGCCCAGCGCACGGTGGCGCCCAGCGCCTGCAGGGTTTCGATCAGCACCGCGGTCTGGATCGTCATGTGCAGCGAGCCGGTGATGCGTGCGCCCTTCAGGGGTTGGCTCTTGGCGAACTCTTCGCGAATGGCCATCAGGCCGGGCATTTCGGTTTCCGCGATGCGGATTTCCTTGCGGCCCCAGGCGGCAAGGGAGAGATCGGCGATGGCCTGGTCGGCGGTGGGCTTGAGAACGGCGCTCATGTGGACTCCAAAACAAGTTTGAATGATGCCGCTGCCTTCGGGGGATGAGACTCACCGCGAGAACAGCGGGTGAGCGTGGTTGCGATGGGGTCCGAGCCTCACGCCTGGCGGCGCTGCAACGCTCCTCGGTGGATAGATTCTACGCAACCCTGCTCAAGTCAGCGCGCGCCCCAGCCAACACCTTTGAATCCAGGACGCGTCGGGCGGCTTTCGGGTTTCTCCCCAAATGGAGGGAGCAGATCGGCCACGCACACGACCTCCGTTTATGTTACGTTTCCGTTCGTTACGCATCTGTTGTGACGTAACGACAACTAAGGGGCGTGCCGTGGGCGCGCCTTTCTAACATTGAGGAACTGAGATGAAGGTCTTGCGTCTGATAGCGACCGCAGCGGCGGTCGCGGTGGTTCTCGCGGCGAGTGGCTGCGGCGGTGGTGGCGGCGGGGGTGGGGGTGGGGGTGGGGGTGGGGGAGGCAGCATTGCCGCTGCCGCGGAGCAAGTAAAGCCGCTCGTCTTGACGGTCCGCATCAACGGCGTTTCACCGTCAGGCACGGACAGCTATGCCATACAGGCGGGCGATGTCGTGGAAGTCGCAGCAAGCGCAGCCACCACTTGGACCAGCAGCGGCGACAACGTGCAACTTCGCGGCGCCAGCAGTTCCACCACGCAGTGGCGTGCCGGGCTGGTCAAATCCGCCGCCGCTGCCACCACGCTGACCTTGAAGGCATCTGCCGGTGCCGATGCCGTGCTCAACAAGACGCTGACCTTCACCCTGCCCGCCGGTGATCCGCGCAACGGCAGCTACTAGGTCTATGCGACCAACGGCTCGCGCGCGAAGCTCAGCCTGGATTTCGACTCGAGCACCTACACGCTCAGCAACAGCACCTCGGGCGACTCCGACGCCTCCGGCAGTTTCAGTCCAGACGTGACTGAAGCGGGGACCTACGTCTTTGCCAACACGCGCACAGCCGCGGTGACAAATACAGCGCGCTTCCGCGTCACCACCGATGGCGTGGTGGGCACCTTCCCACTGACCCCGCCGCCGTTTGGCGGCTCGACCGCCTACACCGTGCAGAGCTTTGTGGCCGCGCGGGCGTTCGTCCTGGACCAGGCGCAGCTCGATGGGAACTTCAACCGGCTTGGAATCGATTTCGTGCAGGGTGTCGGTCAATCCGACATTGGGGCGATGCAGATCGCCAGCACCGGAACCAAGATCAAGCGGTGCGCGGACTTCACGTTCTACACGATCGCCAACTGCCCGGCTGCTTCGCTTCGCGCCTACACCATTTCGGCAGACTCGAACGAGCCTGGCCGATGGACCTTCGTGGACGACGCGAACGCCGCCAATACCGGGGCTTTCGTGCTGGCCCAGATCGGGGGCACCAGCGTCTACCTGGCGGCCGGTCTTGCCGGCGACTCCAGCAGGCCATCCCAGTTCCGCATCGGCCTGCCCAGTGCTGCTCTCCCGGCTGTATTCACCGCACGTGGCGGCAGCAATACCGGGCAGTGGGGCATCGTTGACCTCGTCAACGGCAATGACTACACGCATACGGAGTCGACGCCGGACGGATTGACGCTGGTCCACACGAGCACCTTGGCCCCCTCGCCCGTCCTGACCGGGCTCTACGGCATGACGTATGGAGGAAGCAACTATTTCGCCATCGGGAGCGGCAGGATCTTCGCGGTGGTCGGCGCTCGCGACAACCTGAGCAAGGGTCAGATTCACATCGACCTGGTCGACTGAGTCCGAGCCGTCCTCCAGGGCCGCCGCGCACCATTGTGCGGCGGCCTTTTTGCTGGCGGGCGCAAAGCGGTGTGCCGAGTAAAATCGCGCCCTTTGCCCTGCCGCCCGCGCCCGTGAGCGCGCCCCGCGTTCACCCCCATGTCCTTCGCCTCCGAAACCCGCCGCCGTCGCACCTTCGCGATCATTTCCCACCCCGACGCCGGCAAGACCACGCTGACCGAGAAGCTGCTCCTGTTCTCCGGTGCGATCCAGATCGCCGGCTCGGTGAAGGCGCGCAAGGCGACGCGCCACGCCACCTCCGACTGGATGGAGATCGAGAAGCAGCGCGGCATCTCGGTGGCCAGCTCGGTGATGCAGATGGTCTACCGCGAGCACGTGATCAATCTGCTCGACACGCCCGGCCACAAGGACTTCTCCGAAGACACCTACCGCGTGCTGACCGCGGTCGATTCCGCCCTGATGGTGATCGACGCAGCCAACGGCGTCGAGGCGCAGACGCGCCGGCTGATCGAGGTCTGCCGCCAGCGCGACACGCCCATCATCACCTTCGTCAACAAGATGGACCGCGAGGTGCGCGAGCCGCTGGAGCTGCTCGACGAGATCGAGCGCGAGCTCGGCATGCCCTGCGTGCCGATGACCTGGCCGGTGGGTCAGGGCAAGAGCTTCGGCGGCATCGTGAACCTGCGCACGCAGGCGATGACGGTGTTCGAATCGGGCAGCGAGCGGCTGCCGCAGGATTTCGAAGCCATGCCGCTGGCCGAGCGCGAAGCGCTGCAGAAGCGCTTCGGTCACGAGTTCGACACCGCCATGGAGAGCATGGAGCTCGCCACCGGCGCCTCGCCCACCTGGGACCGCGAGGCCTTCCTTGCCGGCAGGCTGACGCCGGTGTTCTTCGGCTCCGGCGTCAACAACTTCGGCGTGATGGAAGTGCTCGATGCGCTGGTCGACCTCGCGCCGCCGCCGCAGCCGCGCACCAGCACCACGCTGGTCAACCGGCAGCCGGTGGTGCGCGAGATCCAGCCCGAGGACAAGGACTTCGCCGGCGTGGTGTTCAAGGTGCAGGCCAACATGGACGCCAACCACCGCGACCGCATCGCCTTCGTGCGCATGGCCTCGGGCAAGTACACGCCGGGCATGAAGCTCAAGGTGCAGCGCACCGCGAAGGAGCTGCGCCCGACCAGCGTCGTGACCTTCATGAGCCAGCGCCGCGAGGCGGTGGAAGAGGCCTATGCGGGCGACATCGTCGGCTTCACCACCCACGGCGGCGTGCAGCTGGGCGACACCATCACCGACGGCGCCTCGCTGCAGTTCACCGGCCTGCCCTTCTTCGCGCCCGAGCTCTTCATGACCGTGATCCTCAAGAACCCGCTGCGCACCAAGCAGCTGCAGCAGGGCCTGGCCCAGCTCGGCGAGGAAGGCGCGATCCAGGTGTTCCGGCCCGAGGTCGGCGGGCCGATGCTGCTGGGCGCTGTCGGACAGCTGCAGTTCGAAGTGGTGCAGCACCGGCTGAAGACCGAGTACGACGCCGACGTGCGGCTCGAAGGCTGTCAGTACACCGGCGCCCGCTGGATCACGGCCGACACGCCGGCCGAGCTGCGCGCCTTCACCGACGCCTATCCAGCCCGCATGGCGCGCGACGCGGCCGACACGCTGGCCTACCTGTGCACCTCGCCCTACGACGTGCGGCTGGCGCAGGAGCGCTTTCCGAAGATCCATTTCCATCCGCTGCGCGAGCATGCGGGGCTTGCACTTCAAACGGCCGGTTGATGCTCCCACTGAGCGCATGGCCCGCTGAAGATCGCCGGCGGATCGCAGGCGTCCTTACCGACATCGACGACACCCTGACCACCGAGGGCGCCATCACGCCCGATGCGCTGCAGGCGCTGCACGACCTGAAGGCGGCCGGCCTGCCCGTGGTCGCGATCACCGGCCGATCGGTCGGCTGGTGCGAGCCCTTCGCGCCGGTCTGGCCGGTCGATGCGATGGTGGCGGAGAACGGCGCGGTCGCGCTCGCGGCCTCGTCGTCGGGCGCGCTCGACAAGCGATATCGGCAGGATGCCGCGACGCGCGCTGCCAACTTCGCGCGCATGCAGCAGGCCCTGGCGCGCGTCGAGCGCGAAGTGCCGGGCGCCAGGCGCGCCACCGACTCTCCAGGCCGCGAGACCGACATCGCGATCGACCACAGCGAGTTTGCCCATCTCGACGAAGCGCAGATCGCGCAGGCGGCGCAGATCATGCGTGCCGAAGGCATGAACGCGACGGTGAGCTCGATCCACATCAACGGCTGGTTCGGCGACCACAACAAGTGGGTCGGCGCCTGCTGGATCGTGCGCGAGCTCTTCGGCTGCGACCTGAGGGCCGAGCTCGATCGCTGGGCCTACGTGGGCGACTCGACCAACGACGTGCTGATGTTCGAGCGCTTCCCGCACAGCGTGGGCGTGGCCAACATCCGCCGCTTCGAGCCGCAGCTGTCGGCCCTGCCGCGCTACATCAGCACTGGCGAGCGCGGCGCGGGCTTCGCGGAAGTGGCGGCCGCCGTGCTCGAAAGCCGGGCAAGCCGGTAGTTGCTCAAGGCACGCTGAACGCGACCGGCTTCTGGCGCGCCATCGGCTTTCCGTCCGCGTTGTTCAGCAGTTCGAGCCGCGCGCTGTAGCTGCCCTTGGGCGGATTCAGCCAGAGCTCGGTCTGCCCGCGGTCGAGCTCGATGACTTCGGCCTTCTGCCCCGGGCGTTCCAGCGTCAGGCGGAAGTGGCCCGTGTCCGGCAGCTTCGGCGCGGCATGCGACACGTTGTAGCCGCTCGCATGCAGCTGCACGCGCAACGGCAGCTGCACGGTGCTGCGATCGGCCGGACTGAGGATCTCGATGCGCGGCTCACCCACCACGCTGGCCGGCGCAACGCCCTTGTTCTGCTTGCTGACCGTGAGCTTCAGCGGCTTGCTGTAGACGAAGTACGGAATGTGCCCCTGGTCGGCCAGCACCAGGCGCAGCGAATACGTGCCCGGCGGCAGATCGACCACGGTCTCCATCTGGCCCTTGCCGAAATGGATGTACTGGTCGGTGAAAGGCAGCGGCTTCTTGAAGTCGAGCGGCAGCGGCTGGTTGATGAGCAGGTGGTGATGCCCGGCCTGGCCCGCGGTCTTGCCGGCCGGCACGATGCCACGCATCGAGAGGCCGAAGCGCGCGACGAAGGGCGACTCGAGCTGGGCGCCATCCCTGAGGTTGGTGAAGTAGGCCTCGGGCGACCAGTTGGGCGGCGGCATGACCCAAGGATGGTTGGCGAGTTCGCCTTGCTCGGCGGCTTGCGGCGCCTGCGCCGCCGCGCTGCCTGCGAGCAGCGCGAGAACGGTCAAGGCCAAGTGAATCCGTATCCGGCGATTCGGACGCGCATCTTCAGGCATCTGGCTTCCCCTCCAAAGGAAGCCCGGATTGTTGCATCAGCGCTGCAGTTGCGCCTCCGTCCATCGGATGATGTCGGCCGTGCCCATCGCGCCGGCCTGGCGCGCGACCTCGCGTCCGCCACTGAAAAGCGCCAAGGTCGGAATGCTGCGGATGCCGAAGCGCGCACCCAGCGCCGGCACGGCTTCGGTGTCGACCTTGGCCAGGCGGAACTGCGGCTCGAGCTGGGCTGCGGCCTGCTCGAAGGCGGGTGCCATCTGGATGCAGGGGCCGCACCACGGCGCCCAGAAATCGACCAGCACCGGGATCTCGTTGCGGCCGACATGGCGGTCGAAGGCGGCTTCGTCCAGCGCGGTGGAGTGGCCGACGAACAGCGGCTTGTGACAGTTGCCGCAGTCGGGCGCGCTCCCCAATTGCGCGCTGCGCACACGGTTGGTCGTGTGGCAATGCGGGCAGACGACGTGCAGCGATTCCGTCACGGGACCTTCACTGCGGCTTGGCGAGCCCCAGCTTCTCGACCAGCGCCTTCTCGCGCGTGAAGGTGGTCTGGGCGAACTTCGCGTAGTCGCTGGAACTCATGTACATCGGCAGCATGTCGTAGCGGCCCAGCGAGGCCACATAGCTGGGCTCTTCCATCGCCTGCTTGAAGGCATCGTGCAGCTTCTTCACCACCTCGGGCGACGTGCCCTTGGGCGCGCCGATGCCGAAGGGCGAGTTCTGCACGATGTCCAGGCCCAGCTCCTTCAAGGTCGGCGCATCGGGGAACTTGGCCAGTCGCTTCTCGCCCCAGGTGTTGAGCACGCGCAGCTTGCCAGATTCCACCAGCGGCGCGAAGCCGGTCGAATCGGCGATTGCCATCAGGTGGTTGCCGAGCACCGCCTGCGCCAGGTCGGCGCTGCCCTTGTAGGGCACGTGCTGCAGCTGGATGCCGAGCTGCTGCGCGATCAGCTCGGTGGTCAGGTGCGGGCTGGTCATGGTGCCGGTCGAGCCGTAGGTGAGCTTGCCCGGGTTGGCCTTGGCGTAGGCGACGAAATCGTTCCAGTTCTTGATCGGGCTGTCGGCCGGCACCGCGATGCCGAAGGCGTAGCCGGTGACGTTGATCACGTAGCTGATGTCCTTGACCGGATCCCAGTTGATCTTGGTCGTGTAGGGCAGGCGGAATACGCCGAGCGGGATCTGCGCGATGGTGTAGCCGTCGGCAGGCGCGGTTTGCAGCGCCTGTGCGGGCAGCGTGCCGCCGGCACCGGGCTTGTTCTCGACCACGATCTGCTGGCCGATGATCTTCGAGGCGTTCTCGGCCAGCTGCCGCATCGTGATGTCGGTCGGGCCGCCCGCGGGAAAGGCGATCACCAGCTTGATGGGCCGGCTCGGGAAGGCCTGCGCATGGGCGGCGGTGGCCGCGAAACCGAGCAGGGCGAGACACAAGAGAGAACGACGAAACATGAGGCGGGCTCCGGATTGCAGGGGCCGCCATTTGGCAGCGCGCGCCTCGCGAGGGCAATCGGGTTTCACCCCGGGGCGGGTCGCGCAGGCGTCAGCGCCGCCGCTCAGCCCGCGCGCTGCATGAAGCCGTCGAGCACGTTGACAGCGTTGGTGCCGACCTCGGCGACCGCATAGCCGCCCTCGAACACGAACACGGTCGGCAGGCCGGCGCATGCCAGGTCTTCGCCGATGCGCAGGTAGTCGGGCGTGGCGAGCGTGAAGCCGGCGATCGGATCGCCCTCGAAGGTATCGAGCCCGAGCGATACCACCAGCGCGCCCGCCCGGAAGTCCGCGATGCCGCGCAGTGCGTCGGCCAGCGCCTCGCGCCAGCGCGCGAAGCCGGTGCCGCGCGCAAGCGGCAGGTTGCGGTTGAAGCCCTGCCCCGCGCCGGCGCCTTCTTCGTCGGCATAGCCCAGGTAGTAGGGGTACTCGGTGTGCGGGTCACCGTGGATGCTGGTGAACTGCACGTCGGCGCGCTCGTAGAAGATGGCTTGCGTGCCGTTGCCGTGGTGGTAGTCGATGTCCAGCACCGCGACCCGTTCGACGCCGGCGTCGCGCAGCGCCTGGGCCGCGATCGCCGCGTTGTTGAGGAAGCAGTAGCCGCCGAAGAAGTCGGCGCCCGCGTGATGGCCCGGCGGACGCGTGAGCGCGAAGGCGGCGCGCTCGCCGCGCAGCACGTGCGCCGCGGCGGAGAGCGCACAGCCGGCACCGGCCCGCGCCGCGGTCCAGGTGCCTGCGGTGAGCGGCGAGCCCGAGTCGTACGAGAACAAGCCCAGGCGCGCCGGGAAGCTCGCCGGCAGCACGTCGGAGCGAAAGGTACGGATCGGCCAGTACGAGGGCAGCGCATCGCGGGCCGCGTTGGCAGGAGCGAGCGCGACCCATTCGTCCCAGGCGCCGGCAAGGAATTCGAGATAGCGCGGCGCATGGACGCGCGCGATGGCCGCGTCGTCGAAATCGGCAGGGCCTTCGATCGGGCCGAGCCCGCGCTCCTTCAGCTCGCGCAGCACGTAGTCCGCTCGCGCCGGCACCTCGAAGCAGGGCACCAGCTCGCCGCGGAACATCTCCACCTTGCCGTGGTGCAGCACGTGCTGGTCGTTGTAGACGGTCCGCATCAGGCTTCCTTGCGCGCCCGGACCGGCACGGCCGCCGGCGCCGGCACGGGCAGCGTCAGCACTTCATGCCGGCCGGCGCCGCGCGCCAGCACCGGCGCCAGCGCCACGCCGGTGTGCGTGCGCAGCTTGACCACCTCCTCGGGCGGCGCCGCCGCGACCACGCGCCCGCCGCCGTTGCCGCCTTCGGGGCCGAGGTCGATCAGCCAGTCGGCCTCGGCGATCACATCGAGGTCGTGCTCGATCACCACCACGCTGTGGCCGCCGTTCACCAGCCGGTGCAGCACATGGATCAGCTTCTCGACGTCGGCCATGTGCAGGCCGACGGTGGGCTCGTCGAGCACGTAGAGCGTGTGCGGCGCCTTGTTGCCGCGGCGTGTGACGTCGTCGCGCACCTTGCTGAGCTCGGTCACCAGCTTGATGCGCTGCGCCTCGCCGCCCGACAGCGTCGGCGAGGGCTGGCCCAGCGTGAGGTAGCCCAGCCCCACGTCCTTGAGCAGTTGCAGCGGATGGCTGATGTTGGGCATGGCGGCGAAGAACTCGACGGCCTCGTCGACCTCCATCTGCAGCACGTCGCCGATGCTCTTGCCGCGCCAGCTGACGGCCAATGTCTCGGGACTGAAGCGCGCGCCGTGGCAGACCTCGCAGGGCACCTTGACGTCGGGCAGGAAGCTCATCTCGATGGTGCGCACGCCGGCGCCCTCGCAGCCGGGGCAGCGGCCTTCGCCGGTGTTGAAGCTGAAGCGCGCCGGCCCGTAGCCGCGCGCCTTGGCCTCCAGCGTGTCGGCGAAGAGCTTGCGGATGGTGTCCCAGAAGCCGATGTAGGTGGCCGGGCAGCTGCGCGGCGTCTTGCCGATCGGAGTCTGGTCGACCTCAAGCACGCGGTCGATGGTCTCGTAGCCCTCGACACCCTTGCAGCCCGCCCAGGCCGGGCGCTTGCCCACGGCGTCGGCGTCGCGGCCGGCCTTGGTCATGCGCTGGACCACGACCGCGTACACGTTGGCCAGCAGCACGTCGCGCGCCAGCGTCGACTTGCCCGAGCCGCTGACGCCCGTGACCGCGACCAGCCGATGCAGCGGCAGCGAGACGGTGACCTCCTGCAGGTTGTGCAGGTCGGCGCCGCGCACGGTCAGCCAGTCGGGCGCGCCGGGCTCGGGCGCCGGCACCGGGCGCCGCGGCTGCAGGGGATGCCTGATCGCATCGCGCAGATAGCGGCCGGTCTGCGAATCGCCCGCGCGCTCGAGATCGGCGACCGAGCCCTCGGCGACCAGCCGGCCGCCGCGCTTGCCGGCGCTGGGGCCGATGTCGATGATGTGGTCGGCGCGGCGGATGGTGTCCTCGTCGTGCTCGACCACCACCAGGGTGTTGCCCTTGTCGCCCAGCTTGTGCAATGCGTCCAGCAGAATCTGGTTATCGCGCGCGTGCAGCCCGATGGTGGGTTCGTCGAGCACATAGCACACGCCCTGCAGGTTGCTGCCGAGCTGCGCCGCGAGACGAATGCGCTGCGCCTCGCCGCCCGAAAGCGTCGGCGCGCCGCGGTCCAGCGTGAGGTAGCCGAGGCCCACTTCTTCGAGGAACTCGAGGCGGCTTCTGATCTCGGGCACCAGGTCGCGTGCGATTTCCGCCTGGCGACCGGTCAATGCCAGGTGCTCGAACCAGATGCGAATGTCGGTGACGCTCATGCGCGCGAGCTGGGTGATGCCGATACCGCCCTCGCCGCCGGCGCCGAACAACACCGCCCGCGCCGTCGCATTCAGCCGCGTCCCCTCACAAGTCGGGCACCCCACGTCGCCCACGTCCTCGGCCTCGGGCTCCGCAAAGGTCTGCTCACGCCCCTTTTTGTCGTCGGCCATCACCGAATCGTCGTAGACCTTCCGCTGTTCCTTGGTGAGCTTGACGCCGGTGCCCACGCAGTCGGGGCACCAGCCGTGCTTGCTGTTGTAGGAGAAGAGGCGCGGATCGAGCTCCGCATAGCTGGTGCTGCAGACCGGGCAGGCGCGCAGCGTGGAGAACACATGCGCGCGGCCGATGCCGCCGGTCGGCGCGTTCGCCATCATGGCGCCGCGCAGGCCGGTGAGCTCGCTCAGCACGTGCACCACGCCCTTGCCGTGTTCGAGCGCGCGGGTCAGCGCCTGGCGCAGCGCGGTTTCTTCCGAGGGCAGCACGTCGAGGCTGGCCACCGGCAGCTCGATGCTGTGCTCCTTGAAGCGGTCGATGCGGGGAAAGCCGGTGGTCGGCAGGAACTCCCCGTCCACCCGCAGGTGCGTGTAGCCGCGCGGGCGCGCCCAGTCGGCCAGTTCGGTGTAGACGCCCTTGCGGTTGCTCACCAGCGGCGCCAGCAGGCCGATGTGCTGGCCCTTGAAGTTTTTCAGCAGCTGCGCCGCGATGCTGTCGGGCGTCTGCGGCTGCACCGCGGCGCCGTCGTGGATGCAATGCTGGATGCCGAGCTTGACGTAGAGCAGGCGCAGGAAGTGCCAGACCTCGGTGGTGGTGCCGACCGTGCTCTTGCGCCCGCCGCGCGAGAGCCGCTGCTCGATCGCGACCGTCGGCGGAATGCCGTAGACCGCATCGACCTCCGGCCGCCCGGCCGGCTGCACGATGCTGCGCGCATAGGCGTTGAGCGATTCGAGATAGCGCCGCTGCCCTTCGTTGAACAGGATGTCGAAGGCCAGCGTGGACTTGCCCGAGCCGCTGACGCCGGTGACCACGCTGAACTTGCCGCGCGGGATGTCGACCGAGAGGTTCTTGAGGTTGTGCTCGCGCGCGTTGACGATCTGGATCGCATCGCGTCCCACGACCGGCTGCACACGCGCCGCATACGAGCGCGCCGCGCGTTCCGCCACCTTGTAGGCGCCGGGGCCGACGGCCAGGTCGTAATCGAGCAGCGCGGCGCCGGTGAGCGAGGCGCGGTTCTCGCGCACCTGCTCCGGCGTCCCCACCGCCACCACCTGGCCGCCGCCCTCGCCGCCTTCGGGGCCGAGGTCGATCAGCCAGTCGCTGGCACGGATGACGTCGAGGTTGTGCTCGATGACGACCAGCGAATGGCCGGCATCGAGCAGCTTGCGCAGCGCGCGCATCAGGCGCGCGATGTCGTCGAAGTGCAGGCCGGTGGTCGGCTCGTCGAACAGGAACAGCGTGCCCTTGCGCGCCAGCGGCTGCTTGCTCGCGCTGCCGTTCTTGGCCGCCTCGGCGAGGAAGCCCGCGAGCTTGAGGCGCTGCGCCTCGCCGCCGCTGAGCGTGGGCACCGGCTGGCCGAGCTTGACGTAGTCCAGGCCGACATCGACGATCGGCTGCAGCACGCGCAGCACCTCGCGGTCGTTCGCGAAGATAGCGGCGGCCTCGGCCACGGTGAGATCGAGCACGTCGGCGACGTTGAAGCTGCGCTCGGCGCGCTCGATCGTCACCTCGAGGATCTCCGGCCGGTAGCGCTTGCCGTCGCAATCGGGGCAGCGCAGGTAGACGTCGGAGAGGAACTGCATCTCCACGTGCTCGAAGCCCGAGCCGCCGCAGGTCGGGCAGCGCCCGTCGCCGCTGTTGAAGCTGAACTTCGATGCGGTGTAGCCGCGCTGGCGCGAGAGCGCCGCGGTGGCGAAGATCTCGCGGATCGCGTCCCAGGCGCCGACGTAGCTCGCGGGGTTGGAGCGCGCCGTCTTGCCGATCGGCGACTGGTCGACGAAGACGACCTCGCTCAGGTGATCGGCGCCGAGCATGCGGTCGTGCGCGCCGGGCGATTCGGTCGCGCGGCCGAAATGGCGCATCAGCGCGGGCGCCAGCACGTCCTGGATCAGCGTCGACTTGCCCGAGCCGCTGACGCCGGTGATGCACACGAGGCGCGAGAGCGGCAGCTCGACCGTGATGTTCTGCAGGTTGTGCTCGCGCACGCCTTCGAGGATGAGGCGCGGCGTGTTCTCGCTCACCATGCGGCGGAAGCCCATGCCGATCTGCTTGCGCCCGCCGAGGTACTGGCCGGTCAGCGTCTCGGCGTCGCGCAGCGCGTCGGTGCTGCCGTCGAAAACGATCTGCCCGCCGCGCACGCCGGGGCCGGGGCCCATGTCGATCACGCGGTCGGCGGCCAGCATCACGGCCGGGTCGTGCTCCACCACCACCAGCGTGTTGCCGGCGTCGCGCAGGCGCAGCATGGCCTCGGTGATGCGGTTCATGTCGCGCGGATGCAGGCCGATGCTGGGCTCGTCGAGCACGAACAGCGTGTTGACCAGCGAGGTGCCGAGCGCGGTCGTGAGGTTGATGCGCTGCACCTCGCCGCCGCTGAGCGTGCGGCTCTGGCGGTCGAGCGTGAGGTAGCCGATGCCGACGTCGTGCAGGTAGCGCAGGCGCGTGGTGATTTCTTCGAAGAGCAGCTTGAGGGCCTGCACGTCGCCGTCGCTGACGGTGCTGCTGTTGCCATGGCTCTCGATGCCGTCGAAGAAACGCCGCAGCCGCTCGATCGGCAGCAGCATCAGGTCATGCAGGCACAGTCCCGGCAGCGCCTCCAGCTGCTCGCGCGACCACTTCACGCCGACCGGCATGAAGCGCTTCGAGGGCTCGAGCACCGCATCGGCATCTTCCTTCGTGCCGATGCGCCACAACAGGCTCTCCAGCTTGAGGCGCGCCCCGGCGCAGGTGGGGCACGGCGTGTAGCTGCGGTACTTGGACAAGAGCACGCGGATGTGCATCTTGTAGGCCTTGCTCTCCAGGTAGCCGAAGAAGCGGCGCACGCCGTACCACTGCTGGTTCCACTTGCCCTTCCAGTTGGGCGAGCCCTCGATCACCCAGGCCTGCTGCTCGGGCGTGAGCTTGTTCCACGGCGTGTCGCGCGGAATGCCGGCGGCCTCGGCATGGCGCATCAGGTCGTCCTGCGCTTCCTTCCAGGCCGGCGTCTGGATGGTCTTGATCGCGCCGGCGCGCAGCGTGAGCTTGTCGTTCGGGATCACGAGGCCGAGGTCGACGCCGATCACGCGGCCGAAGCCGCGGCACACCTCGCAGGCGCCCACGGCCGAGTTGAAGGAGAACATCGACGGGATCGGGTCGCCGTAGCGGATGTCGCTTTCCGGGCAATGCAGCCCGGTCGAGAATTTCCAGATGACCCCCACGCTCCCCACTTCGTGTGGTTCGCTGCCCCCCGAGGGGGCTGCCCCGCCTTGGGGCGGCCCGGCGGCGGGGCGGCCGCCCTCCTCCGACCCGAGCGCGTAAACGGTCAGCCGTCCGCTGCCGCGCTTGAGCGCGACCTCGATCGCCTCGATCACGCGGGCCCGTTCGGCGCCGGCCATGCGGAAACGGTCGGCCACCACGTCCAGCACCTTGCGCGGCCCGGTCGGCGTGGCGATCTCGCGCTCGCTCTGCACGCGCGTGAAGCCGCTGGCCGACAGCCATTGCGTCACCTCCTCGGCCGAGGTGCTGGCCGGCAGCTCGACCGGGAAGGTCAGCACCACGCGCGGATCGCCGGCCGCAGCCGCACGTGAAGCCAGCTCGGCATAGATGGTGTCAGGCGAGTC
The DNA here is from genome assembly GCF_018614955.1 of Variovorax paradoxus. Taxonomy (GTDB): domain Bacteria; phylum Pseudomonadota; class Gammaproteobacteria; order Burkholderiales; family Burkholderiaceae_C; genus Variovorax; species Variovorax paradoxus_J. The sequence goes on from NZ_JAGGNV010000020.1 coordinate 105,310, forward strand.
GTGGCGCACCGGCAGCGCGGTCTCGCGGTCGAACAGCTGCGCCGCGCGCGCGAACAGCAGCTTGAGGTGGTCGTTGAGCTCGGTCATCGTGCCGACGGTCGAGCGCGAGGAGCGCACCGGGTTCGTCTGGTCGATCGCGATGGCGGGCGGCACGCCCTCCACCTTGTCGACCGCCGGCTTGTCCATGCGATCGAGGAACTGCCGCGCATAGGCCGAGAAGGTTTCGACATAGCGGCGCTGGCCCTCGGCATAGAGCGTGTCGAACACCAGGCTCGACTTGCCCGAGCCGCTCGGGCCGGTGACCACCGTCATCTCGCCGGTGCGGATATCGAGGTCGAGGTTCTGGAGATTGTGCTGACGTGCACCGCGAATCCGGATGGAGCCCTGTGTCATGAGTGCCTTGGGGGTGGGGCAGACATTCTAGGAAGCCGGCGCGGGCTTCGTGCAAAGCTGCACATGGCCGGGCGGGAGCCAGGGGTTTTCCCGAATAAGACCAAAGCGTCAGTCGGTAACAAATAGACGCTTTTCCCTTTTCCGCTTTCACTCCTCACTAAGGTCTTCCATGAACAAGATGCGCGTGCTTTGCACGGCCGTCGTGCTGGCGTTCGGCACCATGAGCGCCGGCGCCCAGATCCTGATCGGCCAGACGGCCGGCATGACCGGCTCGGTCGCCGCCAGCGTCAACGAGACGATCGCCGGCGCGCAGTTGGTGATCGATGCGGCCAATGCCCAGGGCGGCATCGGCGGCGAAAAAATCGAAGTGCTGCGCATGGACGACGCCTTCGACGTCAAGCGGGCGAGCGAGAACGCCCGCGCGCTGATCGAGGACAAGAAAGTGGTGGCGCTCTTCATGAGCCGCGGCACGCCGCATTCGCAGGCCATCATTCCCTGGCTCGACAAGAACGACGTGGCGCTGATCGGCCCCTCCACCGGCGCCATGGTGCTGCACAGGCCGGTGCAGAGGCACGTCTTCAACGTGCGTTCGAGCTATCAGCGCGAGGCCGAGAAGGCGGTCGCGCACCTGCTCACCATCGGCGTGAGCCGGATCGCGGTGGTGCACGTGACCGACTCCTTCGGCCAGGACGCGCTCGAAGGCGCGATGAACGGCTTCAACAAGGCCAAGGCGACGCCGGCGGTGACGGTGCCGGCCGATCGCGACAAGCCCGACTACGCGGCCATCGTGCCGAAGATCACGGCCGCCAACGCGCAGGCCGTGGTGTGGATCGGCTCGGGCACCGCGGTGGTCGAAGGCGTCAAGGCGCTGCGCGCGACGGGCTCGGCGGCGCAGGTTGTCACGCTGTCCAACAACGCCTCATCGGGCTTCATCAAGCAGTTGGGCAGCGCCAGCGGCGGCGTGATCGTGACGCAGGTGTTCCCCAACGAGCGCTCGATCGGCCATCCGATGGTCAAGGAGGCGCTGGCGCTGGCGCGCGCCAAGGGGCAGAACGAACTCTCGCCGGCCGCGCTGGAAGGCTTCGCCTCGGCCAAGGTGCTGGTCGAGGCCCTGCGCCGCGCCGGGCCGAAACCGACCCGCGCCAAGGTGCTCGCCGCGCTCGAGAGCATCCGCAGTCTCGACCTCGGCGGCGGCCTGGAGGTGAGCTATTCGCCGCAGGACCACTCCGGGATCGACTTCGCCGACCTCTCCATCATCAGCGACGGAAAGTTCAAAAGGTAAATGGCCCCCCGGCTTTTCACTTCGCTTCGCTGCGTGTAACTCCACCCCCCGAGGGGGAGGCGCGGCCCGCCTTGGGGCGGCCCGGCGGCGGCCGCCTTTCTCCTTCTACTTCTTCGCAGCGGGTTCAGGGGCGTGCGTTGCCGTGTCGCCGCTGTGCGTCTCCCCCGACATGTCGATCTTGTCCCCCGCTTGCATGATCACGAACAGGGCGATGGCGGCAAAGACGACGAAGCTGACGGCGAGTTTCCACATGGATTGAGTCTCCGGAAGATGTTCAAGAAAAAGGCCTCGTGCCGTGCCGGCACGAAGCCCCTTTGTTGAACAGAGGGCCGAAGCCCTCCGGTTTCAGTCGTTGGCGTAGATGTCGACGTCCTTGGTTTCGCGGATGAAGAGCGTGCCGATCACAAGCGTCATCGCGGCGATCACGATCGGATACCACAAGCCGTTGAACATGTTGCCGGTGCTGGCCACGATCGCGAAGGAGATGGGCGGCAGCAGACCGCCGAACCAGCCGTTGCCGATGTGATAGGGCAGGCTCATCGAGGTGTAGCGAATGCGCGTGGGGAACAGTTCCACCAGCATCGCGGCGATCGGCCCGTAGACCATCGTGACCAGGATCACGAGGTAGCTCAGGATGGCGACGATCAGCACCTTGTTCATCTTTGCGGGATCGGCCTTGGAGGGGTAGCCCGCGGCCTTCAGGTCGTCGCCGATGCTCTTCTTGAACGCCGCGATGGACTTGGAGGAAGCCTCGTCGAACTTCGAGCTCACCACCGTGCCGATCGGCGCTTCGATGGTCTTGTCGCCGATCTTCACGATCGCCTTCGAGCCCGGCGCGCCGGCGAGGTTCTCGTAGCTCACCGAGTTCTGCGCCAGGTAGCGCTTGGCAATGTCGCAGGAACTCCTGAAGTCGATTTCGCGCGCCACCGGATTGCCCTGGAAGGAGCAGGTCGCGGGATCGGCAGTCACCGTCACGGCGGCGGTCGCCTGTGCGCGGGCCAGATCAGGATTGGCCGCTTCGGCCAGCATCTTGAAGACCGGGAAGTAGGTGACCACGGCCAGCAGGCAGCCGGCCATGATGATCGGCTTGCGGCCGATCTTGTCCGACAGCGTGCCGAACACCACGAAGAAGGGCGTGCCGATCAGGAGCGATGCGGCAATCATCAGGTTGGCGGTGGTGATGTCCACCTTGAGCTGCTGCGTCAGGAAGAAGAGCGCGTAGAACTGACCCGTATACCAGACCACGGCCTGGCCGGCGGTGAGGCCGACGAGCGCCAGGATCACGATCTTGAGGTTCTTCCATTGGCCGAAGGATTCGGACAGCGGCGCCTTCGAGGTCTTGCCCTCGGCCTTCATTTTCTGGAAGGCCGGCGACTCGGAGAGCGAAAGCCGGATCCACACCGAGACCGCGAGCAGCGCGATCGAAACCAGGAACGGAATGCGCCAGCCCCAGTCCATGAAGGCCTGTTCACCGATCCAGGTGCGCACGCCGAGAATGACCAAGAGGCTCAGGAACAGGCCCAGCGTGGCCGTGGTCTGGATCCACGAGGTGTAGGCGCCGCGCTTGCCGTGCGGCGAGTGCTCGGCCACGTAGGTGGCGGCACCGCCGTACTCGCCGCCGAGCGCGAGGCCCTGCAGCATGCGCAGCGCGATCAGGATCACCGGCGCCGCGACGCCGATGGTCGCGTAGCTGGGCAGCAGGCCGACGATGAAGGTCGACAAGCCCATGATCAGGATGGTCACCAGGAAGGTGTACTTGCGCCCGATCATGTCGCCGAGGCGGCCGAACACGATGGCGCCGAAGGGCCGAACCAGGAAGCCTGCCGCGAAGGCCAGCAGCGCGAAGATGAAGGCCGCGCCCGCATCCAGGCCGCTGAAGAACTGCTTGGCGACGATCGCCGCGAGCGAACCATAGAGATAGAAGTCGTACCACTCGAACACGGTGCCGAGGGAGGAGGCGAAGATGACTTTCTTCTCCTCCGAGGACATGGGCCGGGGTACAGGCATCGGCCTTCCCCGCGAATCAAGTGTGGCTGCCATTTCGTCGTCTCCTGTGGAATGTTCGGCCCACGGCGTGGGACGTGCGGCGATTCTTGGGGTGGCGACTGACCCAGGGCTTTCGCCAAACTGAATCGATGCTGACGGTTTAAGGTGAAACCCGAAGCGTGCGTTTCAGCTTGTAAGAAACTCAGCGATTGCGGCGCAGCAGCGAGGGCCGCTGGTCGGCCTCGTCCCATTGCGGGCCTGCGAACCAGGCATCGCCGGCGAGATAGGCGCGCAGCATCGCGAGGCCGTCGAAGCCCCAGAACAAGCGCCCGTCGACCGCATAGGCCGGCACGCCGAACACGCCGCTCGCCACGGCCTCGTCGGTGTTGATCTTGAGCTGCGCCTTGACCTCGTCGCCTGCGCCGTCGCGCGCCTGCTTCAGTCGCGCCGCGAGCGCGGCCAGGCGCGCGGCATCGCTCGCTTCGCCGCCGCCCTGCCAGACGTCGCGGAAGATGGTTTCGGCCACATGGCGGTTGATGTCGCCGTCCGGCGTGGTGGCCAGCGCGAGGCGCAAGTGGGGCAGCGGGTTGTAGGGATGCGAGGCCGGCATCTCGATCGCAATGCCGTTCGCCTGGCCCAGCCACAGCACGTGGCGGTAGGTCCAGGCCCGCTTGGCCGGGATCTCGGCCGGCCCGAGCTGGCCATGGTGCTTGAGCAGCGCGCCGAGCAGCACCGGCCGGTAGGCCACGCTGTAGCTCAGGCCCTCGAGCGCCTGCGGCAGATGCTCGAAGGCCAGGTAGGCGTAGGGCGAGATGAAGTCGAGGTAGAAGGTGATGTGCTTCATGGGCATTCCGCTTCGTCGGGGTGGGCCGCCTTTCGTTCCTCGATGCGCAGCCAGACGGCCTCCTTGGCCGCGTCGTCCATGCGGCTCCAGCCCGCGATCTCGTCGAGCGTGCGCAGGCAGCCCTCGCACAGGCCGCTCCTTGCATTCATGCGGCACACCGAGGTGCAGGGCGACGCAACGGTGGTCACACCACGTCCGCCACCGGCGCGCCGGTCAGCCCTTCGAGATCGTGCGGGCGCAGCCGCACCACCGCGTGCGGGTGGCCGGCCGCGGCCCAGACGTCCTCGAAGCGGAACAGCTCGCGATCGATCAGCATCACCGGCGGGGTCGCATGCGCGAAGGGCGAGACGCCGCCGATCGAGAAGCCTGTTGTGCTCTTGACGAAATCGGCGTCGGCGCGGCCGAGCTTGCCGACCAGCGCCTCGACCTTCTTCTCGTCCACGCGCTTGTCGCCCGATGTCACGACCAGCACTGCCGTGTCGTCACTCTTGCGACGGAACACGATGCTCTTGGCGATCTGTCCGAGCTCGATGCCCAGCGCATCGGCCGCCTGCTGTGCGGTGCGACAGGCATCGTCGAGCATCTGCGGTGCGTGGGGATGGCCCTTGTCCTGCAGCAGGCGCGCGACGCGCTGGACGCCGTCGGGCAAGCCGTTGACTTCAGCACCGCACATCAGCTGCACCTCTTCGTCCGAATGGCCTTCGACACGCGCGAGTTCGGCTCGCGCCCCAGCGCTTCGTTGATGTAGACGCCGGCGTCGATCAGCAGGTCGAGGTCGATGCCGGTCGCGATGCCCATGCCGTGCAACATGTAGACCACGTCCTCGGTCGCGACATTGCCGGTCGCGCCCTTGGCAAAGGGACAGCCGCCGAGCCCGCCCACCGAGGTGTCGAACTGCCAGACGCCCATCTCCAGGCTCGCGAGCGTGTTGGAGAGCGCCTGGCCGTAGGTGTCGTGGTAGTGGCCGGAGACATCGTCGATGGCGTAATGCTTGAGCGTTGCCTCGAGCGCACGCTGCACCTTGACCGGCGTGCCGACGCCGATGGTGTCGGCCACGCCGACGTGCTGCACGCCGATGCTCTTCATGAATCCGGCCAGCATGTCCACGCGCGACGGCGCAATCTCGCCCTCGTAGGGGCAGCCCACCGTGCACGACATCGCGCCGCGCACGTAGATCCCCTTCTCGCGCGCCGCCTCGACCACCGGCCGGAAGCGCTCGATGCTTTCTTCGATCGAGCAGTTGATGTTCTTCTGGCTGAAGGCCTCGCTGGCGGCGCCGAAGACGACGATCTCGTCCGGCCATTCCTCGCGCGGTGCCGCGATCGCGGCCTCGAAGCCCTTCATGTTCGGCGTCAGCACCGAGTGGCGCACGCCGGGCTTGCGCCGGATGCCGCGCATCACCTCGGCGTTGTCGGCCATCTGCGGGACCCACTTGGGGGAAACGAAGCTGGTGACCTCGATCTCCTTCAAGCCCGCATCCTGCAGCCGGTGCACGAGGCTGATCTTGACCTCGGCCGACACCGGCTGCTTCTCGTTCTGCAGCCCGTCGCGCGGGCCGACGTCGACGATCTTGACTTTGGATGGAAGGTTCATGCTTGCCTCTCGTGGAGCGAATCAGTATCCACGCTCGCGCCCGACCACGCCCGCAATAGGCTCACCGAGCTCGACCGCGCGGATCTTGCCGGCGATCTGCGCGATCGAGGCCTCGCGCACGGTGCGCGCGGAACCGTGCGGCGTCACCGTGATCTTCGGATGGCGCCAGAAGGGGTGCTCCGCGGGCAGGGGCTCGACCTCGAACACGTCGAGCGTGGCGCCGGCCAGCCGGCCGCTGTCGAGCAGCGGGATCAGGTCGGCCTCCACCAGGTGCGCGCCGCGTCCGACGTTGATCAGGTAGCCGCCCGGTTCGCCGCCGTTCAGGCGCGACAGGTTCTCGCGGTTCAGGATGCCGCGCGTCGCCTCCGTCAGCGGCAGCAGGTTGACCAGCACGCGGCTCGCGCCGAGGAAGTCGTCGAACTCCGCCTCACCGGCAAAACAGCGCAGGCCCCCGATGGCCTTGGGCGAACGGCTCCAGCCGTTGACCGGGAACTCGAACTGCGCAACAGCCTTCGCGACGCGCTCGCCCAGTACGCCGAGCCCCATCACGCCGACCGCGAAGTCCTCGCGCTCGCGCGGCTTGCGAAAGCTCCAGCGGCTTTCGCGCGCGTCGGCCTCGTAGATGTCGAACTCGCGGAAGTGCCGGATCAGCGCATGGCAGACGTACTCGGCCATCTGCACCGACATGCCGGCATCGTCGAGCCGCACCACCTGGGCTTCGGGCGGCAGCTTCAGCTTGAGCAGCGCATCGACGCCGGCGCCGATGTTGAAGATGCCGCGCAGCGCGGGCTGGTCGTCGATGAATTCCTGCGGCGGTGCCCAGACCACGGCGTGGTCGGCTTGCGGCGCGCCCGGGCGCCAGTTCTCCACCATGGCTTCGGGCAGCGCGGCGCGCAGGCCCTCGATCCAGGCGTCGGGGCGGTTGTCGGTGAGGCAGACGGTGATTCGCATTTCCCGAGCTTAAGCCGCGATGCGCAATAGCTCCGCGCCCTCGGTCACTTGGTCGCCCGGCGCGTAAAGCAGTTCTTCCACGGTCCCGTCCGCCGGCGCCGCGATCGTGTGCTCCATCTTCATCGCCTCCATCACCGCGAGCGGCTGGCCGCGGCTGACCTTGTCCCCGGCCTTGACCGCGAAGGACACCACCTTGCCGGGCATCGGCGCGGTGAGACGGCCGCCCTCGGCCTGCACATCGCCGGCGTGGGCCAGGCGGTCGATGGCGACGATCCGCGTGGCGCCGTGCGCCGCGAAGACATAGGCCGTGTTTTGGTCCTCGTAGACGTCCAGGGTGTGGCGCTGGCCGTTGAACTGGACTTCGAGCTCGCCCGTGAGGAAGCGGCCGATCACCAGCGGCCCCGACACCTCGCCGACGCGCAGCACGAGCGCGCCATCGTGCAGGTAGCTCAGCTCGGCCGTCTGCGGCTCGCCGCGGAACTCGAAGGCGAAGGGCCGCATCGCGATGCCGTGCGACTGCCAGCCGTCGCGGCGGCTGAAGGGGTCGGCCGAGGCGCTCGCGGCCTCTTCGAGCAAGGTGTGCGCAATCGATGCCGCAGCCGCCAGCGGCAGGCCCAGCGGCTCCTGGTCGAACAGCACGGCGCGCTCGCGCTCGATCAGCGCGGTGTCGAGCTTTGCGTTGGCAAAGGAGTCGGTGCAGAGAATGCCGCGCAGGAACTGCACATTGGTCGCCACGCCGACGATGTGCGTCTGCGCCAGCGCGGCGTCGAGCCGGGCCAGCGCCTCCTCGCGCGTGGCGCCGTGCACGATCAGCTTGGCGATCATCGAGTCGTAGAAGGGCGAGATCACGCCGCCTTCGCGCACGCCGTCGTCGATGCGCACCCGGCTGCGCTGGAAGGCCGTGGCCTGCGGCTTGCGGTAGACATGCAAGGTGCCGGTGGCGGGCAGGAAATTGTTGTCCGGGTTCTCGGCGCAGATGCGCGCCTCGATCGCATGGCCATGGATCTGCAACTGGTCCTGCGCCAGCGGCAGCGCTTCGCCGGAGGCCACGCGCAACTGCCATTCAACCAGGTCGAGGCCCGTGATCGCTTCGGTCACCGGGTGCTCGACCTGCAGCCGCGTGTTCATCTCCATGAAGAAGAAGTTCATGCTGCCGTCGGTCCGCTGCTCGACGATGAACTCGACCGTTCCCGCGCCCACGTACTTCACGGCGCGCGCCGCCGCCACGGCGGCTTCGCCCATCTGCTTGCGCATGGCCTCCGTCATGCCCGGCGCCGGCGCTTCTTCCAGCACCTTCTGGTGGCGCCGCTGCACCGAGCAGTCGCGCTCGAACAGGTAGACGTAGTTGCCTTGGGTATCGCCGAAGACCTGGATCTCGATGTGGCGCGGCCGCTGCACGTACTTCTCGATCAGCACAGCGTCGTCGCCGAAGCTGTTGATGGCCTCGCGCTGGCATGAAGCCAGCGCGGGCGCGAAGTCGACTGCCCTCTCGACCACGCGCATGCCCTTGCCGCCGCCGCCGGCGCTGGCCTTGATCAGCACCGGATAGCCGATGCGGTCGGCCTCGCGCTGCAGCAGGTCCGGGTTCTGATCGCTGCCGTGGTAGCCGGGCACCAACGGCACGTCGGCCTTTTCCATCAGCTGCTTGGATTCAGCCTTCAGGCCCATGGCCTTGATGGCCGAAGGCGGCGGGCCGATGAATACCAGGCCGGCATCTGCACAGGCCTGTGCGAACTCCTCGTTCTCGCTCAGGAAGCCGTAGCCCGGGTGCACCGCCTGCGCGCCGGTGGCCTTGGCGGCTTCGAGGATCTTTTCCCAGCGCAGATAGCTGTCTTTCGGCGCGCTGCCGCCGAGGTGGATCGATTCGTCGCAGGCGCGCACGTGGTTGGCATGGGCGTCGGCATCGGAGTAGACCGCGACCGTGCGGATGGCCATGCGGCGGGCGGTGGCGGCAACGCGGCAGGCGATCTCTCCCCGGTTGGCAATGAGAATCTTCTTAAACATGAGGAGTGTCTTCCGGAGGATTTTTCTTGAACTGGAACGCGGATACGACGCCGGGATCCGGCTGCCCGCTGAAGATGCGGGCCACGCGGCCGAACAGCGCCCTGAGGAAGCGCCAGCTCTTTCGGATCAGCCACACACTGAGCACGAGCACGGCGATGAACAGCACCGCGAACACCAGCGGATGCGCAACCGCCAGCCACAACCCGGCCGGCACCATCGCGTCTTCGACCAGCGACGCACCGACGTTGCTGAAGGGCTCGGGCGAGGTGTTGATCGCGGCGCGCGTGGTGGCCTTGGCCGCATGCGCCGTGGCCGCGAAGCCGCCGCCCAGCAATGCGGCCACGATCGCCATCACCGCATGGTCGGCGCCGAAGACGCCGGCGGCCAGCGCCGCGCCGGCCGGAATGCGAATGGCGGTGTGCACCATGTCCCACAGCGAATCGAGGCCGGGGATCTTGTCGGCGAGGAATTCGATGAAGACCATGAAGCCGCTGGCCGCGATGACCACCGGATGCGCGAGCAGCTGCAGCCCGCCCGGCAGCTGCACCCAGCCGAGGTAGCCGGCCAGGCCGGTCAGCAGCACCACCAGGTAGAGCCGCACGCCGCTGGCCCAGCCGATGGCGGCGGACAGTGCGAGCAGTTGCGGCAGGTCGAGGGTGTTCATGACCGAGCCCCCAGGTCGAAGTGCGGCCGCCGCCGGGCCGCCCCAAGGCGGGCCGCGCCTCCCCCTCGGGGGGTGGAGTTACACGCAGCGAAGCGGAGTGAAAAGCCGGGGGGCTTCATGACTTGAGCCAGGAGGGTTTGCGCTTCTGCAAAAAGGCCTGCACGCCCTCGCGACCCTCTTCGCTGGCGCGGATGTCGGCGATGCCTTGCACCGTTTTCGCGATCAAGGCGTCGTCGATCTCGCGGCCGGCGACATCGGCGATCAGCTGCTTGCAGGCGCGCACTGCCGCCGGACTGGCGCCGGTGAAGGCCTTCACCAATTCGGCCACCTTGGCATCGAGCACATCGGCTGCCACCACCTCGTGCACGAAGCCGATGCGATGCGCCTCGGCTGCGGTGAAGCGCTCGGCGGTCAGGAAGTAACGCTGCGCCGCGCGCGTGCCCATCGCCCGCAGCACATAGGGGCTGATGGTCGCGGGGATCAGGCCGATCTTGACTTCGCTCAGGCAGTACCAGGCCGTGTCGACCGACACCGCGACATCGCAGGCGGCGACCAGCCCCATGCCGCCGGCGTAGACATCGCCCTGCACGCGCGCAATCACCGGCTTCGGGCTCTCATGGATGGCGCGCAGCATCGCGGCCAGTCCGCCTGCGTCTGCCAGGTTCTGCTCGTGCGTGAAGTCGGCCGCGCGGCGCATCCAGTTGAGGTTCGCGCCGGCGCAGAAGGCCGGGCCGTTGGCGCCGAGCACGATGACGCGCACATCGGCCGCGGCGCTGGCCTGCGAGAAGGCATCGCCCAGCTCGCGGATGACGACGTCGTCGAAGGCATTGCGCAGCTCGGGCCGGTTGAGCCAGATGCGCGCGACGGCGCCGTCGATCTCGAGTTCGAGCGTGGTGAATGGTGTGCTCATGGAGAACGTGCCTCTTGTTGCAACAGAAAGACCCAGTCGATCTCGGGCCCCGGCTGGACCATGGCCGTCAGCGCGGCCGTCAGCTGGCCGCGGTGATGGGTCGCGTGGTTGAACACATGGCCGAGCGCCGATGCGAAGGGGATGCGCACCTCTTCGCCGTTGTTGCGCGTGTAGACCAGTTCGCCGTCGTAGCGCTCGGGTGCGAGCGTCGCGAGCCAGGGGCTCCAGCGCGTCACCGCCGCGCCCAGCGCCTCGCACAGCGCGGCGCGTTCGGCGTGCAGCTCGGTGTCGAGCGGGATGCGCGGCGAGCGGCCTTCGGCGAAGCGCGCATACCAGATGTTGTCGGCTACCAGCAGATGGTTGACCGTGCGATGGACCGAGCGAAAGAAGAGGCCGCAGTCGCGATGCCAGTCGGCGTCGGACAACCCTTTCAAATGGGCATCGAGCAGCGTGTGCGTGGCCCACACGTGGTAGCGTCCCAGGCTCGCGAAGTAGTTCGGAAGCGACATGACGACCCGTGCCTCACATGCGGAAGATGCCGAACTTCGGCTCCGGGATCGGCGCGTTGCGCGCCGCCGCCAGGCCCAGCGCCAGCACGCGGCGCGTGTCGGCCGGATCGATGATGCCGTCGTCCCACAGCCGCGCCGTCGCGTAGTAGGGATGGCCCTGCGCCTCGTACTGCTGGCGGATCGGCGACTTGAAGGCCTCTTCTTCCTCCGCGCTCCACTGCCCGCCCTTGGCCTCGATGCCGTCGCGCTTGACGGTGGCCAGCACGCTCGCGGCCTGCTCGCCGCCCATCACGCTGATGCGCGCGTTCGGCCACATCCAGAGAAAGCGCGGCGAGTAGGCGCGCCCACACATGCCGTAGTTGCCGGCGCCGAAGCTGCCGCCGATGATGATGGTGAACTTGGGCACGTTGGCGGTGGCCACCGCCGTCACCATCTTGGCGCCGTGGCGCGCGATGCCTTCGTTCTCGTACTTGCGCCCGACCATGAAGCCGGTGATGTTCTGCAGGAACACCAGCGGGATCTTGCGCTGGCAGCACAGCTCGATGAAGTGCGCACCCTTCTGCGCCGACTCGCTGAAAAGAATGCCGTTGTTGGCGACGATGCCCACCGGCATGCCCTCGATCTCGGCGAAGCCGCAGACCAGCGTGGCGCCGAAGCGCGACTTGAACTCGTGGAACTCGCTGCCGTCGACGATGCGCGCGATGATCTCGCGCACGTCGAAGGGCTTGCGGGTGTCGGTGGGGATCACGCCGTAGAGCTCTTCCGCGGCATAGCAGGGGGCGCGCGCCACAGAAGGGCCGGGCGCTTGCGCCCGGTTTGCATCCAAGTTCTTCACCGCAGAACGCGCCAGCGCCAGCGCATGCAGGTCGTTCTGCGCCAGGTGATCGGCCACGCCCGACAGCCGCGTGTGCACGTCGCCGCCGCCCAGGTCCTCGGCCGTCACCACCTCGCCGGTGGCCGCCTTCACCAGCGGCGGGCCGCCCAGGAAGATGGTGCCCTGGTTCTTGACGATGATCGACTCGTCGCTCATCGCCGGCACGTAGGCGCCGCCGGCCGTGCACGAGCCCATGACCACGGCGATCTGCGCGATGCCCTGGGCGCTCATGTTGGCCTGGTTGTAGAAGATGCGACCGAAGTGATCGCGGTCCGGGAACACCTCGTCCTGGTTCGGCAGGTTGGCGCCGCCCGAGTCGACCAGGTAGATGCAGGGCAGCCGGTTCTGCTCGGCGATCTCCTGCGCGCGCAGGTGCTTCTTGACGGTGAGGGGATAGTAGGTGCCGCCCTTCACCGTCGCGTCGTTGCACACGATCATGCAGTCCACCCCGCTCACGCGCCCGATGCCGGCGATCAGGCCCGCGCCGGGTGCCGCGCCGTGGTACATCGCATGGGCCGCGAGCGGCGCGACTTCGAGAAAGGGCGTGCCCGGGTCGAGCAGCTGCGCGACGCGGTCGCGCGGCAGCAGCTTGCCGCGTGCCGTGTGCTTGCTGCGCGCCGCCTCGCCGCCGCCGGCCTGGACCTTGGCGAACTGCGCATGCAGGTCGTCGACCAGTGCGCGCATCGCGGTGGCATTGGCCTGGAATTCGGCCGAGCGTGAGTTCAGTTGGGTTTCAAGTTTGCTCATGCAGTTTTTTCTTCGTCCAGCCCGAGCTGGTGTTTCATCGCTTCACGGATCTTGAACTTCTGGATCTTGCCGGTCACCGTCATCGGAAACTCGGTGACGAACTGGATGTACTTCGGCACCTTGTAGTGCGCGATCTGGCCCTTACAGAAATCGCGCACCTCGTCGGCCGTCAGGGTTTGGCCGGGCTTCGCGATGATCCAGGCGCAGAGCTCCTCGCCGTACTTCTTGTCGGGCAGGCCGACCACCTGCACGTCCTGGATCTTCGGATGGCGGTAGAGGAACTCCTCGATCTCGCGCGGATAGATGTTCTCGCCGCCGCGGATCACCAGGTCCTTGATGCGGCCGACGATGTTGACGTAACCCTCGGCATCCATGGTGGCGAGGTCGCCGGTGTGCATCCAGCCCTCGGCATCGATGGCTTCGCGCGTCTTCTCCTCGTCTTCCCAGTAGCCGTGCATGACGGAATAGCCGCGCGTGCAGAACTCGCCCGAGACGCCGGGCGCGACGATCTCGCCCGTTTCCGGGTCGATGATCTTGATCTCGATGTGCGGCTGCACCGTGCCCACGGTCGACACACGTTTTTCGAGCGGCGTGTCGGTCGAACTCTGGCAGCTCACCGGGCTGGTCTCGGTCATGCCGTAGGCGATGGTGATCTCGCGCAAGTGCATCTGCTCGACCACCCGCTTCATCACCTCCGTCGGGCACGGCGAGCCGGCCATGATGCCGGTGCGCAGCGTGCTGAAGTCGAACTCCTTGAAGCGCGGATGGTCGAGCTCGGCGATGAACATCGTCGGCACGCCGTGCAGGCCGGTGCAGCGCTCGGCCTGCACGGTCTGCATCACGGTGAGCGGGTCGAAGCCGTCGTTCGGATAGACGATGGTCGAGCCGTGCGTCAGGCAGGCCAGGTTGCCGAGCACCATGCCGAAGCAGTGGTAGAGCGGCACCGGGATGCAGAGCCGGTCTTCCGGCGTGAGCTTCATGCACTCGCCGATGAAGAAGCCGTTGTTGAGGATGTTGCGATGCGTCAGCGTCGCGCCTTTGGGAAAGCCTGTGGTGCCGCTGGTGAACTGGATGTTGATCGGGTCGGTGGCCTTGAGCGTGCGGCCGATCTGCGCGATGCGCGGATCGTCGGGATTGCCGCTCGCCCGCAGCGCGGAGAAGCGTTGCGCAGCCGGCACTTCGTCGCCGGCCCCCTCCTTGTCGATCCACGCGATGTGCTTCAAGAGCGGGAGGCGCTGCGGCCCCAGCTCGCGCAGCATGCCGAGGTAGTCGCTGGTCTTGAACTGCGGCATCGTGACCAGCGCCTTGCATGCCACCTTGTTGAGCGCGTACTCGAGCTCGGCGGTGCGATAGGCCGGATTGATGTTGACCAGGATGATGCCGACCTTGGCAGTGGCGATCTGCATCAGCACCCAGGCGGCATTGTTGTGCGACCAGATGCCGACCCGGTCGCCGGGCGCGAGGCCCAGGCCGAGCAGCGCGCTGGCCAGGCGGTTGGCTTCGCGCTGCAGCTCGAGGTAGCTCAGGCGCTTGCTTTCGTGCACGCTGACCAGCGCCTCGCGCTCGCCCTGCCGCGCCGCCATGTCGTCGAAGAAATCGCCGAGGGTCTGCTCGATCAGCGGCACGTCGGTGGCGCCGCGGTCGAGACTCTGGGTCAATGGCATGTCATCTCCTGTCTTGCTCCCTAGGCTGTTTCCGCAAACAGCTCGCGCCCGATCAGCATGCGCCGGATTTCGCTGGTGCCGGCGCCGATCTCGTAGAGCTTGGCATCGCGCCAGAGCCGCCCGACCGGGAACTCGTTGGTATAGCCCACGCCGCCCAGCGCCTGGATCGCCTCGCCGGCCATCCAGGTGGCCTTCTCGGCCGAGTAGAGGATCGCGCCCGCGGCGTCCTTGCGGAAGGTGCGCGCATGGTCGTTGCGGTCGCAGGCCTTGCCCACCGCGTAGACGTAGGCGCGCGTGGCCTGCCAGGTCGAGTACATGTCGGCCAGCTTGCCCTGCATGAGCTGGAACTCGCCGATGCTCTGGCCGAACTGCTTGCGCTCGTGCACGAAGGGCAGCACCGCATCCATGCAGGCGGCCATGATGCCGAGCGGGCCGCCGGAGAGCACCGCGCGCTCGTAGTCGAGGCCGCTCATCAGCACCTTGGCGCCGGCGCCCTCTCCGCCCAGCACGTTCTCCTCGGGCACTTCGCAGTTGTCGAAGAAGAGCGGGTAGGTGTTGGAGCCGCGCATGCCGAGCTTGTCGAGCTTGGTGCCGGCCGAGAAGCCCTTGAAGTCCTTCTCGACGATGAAGGCGGTCATGCCGCGCGCGCCCATCTCGGGCTCGGTCTTGGCGTAGATCACCAAGGTGTCGGCATCGCCGCCGTTGGTGATCCACATCTTGCCGCCGTTGAGCACATAGCGGTCGCCCTTCTTCTCGGCGCGCAGCTTCATGCTGACCACGTCGGAGCCGGCGTTGGGCTCGCTCATCGCGAGCGCGCCCACGTGCTCGCCGCTCACCAGCTTGGGCAGGTACTTCTTCTTCTGCGCCTCGCTGCCGTTGCGGTGGATCTGGTTGACGCACAGGTTGGAATGCGCGCCGTAGGAGAGGCCAACCGAGGCCGAGGCCCGCGACACCTCTTCCATCGCCACGATGTGGGCGAGGTAGCCGAGCTCGGTGCCGCCGTACTCTTCTTTCACCGTCATGCCGTGCAGGCCGAGCTCGCCGAGCTTCTTCCAGAGGTCGGGGGGGAACAGGTTCTCGCGGTCGATGTCGGCGGCGCGCGGCGCGATCTCGTTGGCGGCGAAGTTCTGGATCGCATCGCGCAGCGAGTCGATGGTCTCGCCCAGGTCGAAGTTCAGGCCGGGGTCATGCATGGGGTTGTCTCCTCTCAGGCGGTGTCGTTCGCGCCGGAAATCCCGCGCGGGAAGGCGCAGCTTACGCCCTGTGCCGTTGCAATTGGCGCCACAATGGTTGCATATTGCGTCACTGAGACCGCCCTCCCCCATGTCCTCCTCCCTCTTCAAACCGGCCGTCCGCGCCGCCACGCCCATGGCCTTCGTGCGAGCGATCGTGCTGGGCTACGAGCGCTACGGCATGGATCCGGCCAAGGCCCTGGCACAGGCACAGATTGCGCCGCGCGATCTGAAGAACGCGCAGGGCCGCGTAACGGCCGCGCAGTTCGAGGTGCTGTCGGGCTTCGCGATGCAGGAGCTCGACGACGAGGCGCTCGGCTGGTTCAGCCGCCGGCTGCCCTGGGGCACCTACGGCATGCTGTGCCGCGCCTCGCTGAGCTCGCCGAACCTGGGCGTCGCAATCAAGCGCTGGTGCCGGCACCACCGGCTGCTGACCGACGACATCACGCTCGAGCTGAAGGTGGCGGGCGGTGCGGCGACGGTGTCGATCCGCGAGCACGCTGAGCTCAGCGCCTTGCGCGAGTTCTGCCTGGTGTCGAACCTGCGATTCCTGCATGGCTATGCCTCCTGGGTCATCGATTCGCGGGTCTCGTTGCGCGAGGCCACCTTTCCCTTCGAGGCGCCGCCGCACCGCGATGCCTACCCGCTGATGTTCGGCGGCGCGCTGCGCTTCGGCGCCGAGGCGGCGAGCTACAGCTTCGACGAACGCTACCTGGCCCTGCCGCTGCAGCGCGACGAGCAGGCGCTGCGCACCATGCTGCGACGCGCGCTGCCGCTCACGGTGCTGCAGTACCGCCGCGACCGCCTGCTGGGCCAGCGCGTGCGCGAGCTGCTGCGCACGCGCGGCAGGGAGGCCGCCACGGCCGAGGCGCTGGCCGCGATCCTGAACCTGTCGGCCCGCACGCTGCACCGGCAACTGCTGGAGGAAGGCGTTTCGCTGCAGGCGCTGAAGGACGAAGTGCGGCACGAGCAGGCGGCCGAGCAGTTGCGCCGCACCGAGCGGCCGATCAAGCAGATCGCGCTGGCGGTGGGATTTCGCAACGAAAAAAGCTTCTCCCGCGCCTTCCGGGCCTGGGCAGGTGTAACACCCGGCGCATTCCGTCGCGGCGGCGCATCGGCGGCCGGCCGAGGCCTTGTCTCGCGCGGATGATCCGTGACAAAGTTCGGCGCTGCGCTCGCCGCCAGCACGCATCGCATGCCATTGACGAGCCCTCCCGCCCTAGGATCGAAGGCATGCACACTCCCGACACCGATACTTCCGAATACGCGGCCCTGGTCGAGTTCGCCGCGACCTCGGGCCGCTCGCGCATCCATCCCGCGGTGGTCGAGAACGCCGACAAGCTGATCGCCCGCTTCTGGACGGCACGCGCCCAGGCGATGACCCAGGCCCTGGCCGCCATGGCCAAGGCGGCCACGCAGCGCACCAGCAGCTGAATTTTTCTTTCCGTTCAGCGGTCCTGGGCGGCCAGCAGCGCCGGCAGCTGCGCCATGTCGCTGAACACCCGCGTCACGCCGACGGCCCGCAGCGCCTCCGGCCCGCTGTGGCCGAGGTCGGAAGGGCTGTAGCCGAACACGGTGGCGCCCGCGGCGACGCCGGCCGCTGCGCCGGTCACCGTGTCCTCGACCACCGCACAGCGCGCCGGATCGACGCCCAGCGCCGCGGCTGCCGCCAGGTACACGTCGGGCGCGGGCTTGGAGCGCGGCATCTCGTGGCCGCTGAAGATGCGGCCGGCGAAGCAGTCGAGGATGCCGATCTTGTCGAGCTGCAGTTCCACCTTGTGGCGGTCGGCGCCCGACGCGCAGGCGATGCGACCGTCGAGCGCCGCATGCAGCGCGCGCACCGCGCCGGCCGCGTTGGGGATCGCGACCAGCTCGCGTTCGAGCGCGGCGTTGCGGCGGCCGCGAAAGCCGTGCAGCCATTCGGGGGTGATGACGAAGCCGGTGTTGGCCTCGATCAGCGCGACTTCGTCCTTCACCGCCTTGCCGGTGAAGAGGCGCATCGACTCCTCCACCGTGAGCTGCCAGCCGAGCTCGCCGAGCATCTCGGCGAGCACGCGGTTGGTGATGGGTTCGGAGTCGACGAGGACGCCGTCGCAGTCGAAGAGGACGGCGTCGAAGGGGATGGAAGGCATGGGCCCGATGGTAAACAATGTGGCCCCCACGCTCCCTCACTTCGTGTAGTCGCTGCCCCCCGAGGGGGCCGCAGGCCGCCTTGGGGCGGCCCGACGCCGGCCTGGACCCTCGTCAACTCTGAGACGGCTGTATTGGAATGTAGATCTCGCCGCCGCCCGCTTTGAACTCCGCCGACTTGCCCGCCATGCCCTCGTCCAGGGCCTTGGCCTCGTCGATGCCGCGCTGCGCCGCGTACTCGCGCACCTCCTGCGTGATCTTCATCGAGCAGAACTTCGGCCCGCACATGGAGCAGAAATGGGCCACCTTGCTCGAATCCTTGGGCAAGGTCTCGTCGTGGAATTCGCGCGCGGTGTCGGGGTCGAGGCCGAGGTTGAACTGGTCCTGCCAGCGGAACTCGAAGCGCGCCTTGCTGAGCGCGTCGTCGCGCGCCCGCGCGCCCGGATGACCCTTGGCCACGTCGGCCGCGTGC
This sequence comes from Variovorax paradoxus, assembly GCF_018614955.1. Classification (GTDB taxonomy): domain Bacteria; phylum Pseudomonadota; class Gammaproteobacteria; order Burkholderiales; family Burkholderiaceae_C; genus Variovorax; species Variovorax paradoxus_J. Next base: position 123,565 of record NZ_JAGGNV010000020.1, read on the forward strand.
GCCGCGATCTTGTACGCGATGATCCCCTGCTTCACGTCGTCGCGGTCCGGCAGGCCCAGGTGCTCCTTGGGCGTGACGTAGCACAGCATCGCCGTGCCGGCCCAGCCGATCATGGCGGCGCCGATCGCGCTCGCGATGTGGTCGTAGCCGGGCGCGATGTCGATGGTCAGCGGGCCCAGCGTGTAGAAGGGCGCCTCGTGGCAGTGCTTGAGCTGCTCGTCCATGTTGGCCTGGATCAGGTGCATCGGCACGTGGCCCGGGCCTTCGATCATGGTCTGCACGTCGTGCTTCCATGCGATCTGCGTGAGCTCGCCCAGCGTGCGCAGCTCGGCGAACTGGGCCTCGTCGTTGGCGTCCGCGGCGCAGCCCGGGCGCAGGCCATCGCCGAGCGAGAAGCTCACGTCGTAGGCCTTCATGATCTCGCAGATGTCCTCGAAGTGCGTGTAGAGGAAGCTCTCCTGGTGGTGCGAGATACACCACTTGGCCATGATCGAGCCGCCTCTGGAGACGATGCCGGTGCGGCGGTCGGCCGTGAGATGGATGAAGGGCAGGCGCAGGCCGGCATGGATGGTGAAGTAGTCCACGCCCTGCTCGGCCTGCTCGATCAGCGTGTCGCGGTAGATCTCCCACGTGAGGTCCTCCGCCACGCCGCCGACCTTCTCGAGTGCCTGGTAGATCGGCACCGTGCCGATGGGCACCGGGCTGTTGCGCACGATCCAGTCGCGCGTGGTGTGGATGTTGCGGCCCGTGGAGAGGTCCATCACGTTGTCGGCGCCCCAGCGGATCGCCCACACCAGCTTTTCGACCTCTTCCTCGATGCTCGAGGTCACGGCCGAGTTGCCGATGTTGGCGTTGATCTTGACCAGGAAGTTGCGCCCGATCGCCATCGGCTCGACCTCGGGGTGGTTGATGTTGGCCGGGATGATGGCGCGGCCGCGCGCCACCTCGTCGCGCACGAACTCGGGCGTGATGATCTTCGGGATCTGCGCGCCCATCGGGTTGCCGGCGAGGCGCTTCTCGCGCGCCGCGTCGGCCAGGTACTCGGTCATCCATTCGCGCTTGCCGTTCTCGCGCAGCGCGACGTATTCCATCTCGGGCGTGACGATGCCGCGCCGCGCGTAGTGCATCTGGCTCACGTTCATGCCTGCCTTGGCACGGCGCGGCGTGCGCTGCAGCCCGGAAGCGGCGGCGCGCAGCTCGGCCAGGCGCTGGGCGTCGCGGTCGGCATGGGTGGCGCCGTCGTCGAGCATCTGGTGCGAGCGGCCCTGGTAGCTTTCGGTGTCGCCGCGCTCGGCGATCCAGGCGCCGCGCACGCCGGGCAGGCCGCGGCGCACGTCGATCTCGGCCGAAGGGTCCGAGTACGGGCCCGAGGTGTCGTAGAGAGACACCTTCTCGCCGTTGGTGAGCAGCACGTCGCGCACCGGCACGCGCAGGTCGGGGCGGCTGCCCGTGACGGCGCTCTTGGTCGATGCAGGAAAGGGCTCGCGGGTCAGCGTGAGCAGCGAGGCGAACTTGTCAGGGGCATTCATGCGGGGCACTCCGGTTCGTTGGATGGGTGCTCCGCGATGGCTCCAGGATCGGCACGGCGGAAAAGAATGTCCGGGGCCGGGGAGTCGCAGCTCTTCTTACGCTGGTATGAACCAGATCAAGTTCGCGGGTTCGGCGCTTGGCCATCTCAGCACGCATCTGCGTGCACCCCGGAGCGGGGCCGATTCTAGGCCTCGTTCGCGGCCGGGATCAAGCGGTATCAAGCAGCATGGGCGGCGACGCGCGCCGCGCCGGCCTGCGGAGCCTCTTCATCGGCCTCGATCGCGGCGGCGGCGGCCCAGGCCGAGAGCCCTCCCGCCAGCACGCGCACGCGCGGCAAACCGGCCTTCATCAGCACGCGCGCGGCGGCGATGGCGGACTCGTCGTTCGGGCAGTCGCAGAACACGATGAGCTCGCGCCCGTCGGAGAACGCGGCGAGCTGCGACGGAAGCTCGCGCAGCCCGATGCCGACGGCGCCCGGAATCGCGCGCGGGTCCAGCGCGCGGCCTTCGGCGGAGCGCACGTCGATCAGCGTCGGACGCTCGCCGGCGGCGAAGGCTTCGCGCAAGTCGCCGACCTCGATCTGATCGATGTCCTCGGCCGCGAGCGCGATCCGGCGCCGGCGATAGCGCCATGCGACGAAAGCCGCGAGCAGCAGCGTGCCGACGACCGCGGCCGTGAGGCCGACGCTGGACAGCACCGACAGCACGTCCTGGATCGCGGCATGGAAGAGGCGGCCGAGCATGAGGAAGCCCAGCGTCCAGATCAGCGCGGCCACGGTCTCGTAGGAGAGGAAGCGCGTGTTCGACATGCCCAGAGCGCCCGCCATCGGCGGCGCGACCACCGACACGCCCGGCACGAACTTGGCCGCGATCAGCGACAACCCGCCCCAGCGGCCGAGGATGGCCTCGCTGCGCCGCACGCAGGAGTCGGCCGACAGCGAGATGCGGCACAAGAGGCGCATCACGCGGTAGCCCCAGCGACGCCCGGCCAGGAACCACGCCCCGTCGCCGAGGATGTTGCCGGCCAGGGCGGCCGCCAGCACGGCGGCGAAGGAGACCTGCCCGCCGACCGACAGCCCGCCGGCGACGATGAGAAAGGGCGCGGCCGGCACCGGCGCGCCGAGGCGGGTCGCCAGCGTGGCGAGGAACACCACGGCGGCACCCTGGGCCGAGAGAAGCGTGACGAGGTCGTCCATCCGCTATTCCCCGGGCACGGGACGCCCCGCCGCAAAGCCGCCGGCGCTGCGCGTGGACGCGATGCTGCGCAGATCGATGTCGGAAAAATAGGCCAGCCCGTGGCCCAGCGTGTTGTCCGCGTCGGCCGAGATCGCGACCGCGACCACGTCGGGCATGGTGTCGCCGGCCTCGTCGCCGAAGACGCGCCGGTAGTCGGCCAAGAGGTTGCGGCGTTCGCTCACCCACGCGCCCGGCGTCGCGGCCGGGCCCGACTCGAGCACCACCATGCGCATGCGCTGGGTGAAGGCGTTCACGAGCGTGCTGCCCTTGGCTTCCTTGTTGTCCCACACGTAGCACAGCGCCTCGCTGGGCACCTGCTCGCCCGTGGTGCGGCGCGCCAGCGCCAGGCGCGTGCGCTCGCCGAAGGACAGCCGGTCGGTGGGGAAATCGAAGAACACGCAGACCTTGGCCGCGCCGTCGTCGCCGCTGCGCTTGCGCAGGTCGGCGTCCTTCACGAAGTCATCGACGCGCCAGCGCCAGGCCAGCGTGGTGGAGGCGTTGAGCGGCACCTGGGTGGCATGCACGAGGTTGCCGTAGGACTGGTCGGCCTCGACCTTCAGGACGCGGCGCCCATCCTGCTGCACGACCTCGAAGCGGGTCGGCGTCTTGTTGGGCAGCGTGGTGAAGCGCCACGGCGCCGGGGCTTCGGCTCCGCGCGCGCTCGAGAAAGGCGTGATGTCGGCGGCGTCGCCGGCGTGCGCAGCCGGTGCGGCCATCCAGAGCGCGGCGGCCACGACCGGCGCCACCAGCATGGCATGGAGCCATTGCCGGTAGGCGGTCGGAATCCTCGTGCTGCTGGCCATGTCGCCCTCTGGTGCTGGTTCTGTTCGGAGTGTGGAAGAGAGTGTGGGGGCACAACGGCCGCGGATAAATAGCCCAAACGGAATCGGACTGTCTCTGTTCTGGACACAATGGCGCACCACGCGCTATCGAATTGCTAGCGCGCGATGCAGGCCGCGCGGGGCGGTAATGGCTTTTTTCAAGTTGCCCGAAGGCTTCAGCGCAGATCGCCGTCGAGGTAGTACCAGCGGCTGAGTCCGCCGTCGTCCTCGCGCACGAAGCGGCTGCGTTCGTGCAGCCGGGTCGCCACGCCGGCGCTGCTGCGCTGGCGGGCGACGAACTCGACCTCGGCATGGTCGGCGTCGAGCACCGAGCGCGAACGCACCTCCAGGCCCAGCCATTTGACGTCGGGCTCGAAGCCGAGCGTCGCAGGGCGCGTCGACGCATGCCAGGTGGCCAGCAGGTAATCGGCCCGCTCGAGCACGAACGCCGTGTAGCGCGAACGCATGAGCGATTCGGCGTCGGGAGCCGGCGTGCGCTCGAAATCGTCGAGATAGCGCCCGCAGCACTGGGCATAGGGCAGCGGCAGCTCCCGGCGATCGCGGCGCCCGCAGGGGCAGGGAACGCGCGCGGAGTTGGGAGAGGAAGTGGACATGAGGGAGAGACAGATTCTCGCGCATTGTGCAAACCCTCTCGCAAACCCTGAATCGCCACGGATGGCGCGGCCCTTGCTCGCGCACTAAGCTCGATACGCAGAGGAGGCGGCCATGTACCTGAAAGCTTCGGAACAGCACGCGCTGCGCGGCATCTTCGCGCTGCTCGCAGAAGACCAGGGCGAGCGCGAGATCCGAGAGCGCATCGGCTGGGCGCTGCTCGACCTGCTGCATGCCGACCAGTTCGCCTCCTTCGTGTGGGATGCCGAGAGCGGCAGCTTCGGCCGCCGGGTGGCGCTCAACATGGACCCGGCCAACCTCGACCGCTATGCCGAGTGGCACCAGCATCACGATCCGATCACCTTCGTCCTGCAAGGGCGCCGCCGCGCCACCCGCGTGACCGAGGTGATGCCGCAGCGCACGCTGATGCGCACGCCCTTCTTCAACGACTTCCTCTCGCGCGACGGCCTGCACTGGGGCATGAACCTGCACGCCTTCGACGGCCAGCGCGCGCTGGGCGACCTGCGCATCTGGCGCTGCCGCGAGCGCGGGGATTTCGGCGAGCACGAGAAGGCGCTGCTGGACCTGATCGAGCCGGCCTTCGCCGGCGCACTGCAGCGCGCGCAGCGCATCGAGGCTGGGCCTGCCGCATGGCCGCAGCTGAGCCCGCGCGAGCAACAGGTCGCACAGGCGGTGCGCGAGGGCTTGACCGACAAGGACATCGCGCGGCGCATGGCAGTCGGCGTGCCGACGGTGCGCACCTACCTCCGGCGCATCTTCGGCAAGCTGGGCATCGAACGCCGCTCGGCGCTGGCGGGCTGGACGGCGCCCCGCCCGGATCGCTGATTACTTCGTGGGCGCCGGCACGCGGCCGAGCACGCCTTCGACCGCCAGCCCCAGGGCCAGCAGCTTGCGGTCGCTGCCCGCCGGGCCATCGAATTCAAGCCCGATCGGCAGGCCGCTGGTGGCGCCCAGGCCCGAGGGCAGCTGCAGGCCGGGGATGCCGGCATTGCCGGCGGGGTCGGTGTTCTGGATCAGCGCGCCGAAGTTCTTCGGGCTGCTGGCCTCCTGCGTGGCGGCCAGCGCGACACGCGTCACCGTCGGGAACACCAGCGCATCGAGCCGGTTCGCCTTAAAGGTGTCGCGGTAGAGCTTCTGCAGCGCCGGCCGCGCCTTGGCGATAGCGTTGTCGTAGGCGGGCTTGGCATCGACCACGCCGTTGGCCGCCGGCAGCTTGCGCGGGATCACGAGGCCTTCGAAGGCACCCTTGACATCGGGGCTGGCAGCGGCCGCGGCCAGCCGGCGGATGTCGATGCCGGTGCGGTACTTGGCGAGGTAGGCCACCATGTCGTCGTGCGCCTCGTAGAACGCGATCGGGAAGCCGGCCGCGCCATTGAGCTCCATCAGCTTCGGCATCTCGACGTCGACCAGCGTGACGCCTGCCGCGCGCAGCTTGGCCAGCGCCGCATCGGTGGCGGCCTTGGTGTCGGCATCGAGGTTCGCGAAGAAGTCCGGCACCACGCCGAGCCGCACGCGCTTCAAGTCCGCCGGCACCACCGGCGCGCCGCCGGCGATGGCGCGGTCGAGCAGCGCCAGGTCGGCCACCGAGAGCGCCATCGGCCCGGCGGTGTCGCGCGTGTGCGAGACCGGCGCGATGCCCTGCTGCGAATAGCGGCCCATGCTCGGACGCAGCGCCGCGCAGCCGTTGAAGGCGCAAGGAATGCGCACCGAGCCGCCGGTGTCGGTGCCGAGCGCGGCCGGCGCCATGCGCGCGCCGAGCGCCGCGCCGTTGCCCGAGGAGGAGCCACCCGCGATCCGGGTCGCGTCGTAGGCATTGCGCACGCCGATCTCGGGCCCGCTCTGGAAGGCGGGGTTGTAGCCGGTGACGCCGAAGGCCAGCTCATGCATGTGGGTCTTGCCCAGCACCACCGCGCCGGCCGCGCGCAGCTTGGCGACCACGGGCGCATCAGCGCTGGGCACGAAGCCCTTCAGCGCCGGCGTGCCGGCGGTGGCGGGCAGGCCCTGGACCTGGATGTTGTCCTTGATGACCACGGGCACGCCGCCCAGCGGCTTGCAGGGGCCACCGCGTTTGCGCGCCGCATCGGCGGCGCGCGCGGCCTTCAGCGCACCGGCCTCGTCGAGCGTGATGAAGGCATTGAGCTGCGGCTTGGCCTTGGCCTGCGCGAGATAGGCCGAGACCAGCTGCTCGCTGGTCAGCGAGCCGGCGCAGAGGCGCTGCGCGGCCTCGCTGGCGGTCAGCGTGGCGATGTCCGGAGGCGCGGATTGCGCGCGGGACTGCGAGGCGAGCCCCGCGATGCACAAGAGCGCCGCTGCGCGAAGGGCCAGGGCGGAATTCGAATGGGACATGGCGAAAGCTCCGGGGAGAGAGGCCGCCATGTTGCGCCGCTGGGCGGCGTCTGTCTGTCATCCAGATCGATGACAGCGGGAGCCAGGGCCTGCAGGCCCTAAGGCCTGTGTTGCACCGGCTTCCGAGCGCGCGCGAGACGCGCCTTGGCCTGCTGCCCCACATGATCGATCAGCCAGCCGCCCAGCACGACCATTCCGAGTACGCCGAGAGTCATGAGATCCGTTGCCATGATGCGCTCCTCATCGTTTCCACTGGCACCAGTCTGGGCGTTCGCGGCGCGCCCGTGAATCCGCCAATCGGCAAGGAAGCCGGCCGCAGGCGCCATAGAGCTTTCGGCAGTGCGAAGCCGATGTCGTCAGGCCAGGGCGCGCTGGATGAGGAGCTTCTGGATGTCCGACGTGCCTTCGTAGATCTGGCACACGCGCACGTCGCGATAGATGCGTTCCAGCGGGAAGTCGTTGACATAGCCGTAGCCTCCGAGCGTCTGGATCGCCGCGCTGCACACACGCTCGGCCATCTCGCTCGCGAAGAGCTTGGCCATCGCCGCCTCCTTGAGGCAGGGCCGGCCCGCGTCGCGCAGGCTCGCCGCATGCCAGATCAGCTGGCGCGCCGCTTCGAGCTGGGTCGCGCATTCCGCGAGCCTGAAGCCCACGGCCTGCTGCTCGAAGATCGAGCCGCCGAAGGCCTGGCGCTCCTTGGCGTAGGCCAGCGCCACCTCGAAGGCGCTGCGCGCCATGCCCACGCTCTGCGCGGCGATGCCGATGCGGCCGCCTTCCAGCGCGCCGAGCGCGATCTTGTAGCCCTCGCCCTCCTGGCCGATCAGGTTCTCGGCCGGGATGCGGCAGGCATCGAAATTGATCTGCGCGGTGTCGCTCGAATGCTGGCCCAGCTTGTCCTCCAGCCGCGCGACCGCGTAGCCCGGCGCGTCGGTAGGCACGACGAAGGCGCTCATGCCGCGCTTGCCCGCGCCCTTGCCGGTGACCGCGATCACGATCGCGACCTGGCCGTTCTTGCCGCTGGTGATGAACTGCTTGACGCCGTCGATCACCCAGCCGTCCGCGTCCTTGCGCGCCGTGGTGCGCAGCGACGAGGCATCGCTGCCGGCCTGCGGCTCGGTCAGGCAGAAGGCGCCGAGCATCTGTCCTTGCGCCAGCGGCTGCAGCCACTTCTTCTTCTGCTGCGCATTGCCGTAGCGCATGAGGATCGCGTTGACCGGGCAGTTGGTGACGCTGATCGCGGTGCTGGTGCCGCCGTCGCCGGCCGCGATTTCTTCCAGCACCAGCGCAAGCGTCAGGTAGTCGAGGCCGGCGCCGCCGTCGTCCTCGGGCACGCAGATGCCGTAGGCGCCGAGCGCCGCCAGACCGGCGTGCGCTTCCTTGGGAAAGCTGTGCTCGCGGTCCCAGCGCGGCGCATTCGGCCAGAGCTCGGCCTGCGCGAAGTCACGCACCGCGTCACGGATCGCTTCCTGGTCGGCGTTGAGCAGCATGGTCTTGTCTCCTGCTTGCTTGTTTGTTTGCTTACTTCGATGCGCCGAGGTCCATGATCAGCCTGCTGGCCATGTAGAGCCGGCGCGGAATGGCGTCGATCATCACGTACTCGGCCGAATCGCTGTGGTAGCCGAAGCCCGGCAGGCCCAGGCTTTCGATCACCGGCTTGCCCGAGAGCGCCGCGTAGGCGGCGTCGGTGCCGCCGCCGGTTCGCTCCTCCACGCCGAGCGTGCCGCCGGCTTCCTTGTAATAGGCCACCGCCTTGTCGACCAGCTTCTTGCCGCCTTCGCCGGCATTGAAGGCCGGACGGCCGCGCGTGGCCAGCACCTTGACCTCGGAGTTCGGCAGCTTCCTCTTCTGCGCGCGCTCTTCCAGCGTCTTCATCGCGGCTTCGAAGTCTTCGTTGCGCGCGTAGCGCACGTCGGCGTTGAGGCTGGCGCTGTCGGGAATGATGTTCGACACTGCACCGGCCTTGGCAATGGTCCAGTTGAAGCGCAGATTCTTCGACTTGTCGTCGATGTCCATGGTGCGCAGCACCAGGTCGGAGGCCTCGACCAGCGCATTGACGCCGAGCTCGGGCGCCGCGCCCGCATGCGAGGCCTTGCCCTTGATGTTGACCTGCACGTAGGCGATGCCCGAGGTGCCGAGCGAGAGCTTCTCGGCCTCGGCGCTGGTGGGCTCGAAGGAGAGCACGTAATCGCTGGCCTTGGCCTCTTCCTGGATCAGGTCGCGCGAACCGAAGGAGCCCTTCTCTTCGTCGGTGTTCAAGAGCACGGTGATCGTGCCGAAGTCCTGGAACCCGCGCGCCTTGAGCAGCTTCAGCGTGTGCAGGATGACCGCGTTGCCGCCCTTGTCGTCGGCGATGCCGGGCCCGTAGGCCTTGTTGCCTTCGACGCGGAAGGGCGCCTTGGCCAGGATGCCCTTCAGGTAGACCGTGTCCATGTGCGACATCAGGAGGATGTTCTTGCCGCCCTTGCCTTTCAGCTTGCCGACGATGTTGTCGCCGACCACGATGCCGGCCGACTTGCTGCGCGTGACGGTGAAGCCCAGCGCCTTGAGCTCGTCCTCGAAGTACTTGCCCGCGGCGGCCATGCCATCGGCATCGCCGGTGCCGGTCTCGATGTTGACCAGCCGCTCCAGCGTCTTGACGACGGCCGGCTGTTCGGCCGTGGCGGCGCTGAAGAGCGCCTCGTCACGCGTCTGGCTCCAGGCGGCGGGGGCAAGAAAAGCGGTGGCGAACAGCGCAGCGAGCGCATGGCGGGGAATGGCCGGAAGCATGAACAGGGTTCCTAGGAGTGGGCAAGCCCATCATTCTAGGTACCGCTCGCTGCGACACGGCTCGCCCCGCGCCGAACAAGAAATGTCACAGCGCGCGGCGATATGGCAAAAAAATGTCAACCGTGCACGCTGGCCGTCGCTATGCGGCGATCAGCGCGGCAGAGCGCGCAATGGCCCGCGCACTCAGCTTGGCGGCGGTTCGCAGCACGCCGTCCCAGTAGCGCTCGACGGCTTCGAGGCCGCCGGCTTTTTCCTGCAGCTCGAAGGGAACGCAGAGGGTCCAGTCCTTGATGCCGAGAAAGTGAGTTCGAAAGACCTCACCATGAAATTCGGCCGTCTCTTCCGCGCTGACGTCGCGCGTGATGGAGGGACCGTGTTCGAACTGAGCACGCAGGGCGCCCAGATAGCCCTTTGCCATGCTGGTCCGGAAGCGCGCGAGCTCGTGCTCCGTCAGCTTCTGGCGGGCCTCCAGGCCCAGGCCGGGCACCGTGCGGCCCCGTGCCTCGGGCGGCTGGCTGTCGTCGACATCGCCGGCGGCCCAGCACGCGTAGTAGTAGCCGCGGTCGGCGAGGTAGTCATAGGCCGTATGGATGCGCCCTTGGTCGACCAGTGCGCGAAGCTTGTCGAACTGAGCCTTCGAAATCGGAGACGGCATGAAAAGAGAACTCCAGCGTGGAAAGGTCGCGCGTCGAATGGACGGCGCCCTTTTGCCAACGGCCGCCGCCTTCGTTGCGGTTTGAACTGCAGTTATCGTGCCTGCTCTTGCCTCAGACCAATTCGAGTGCGACCGCCGTGCCCTCGCCGCCGCCGATGCACAGCGTCGCCACGCCGCGCTTCTTGCCTTTCTGCTGCAGCGCATGGATCAGCGTGACCATGATGCGCGCGCCGCTGGCGCCGATCGGGTGGCCCAGCGCGCAGGCGCCGCCGTGGACGTTGACGATGTGGTGCGAGACGTCGAGCTCGTGCATCAGCGCCATCGGCACCACGGCGAAGGCTTCGTTGACTTCCCAGAGGTCGACGTCCTTCACGCCCCAGCCGGTCTTCTTGAACAGCTTGGACACGGCGCCTACCGGGGCGGTCGAGAACCACTCGGGCTGCTGCGCGTGGGTGGCATGGCCGACGAGGCGCGCGATCGGCCTCGCGCCGAGCTTCTTCGCGGTGCTCTCGGTCATCATCACCAGCGCGGCGGCGCCGTCGTTGATCGACGAGCTCGAGGCCGCGGTGATGGTCCCGCCCTCTTTCTTGAATGCCGGCTTGAGCTGCGGGATCTTGTCGAGCTTGACCTTGCCCGGGCCTTCGTCGATCTCGATCAGGGTGTCGCCGCCGCGGCCCTTGACCGTGACCGGAGCGATCTCGGCCTTGAAGGCGCCCGAGGTGGTGGCGGCCTTGGCGCGCTCCACACTCGCGATCGCGAAGGCGTCCTGCTGCTCGCGCGTGAACTTGTACTTGGCCGCGCAGTCCTCGCCGAAGGTGCCCATCGAGCGGCCGGGCTGGTAGGCGTCTTCGAGGCCGTCGAGCATCATGTGGTCGAAGATGCGGTCGTGGCCCATGCGGTAGCCGCCGCGGCCCTTGAGCATCAGGTAGGGCGCGTTGGTCATGCTCTCCATGCCGCCCGCGACCATGACCTCGTGCGTGCCCGCGAGCAGCAGGTCGTGCGCGAGCATCGCGGCCTTCATGGCTGAGCCGCACATCTTGCTGAGCGTGACTGCCCCAGCGCTGTCGGGCAGGCCGCCCTTGTAGGCCGCCTGGCGCGCCGGCGCCTGGCCCTGGCCGGCCATCAGGCAGTTGCCGAACAGCACCTCGCCGACCGCCTCGGGCGCGATGCCCGCACGCTCGACGGCCGCCTTGATGGCGACGCCGCCCAGGTCGTGCGCCGCGAGAGAAGAAAAGTCGCCCTGGAAGCCGCCCATGGGGGTGCGGGCGGCGCCGACGATGACAATGGATTCGGTCATTAGGATCTCCTTTGGGTTTTCAGAAATACGGCGCGTGGCCATCGTGAATGAAACGCTGCGCCTCGTCATACGGGAAAACGTCCAGCATCTGGCCGGCCTGGATGCGTTCCTTGTGGCTTTGCCAGAAGGCGGCGTCGAGGAGGTCGGCATGGTGGGCCATGAAGGCCTCGCGCACGGCCGCGTTGCCGAGCAGGAAGGGGCCGAAGGTCTCGGGAAACACGTCCTTCGGGCCGACCGAATACCAGACCTCGCCGCTCATCTCGTCTTCCTCGTGGATCGGCGTCGGCACGCGGCGGAAGTTGCAGTCGGTGAGGTATTCGATCTCGTCGTAGTCGTAGAACACGACCTTGCCGCCGCGCGTGACGCCGAAGTTCTTCCACAGCATGTCGCCGGGAAAGATGTTGGCCGCGACCATGTCCTTGATGGCATTGCCGTACTCGATGACCGCATGCTCCAGCTGCTTGCCCGCGCGCTTGGCGTGCTCGGGATGCTCGAGCTGGTCGAAGGCTTCCTGCAGGTAGATGTTGAGCGGGATCATGCGGCGCTCGATGTAGACGTGCTTGAGCACCACCTCCATCTCCCCGTTGCCGTCGCGGTCGCCGATCTCGAGCTGGCTGGGCGCGAACTTCTGGATCTCCTCGATCAGCTCGGGCTCGAAGCGATCGAGCGGGAAGCCGACGTCGCTGTACTCCAGCGTGTCGGCCATGCGGCCCACGCGGTCGTGCTGCTTGACCAGCATGTACTTGCTCTTGATCTGCTCGCGCGTGGTGTCCTTCTGCGGCGGGTAGAAGTCCTTGATGACCTTGAACACGTAGGGAAAGGACGGCAGGTCGAACACCAGCATCACCATGCCCTTGATGCCGGGCGCGATGCGGAACTTGTCGCTCGAGTAGTTGAGGTGGTAGAGGAAGTCGCGGTAGAAGAGCGTCTTGCCCTGCTTGGCCAGCCCGAGCGCGTTGTAGATCTCGGCGCGCGGCTTGCGCGGCATCAGCGAGCGCAGGAACTGCACATAGGCCGAAGGCACCTCCATGTCGACCATGAAGTAGGCGCGCGCGAAGCTGAAGAGCATCTGCAGGTCTTCCTCGCCGAAGAGCGCCGCGTCGATGTAGAACTTGCCGGCGCTGTCGTGCAGGATCGGCAGCGCGAAGGGCAGCTCGATGAAGCCGTTGATGATCTTGCCGACCACGTAGGCGCCCTTGTTGCGGTAGAACAGGCCCGACAGCACCTGCAGCTGGAAGTTGGCGCGCAGCTTGACCTGGTGGAAGCGTCCGAGGATGGCAGCCGCCACGCGCTCGGCGTCGCGGTGCATGTTGGCGTAGCCGCCCTGCAGCGCGTAGTCTTCGAGCATGCGCTCGATGGTGTCGGCCAGCGTCTCGCGCTCGGGGTAGTAGGCGCGGTAGGTGGGCGCATCGCGCGGCTCGATGTACTCGGTGCTGATGGCCGGCCGCACGAAGATGAAGTCGTTCTGGAAGTAGGCGCGGTGCAGGATCTTGGTGGTCACCGAGTTGAAGAAGCTCTCGGCCAGCTCGGGCTGGTGGTGGTCGACCAGCAAGCCGATGAAGTGCAGCTTCACCTGGTGCCAGACGTCCATCGGCTGCTCGCCGGCCTTGAACTCCTTCTCGAGCCGCGCCACCGCCTCGCTCACCCGCAGATCGTAGAACTCGATGCGCTCGCGCTGCGCCCGCTGCTGGCCGTGCCAGTCGGCCGTCTCGAAACGGTGCTTGGCACGCGCGGACTCGGCGCGGAACAGCTGGTAGTGGCGATTGAAGCCGTCGCGCATCGCTTTGGCGATGTCGTAGGCCAGCGGCGAGTCGAGACGCTGGGGGAACATGGGCTCAGTCGATATCGCTGACGGCGTCGGAGATTCCCTGCGCGGCGTCGGCCGGCTTGCTCCACTTGTAGCGAATGCGCTGCACCGCCGCGCGGTACAGGTTGTCCAGCGGCTTGGAACCGTCGACGGTCATGCCCAGGTCCTGGAGCAGCCCGTCGTGCACGCCGAAGGCCCAGCCGTGGATGGTGACCGTCTGGTTGCGGCTCCAGGCGTCGACCATGACGGTGCTGACCGCCACGTTGACCACCTGCTCCGCCACGTTGAGTTCGCACAGCGCGTCGGCGCGCACCGCTTCCGGCAGGGTGTCGAGCATGACGCGGTGCCGGTCGCGCACGTCCTGGATGTGGCGGATCCAGTTGTCGGCGATGCCGATGCGCGCGCCTTCGAGCGCGGCCTGCACGCCCGAGCAGCCGTAGTGGCCGACCACCATGATGTGCCGGACCTTGAGCCGCTCGACCGCGAACTGGATCGCCGACAGCGCGTTGAGGTCGGAGTGCACCACGATGTTGGCCACGTTGCGGTGCACGAACACCTCGCCCGGCTCCAGCCCGGTGATCTGGTTGGCGGGCACGCGGCTGTCGGAGCAGCCGATCCACATGTACTTGGGGGTCTGCTGCTTCACCAGGCTGGTGAAGAAGCCGGGGCGATCGCGCTCCATCCGCGCAGCCCAGCTGCGGTTGTGGGAGAACAGGTCATCGAGGTTGTCAGGCATGTTGTCCATTGTCGGTGACTGGTGTGGATATCGGGCCCTCAGCGGGCCTTGGGTTTGGCGGCACGCGCGAGCGCGGCGCGTGCCTGCCTTTCCTGGGCGCGAACTTCTGCCAGGTTGGCCTCCAGTTCGGCCAGCTGGGCCTCGAGCTGGGCCCGGTGGCTGCCGAGCACGCCGAGAAAGCGCTGCAGCTGCACGGCGGTGTCGCGCGGGCTGTCGTACATGTCGAGAATTTCCTTGGCCTCGGTCAGCTTCAGGCCGAGCCGCTTGGCGCGCAGGGTGAGCGTCAGCCGCGCACGGTCGCGCGCGGTGTAGACGCGCTGCTGGCCCGCGCGCTCCGGGGCGAGCAGCCCCATGTCCTCATAGAAGCGAATCGCCCGCGTGGTGAGGTCGAATTCCCGGGCGAGTTCGCCGATGGTGAAGGTCTGCGAAGGCATGATGCGGATGCGGGGTTGCGGCGGCGACAGCAGGTTCGGGCTGCACTGCCTACAATGATGGCTCTTACCCATGACGTTTACGTTAACGTCAATCGTACATGAACCTCCTCGAACGCGAACTCCAATACCCCTTCGGCGACACGCTGCCCGCGCCGGGCGAGACCTTCGAGGTCGCACCCGGCGTGCGCTGGATCCGCATGGCGCTGCCCTTCGCGCTCGACCACATCAACCTCTGGCTCCTGCGCGACACCCTCGACGGCGTGGAGGGCTGGACGGTGGTGGACTGCTGCATCGCCCACGATGCCTCGCGCGCGCAGTGGGAGCAGATCTTCGCCACGCAGCTCGAAGGCCTGCCGATCCTGCGCGTGATCGTGACCCACATGCACCCCGACCACATCGGCCTGGCCGACTGGCTGTGCCGGCGCTGGAACGCGCCGCTGTGGATCAGCGCCACCGACTACCACGTGGCGCGCGTGCTCACCAGTGCCGGCGACACGCTGGCCGGCGGCGACGCGGCGGCGGACTTCTTCGCCTCGCACGGCCTGGTCGACCCCGAATCGGTGGCCAAGATCCGCGCGCGCAGCAACTACTACGCGAACATGGTGCCCGCGGTGCCGGCCAGCTTCGTGCGCCTGCTCGACGGCGCCACGGTCTCGATCGGCGGGCGCGCGTGGCGCTGCATCAGCGGCTACGGCCACGCGCCCGAGCACATCGCGCTCTACTGCGAGGAGCTTGGCGCGCTGCTCGGCGGCGACATGATGCTGCCGCGTATCTCGACCAACGTGAGCGTGCATGCGGGCGAGCCCGAGGCGAATCCGCTGCGCCTCTTCCTCGACAGCATCGAGCGCTTCAAGACCCTCCCGGCCGGCACGCTGGGACTGCCCTCGCACGGCAAGCCCTTCACCGGCATCCACCGGCGCGTCGAACAGTTGCAGGAACACCACCGCGACCGCCTGGCGGAGCTGCTGGAGGCCTGCACCCGGAAGCCGCACAACGCCGCCGAAGGCCTGCCGATCCTGTTCAAGCGCCAGCTCGATCTGCACCAGATGACTTTTGCCATGGGCGAGACGGTGGCGCACCTGCACCTGCTGTGGTTCGAGGGGCTGCTGCAGCGCCGCAAGGGTGAGGACGGCGTCTACCGCTTCGGCGTCTTTGCATGAGCCGCCGGGCCGCTCCCAAGGCGAATACCGCAGCGCGCAGCGCGGAGGTTGTCGAATGAACGGCACGCTGGCCCAACTGCGTGCCGGCCAGCTGGCCGGCGCCCGGCGGCTGGACCTCTCGTGCGGGCTCACCGAATTTCCGCGCGAGATCTTCGAACTGGCGGACACGCTGGAAGTGCTCGATCTCTCGGGCAATGCGCTCGCCACCCTGCCGGACGACCTGGGCCGCCTGCACCGGCTGCGCGTGCTCTTCTGCTCGAACAACCGCTTCACGCAACTGCCCGAATCGATGGGGCAGTGCACGCAGCTCGACATCGCGGGCTTCAAGGCCAACCGCATCCGCGAGGTGCCGGCCGCCTCGCTGCCGGCAACACTTCGCTGGCTGATCCTGACGGACAACGAGATCGAGGCCCTGCCCGCCACCATCGGCCGCTGCACGCGGCTGCAAAAGCTGATGCTGGCGGGCAATCGCCTGCAGGCGCTGCCGGCCGAGATGGCCGCCTGCCAAGGACTCGAGCTGCTGCGCATCTCGGCCAACCGCCTTGCCGCCCTGCCCGATTGGCTGCTCTCGCTGCCGCGGCTGGCGTGGCTGGCTTTCGCGGGCAATCCCTTCGACGACCGCGCCGAAGCGGCGGCGCTGGCCGCAGAGGCCATCCCGGCCATTGAATGGCGCTCTCTCTCGCTGCAACACAAGCTCGGCGAAGGCGCTTCCGGCGTGATTCACCAGGCGGATTGGACGCAGGCCGACGGCCGCATCCAGCCGGTGGCGGCCAAGCTGTTCAAGGGCGCCGTCACCAGCGACGGCTGGCCCCACAGCGAGATGGCGGCCTGCATCGCCGCCGGCGCGCACCCGAACCTGATCGCCGTACAAGGCCAGGTCCGCAACCATCCCGAGAGCACGCCAGGCCTGGTGCTGTCGCTGGTGGATCCGCGCTTCGGCAATCTGGCCGGCCCGCCCAGCCTGGCGTCCTGCACGCGCGACATCTATGCCGTCGACGCCGGCTGGCCGGTACCGACCGCGCTGCGCATGGCGCGCGGCATCGCCTCGGCCGCGGCGCAGCTGCATGCGCGCGGCATCCTGCACGGCGACCTCTACGCCCACAACATCCTGTGGGACGGCCAGGGCGACTGCCTCCTGGGCGACTTCGGTGCCGCCTCCTTCCTGCCGCTGGGCGATGGCATCCAGGCGCAGGCCCTGCAGGGCATCGAGGTGTGCGCCTTCGGCCATCTGCTGGAAGAGTTGCTGGTGCGCTGCCGGCCGGCGAGCGGCGCCGACGCTGCCTCGCTCGCACTGCTGACCGCTCTTCAGGCACGCTGCGCGCTGCCCGAACCCGCCGCGCGCCCGGCCTTCGCCGAGATCGTGTCGGCGCTCGCGGCCGCCTGAGCGCGCACCCGCCATGCCCACCCTCCTGCCGCTGCCCACCCGCGACGGAGTCGGCCCGAGCTGCGTCGCGCTGCCGGCCGGGCCCTGGCCCACCATCGCCGAGTTCCTGGTGCAGCGCTTCGCGGCCATCCCGCGCAGCACCTGGGAAGCGCGCATGCGCGCGGGCGAGGTGGTCGACGAGCACGGCGTGCCCGTCACCGAAACGCGGCCCTACCAGCCGCGGCTGCGCATCTACTACTACCGCTCGCTCGAGACGGAGCGCCGCATCCCTTTCGACGAAGTCATCCTGTTCCAGGACGAGCAGCTGCTGGCCGTGGACAAGCCCCATTTCCTGCCGGTCACGCCGGTCGGCAAGTACGTGCAGGAGAGCCTGCTCGTGCGCCTGAAGCGCAAGCTGGGTCTCGACGACCTGGCGCCCCTGCACCGCATCGACCGCGAGACCGCCGGCGTGGTGCTGTTCTCGGTCCGGCCCGAGACGCGCGGCATCTACCACGCCCTGTTTGCCGAGCGCGAGATCACCAAGCACTACGAGGCCATCGTGCCGTGGCGCGGCGAGCCGGTGCTGCCCGCCGTGCGCCGCAGCCGCCTCGTGGACGACGCGCATTTCATGCGCATGCGGGAGGTGCCCGGCGAGCCCAACTCCGAGACGCGCTTCGAGCTGCTGGAAGCCCGCGAGGGCTGGGCCCGCCTGCATCTCGCGCCGCTCACCGGGCGCCGGCACCAGCTGCGCGTGCATTGCGCGGCGCTCGACATGCCGATTCGCAACGACGCGATCTACCCCGAGCTTCTGCCCGAAGGCGACGAGGACTTCGAGCGGCCGCTGCAGCTGCTGGCCAAGGGGCTGGCTTTTCGCGATCCGGTCACCGGAACTCGGCGCGAATTCAAAAGTGCAAGAGCGCTTTCACTGCCGCTTCGACCAAAGTCTTAGCCCGTTCATTCCGGCCTCAATCTGATGAATACTCGGACCAGAGGTACCGATGAACGTATTGATGATTGATGACCACGTGATGTTCTTGCAGGGCATGAAGAACCTGCTGAGCGTCCTGGTTCCCGAGCTGCGCGTGGAAACCACGGGCGAAATGACGAATGCCGCGCAGCTGGTGGCGCTCGCCGAGTTCGACCTGGTGCTGCTCGACTGGCACCTGGCCGACTGCGACGGCGAAGAGTCCATCCGCCGGCTGCGCGACGCCGGCTGCATGGCGCGCATCGTGGTGCTCTCCGGCGAGACCGACGCCACGCTGATCCGCAACTCGGTCGACCTGGGCGCGGCCGGCTTCATCCCCAAGAAGTACAGCTCGGAAATGATGGTCGCTGCGCTGCGGCATGTGCTGGCCGGGCGCATCTTCCTGCCGCTGGAAACCCTCAATGCGGCCCCTCCGCCCGACATCGAAAGCCGTCCCGGCAGCGGCAGCGACCCGCGGCTCGCCGGCCTCACCGCGCGCCAGATGGATGTCTACCGCGCAGCCGCGCGCGGCCTGCCCAACAAGCTCATCGCGCGCCAGCTCAACATCGCCGAGTCCACTGTCAAGGCCCACCTGACCGCCGTCTACACGGCGCTCGGCGTGCGCAACCGGACCGAGGCCGCCTACCAGGCATCGCGCGAGGGCATCCGCATTGACTGACACCGCCTCCGCGCCGATCCCGCTTGCCGGCAGCACGCGCGAGGCACGCATCGGGCGACGCATCCTCGAGCGCCGGCTGGCGCTCATCCTGCAGTACTCGCGGCGCCTGCCGCTCAACTACCTGGGCTATATCCTGGTGGCCTTCATCGTCTGGCGCCAGGGCGTGCAGGTCTGGCCGTGGATCTGGCTGGCCCTCACCGGCGCCGTGATGGTGTACCGCTGGCGCCTGGGTCTGGCGGTGGAGCGTGCCGAGCCCGAGACCCAGCTGCAGTACCTGCCGCGGCTGCTGCGCGGCTTCGACCTCAACGGCATCTCGACCGCGGCCATCGTTCCCTTCGCCTTCTTCGCGCCAGGAGACTTCGCGCCGATGGCGGTGGCCGCGGTGCTGATGGCCGGCTGCACCATCGGCGCCGCCTCGGTCGCGGGCTCGCAGCGCGCCTTCGTGGGTTTCTGCACACTCACCTTCTGCTTCCTGGCCGGCGGCTGGGCCTGGCGCGGCGGCGCTGTCGGCTACATGTTCGCGGCCGGCATCTTGCTCGTCTATTTCATGCTGCTGGCCACGGTCAGGGACCAGGGACGCATGCTGCACAAGCTCATCAGCGTGGTCGACGACAACGCAGTGCTGTCCGATGCCGTGCGTCAGGAGCGCGACCGCGCCACCGCCGCCAGCGAGGCCAAGACGCGCTTCTTCGCGGCCGCCAGCCACGACCTGCGCCAACCGCTGCATGCGCTCTCGATCAATGCGACCACGCTCGACATCCTGGCCCAGCGCGCGACCGATCCGCTGTTGAAAGAGGTGAGCCGGGGCATCGGCAGCGCGCTGCGCCAGAGCAGCGGACTGCTGGATGGGCTGCTCGACATTTCACGCCTCGACGCTCACTCCATCGCTGCGAAGTTCGCATCCCATGACATCGGGGCGGTGCTCCGCGCCGTGCATGACGAGTACGCGGCGCTGGCGGCGCAGAAGGGGCTGTCGCTCCGGGTCGACCTGAAGGACGAGCCGCTGTGGGGCCTCACAGACAGCGATCAGCTGCTGCGCATCCTCGGCAATCTGGTCAACAACGCCATCAAATTCACATCGACCGGCGGCGTCACGCTCGCGGCGCGACGCGCGCAGTCGGGGCGCGTCCTGATCCAGGTCTCGGACACGGGCCCGGGCATTCCGGCGAGCGAACGCGAACGGGTGTTCGAAGAGTTCTATCAGATCGGCAACCCGTCGCGCGACCGCGCGCAAGGCCTCGGTCTGGGCCTCGCCATCGTGCAGCGAACTGCCGCGCTGCTCGCTATCGAGCTGAAGCTCGACAGCGAGCCGGGCCGGGGCACGACCTTCGAACTCGAGATGGATGCCGCGCCGCCGATGGTTCCGGAACTCTCGTTGCCTCTGCCGGTCGCCGCGCGCGACGCCGATGGCACGCGCCTGGCGGTGCTGCTGGTTGACGACGAGGCCGAAGTGCTCAACGCGATGTGCGTCTATCTGCATCAGATGGGCTGGTCGGTCAAGGGCGTCATGGATGGGGACAAGGCGCAGCAGGCGATCGCCGACGGCTTCGAGCCCGACGTGCTGGTGGTCGACTTTCGCTTGCGCAACGAAACCGGCATCGACGTGATCGAGCGCCTGCGCCAGGAGATGCCGACCCTGCCGGTGGTGATCGTGACGGGCGAGACGGCGCCCTCGCGTTTCGCCGAGTTGTCGAACGTGGCCGCGAAAGTCCTCCACAAGCCCCTGAACGGCGAACACCTGGCGCGCACCCTGCAAGAGGTGGCGCTTGGAATCAACCCGCGAGCGACGCCGACGCTGGCGGGAGATGCTTTCCCTTAGCGCGCATGCCCGGTGCTGCTCAGGGAGAGATGCGCTCCGTGACGTGCTGGAACTGCATCAGGTAGAGCGCCGCAGTATGGCGCGCGGTGTCGACGATCCGGCGCGCCGCCCTGCCCTCGCCGTCGAGTGCCATCGCCATCTCGACCGCAGCCAGCCAGCGGTTGAGGTGGTTCTCGTCGTTGTGGCCGTGGTACTCGAGGAAGCGGAAGGCCTCGGGCGGCAGCTTCAGCCCCGCCTTGATCAGCGGCAGCAGCGCCGGCACGATGCGCTGCCCGGTGCCCTCGATGACGTAGATCGCGCCGAGGAGGCCGATCGGGTTGCGCGTCGCGGCCAGGCCATGCAGGTAGGCGTTGAGCGCTTCGCCGCCGGGGTTGCGCCGCAGGGCATCGATTTCCGCGATGCTGCCGCCGGCCTTGCGGTAGTCGTTGAACAGGATCATGAAGTCGTCCTGCTCCTCGCCGGCATGCACGCCGATCAGCGCGGCCAGCGCCTGGTACGGCTCGACCAGCGAGGCGGCGCCTTCGCGCATCCACTTGCTGCCTTCGCGCACCTGGGGAATCCAGTTCTCCATCCAGTTCAGGTAGTCCGGCAGCGCGAAGCGGCGCTCGCGGATCTGCCGCACCAGCGGCGTGCGCCAGACGCGCGAACGGTAGTCGTGCCAGATTGAAGCCAGCTCGGTGAGCAGTTCGCCCAGGCCCTCGGGCGCGGCCGCCGGGTCGTGCGGCGGTGCGATGACTTCAGTCGGCGCCTCGGTCGTAGCCTCTGTGCGAACCGGCGCAGGCGCAGCGGCAGCAGCGGCGCCGGCCCCCTCGACCTCGAACAGCATGTAGGCCGCCATGAAGCGGCCCGATTCGGGCACGTAGCAGAAGATCTGCTCGCCGGGTTTCAGGGGCTTGGTCTGCAGGAACTCGGCCAACATGATCATGATCGACGCCGCGCCGGTGTTGCCGCGCCAAGCCAGATTGCTGTACCAGCGCTCGCGCGGAATGGCGAGGCCGGCCTTCTGCATCAGGTCGTCCACCACCGGGATGAACTTCTCCGACGAGTAGTGGCACAGGAAATGGTCGACCCGCGACGGATCGAGCCAGCCCTCGCGCACCAGCCCTGCGTATTCGTGGATGCCGATGTCGAAAAGGTGCGGCAGAAGCCGGATGTCCTGCCTGAGCGACAAGGCACCCGCAGCCTCGGCCTCGCCCCAGGAGCCGAAGTCCAGGTGGCCGCGCGAGCGGTCTTCGGTCAAGCCCAGCTGCATGCACACCGGATAGTCGCCGGAGAAGGCGCGCTGATGGATCCACTTGAGGCGCAAGCGCACGCCCGGCGCGCCGGCCAGCGCCGGTGCGCCGTCGGACAGCAGCAGTGCACCGGCGCCGTCGGACAGCATCCAGCGCAGGAAATGCGAGTCGAAGTCGGTGTCGTAACCGCGCGCTGCGAAGCGCGAGCGCTTGAACAGGCGCGAAGGCATCTCGCTCGCCACCGCGAGCGCAGAGCGATGCGCGCCGAGCTCAACGCCCTGCGCCGCCGACTGGATTGCCGACACGCCCGCCGCGCAGATGCCGTGCACCGAGAGCGTTTCCATCGGCGGCGCTGCGAGCTCGCCCTGGATCATGTTGGCGAAGCCCGGCATCAGCGCATCGCCGCCCGAGGAGCCGCTGGCCAGCAACGACACGCGCGACAGCTCGGCCGCGCCCTGCTGCAGGCAATGGCGGATCGCGCCGGCCGCGAGCTGCGCGTTGGTGTGCACCGTGCGGCCCTCGGCGTCGATCGCGTAGTAGCGCTCGCGGATGCCGTTCTCGGCCAGGATGCGCCGCTTGATGCGCTCCGACATCCGGTTGAGCGGCGCGATGTAGGCATCCATGTGCTCGTTGGACACCGGCTCGCCGGGCATGAAGTAGCCGGCACTTTCGAGGTAGACGCGTTGGAACGGAACTGGCATGGATCAGGGCTGTGGATGGGAATTCGGAGACATCAGCGAGCGGCTGCGAAAGCGCGGCACGAGCGCACCCAGGACGAACACGCGCGCCATGTACGAAACCAGTCCGCGCTCGTTGAGCCCCGGGTCGACACGCGCACGGTAGCGATCGCGATGCAGCCGGGAGAGCGCCGACCAGTGCACCTTCGAGTTCTCGTGGTGCGCCGTGTGCAGGCCGATGTTGAAAAGGAGCGGATTGATCAGGCCTTCGAAGTTGCGCGCGTAGTCGAGCGAAGCGCCTTGCGGGCGCGGCTGTCCGTCAGCATGCGCATGCTGCAGGTAGTTGGTGGCCAGCAGCCAATGCAGGCCATGCAGCTGCGGCAGGATGACGAACAGCAGCGCCTTCTGCCAATCGAGCGCCAGCAGCACGGCCCAGCTGCCGAGCCAAAGCACATACTGCGCCATGCAGTAGCGCCACGCGCCCGGCCAATGGCGCCGCAGCCGCCCGAGCCAAACCACGAACATCGGGTAGAGCACGGCCGCGGCCTGCAGCGGATGCAAGAGGTAGCCCAGCAGGTGATTGGTGTCGCCACCGAAGCGATAGGTGCGCGCAGCGTCCTGCGGTCCGTGCCGGTGACGATGGTGATTGGCCACGTGCGCCGGCCAGAACACGAAGGTCGGATGGCCCTGCAGCAGGGTCAGCCAGCCATCGGTGAAGCGGTTCGCCCAGCGGCCGCGCCACATACGCAGATGCGCATGGTTGTGATGGATCACGCCGACGCCCAGCGTGAGAAACAGCATCAGACCGTAGAGCAGCCAATGGAAGCCGTGCATCCATTGCCAGGCCGCCAGCGCGGGCAGCGCGGCGAGATAGGCCAGGCTTTGCCAGTCGCGCCAATGGCGCAGGCGGGCGAACCGAAAGTGCTCAGGCGCGTTCATTGCGCCGACGAAGGATTTGGAGATCACGCGCTGGACCGACGAAGAGGGAGAACTGGCCTTGCCGACCGTTGTCGGTGCGGGTGCGGTCGGATTATGAAGTGACAAAACGAAACCGCGCTTGGCAGGTCCGGTCGCGCAGCAAACCGATGTCTGGCGCCAAGGTGACGCGAATCGCCGGCACGCCGGACTAAGCTGTGCCGCATCTCAGGAGACATAGCGCATGGACACCACCCGACTCTTTTCGCTCGAGGGCCGCAGCGCCCTCATCACCGGCGGCTCGCGCGGCATCGGCCGCATGATCGCCGAAGGCTTTCTGGCGCAAGGCGCCCGCGTCTACATCTCGGCGCGCAAAGCGGCCGCCTGCGACCAGACGGCCAAGGAACTCTCGGCCTTCGGCCACTGCGTCTCGCTGCGGGCCGACGTGTCGACGCTGGAGGGCGCACAAGCGCTGGTCGACGCGTATTCGAAGCACGAAGACACGCTCGACATCCTGGTCAACAACGCCGGCGCCGCCTGGGGCGCGCCCTACGAGGAGTTTCCCGAGAGCGGCTGGGACAAGGTGGTCGACCTCAATCTCAAGACGCCCTTCTTCCTGACCCAGGCGCTGACGCCGATGCTCAAGAAGGCAGCCACCGACCACCTGGCGAAGGTCATCAACATCGCCTCGATCGACGGCATCTCGGTCAATCCGCAAGAAACGTATTCGTACGCGGCCAGCAAGGCCGGGCTGATCCAGCTCACGCGCCGCATGGCGCTGCGCCTCGCGCAGGACCGCATCGTGGTGAGCGCGATCGCACCGGGCGCTTTCGCCTCCGACATGAACAAGGTTGCGCGCGACCATGGCGACGAGATCAAGGGGCACATTCCGGCGGGACGCATCGGCGAGCCGGAGGACATGGCGGGTGCGGCGATCTATCTCGCGTCGCGGGCGGGCGACTATGTGATGGGCTCGACCTTGATCGTCGACGGCGGCGTCACACACGCACGTTGAGGCTCGGCCGCCTTGGGGCGGCCCGGCGGCGGCCGCGGCCCTCAGCTCACCATTTCGGAACCGGCTGCTCCTTGAGCTGCTGTCGCAACGTTCCGTAATCCGGCACCACGCTCTCCACCGTTTCCCAGAAGCGCGGGCTGTGGTCCATCACGCGCAGGTGGCTCAGTTCGTGCGCCACCACGTAGTCGATCACCGACATCTTGAAGTGCACCAGCCGCCAGTGAAGCCGGATCGCGCCGTCGGCACTGGCGCTGCCCCAGCGCGTGGAGGCGTTCGAGAGCGCCAGCTTGCGCCAGGCCACGCCGAGGCGGGGCGCGAAGTGGTCGAGCCGCTCGGTGAAGACGCGCCGCGCCTGGCGCATCAGCCAGGCTTGCGCGGCATCGCGGATTTGTGCCGGATTGGCGTTGTTCGCCAGCGCGAGGCGCAGCGTGTGCGGCGCCTCGCCCGCCCCCGCATCGAGCACGGCGCCGATGCCGTCGAAGGCATGGTGCGGATCGAGCCGCACCACCACCGGCTCGCCGAGAAAGGGAAAGCTGACGCCGTCCTTCCACTCGATGCGCGCCGCTTCCAGCCGCGCATGGCGCTGCTGCGTCTCGGACAGCTTGCGCAGGATCCAGTCGGCCTTCTCCTTCACCGCGGCGTCGACGTCGCGCAGCGCCACCCAGCGCGGCGCGCGCACCGAAAGCCCCTCGGCGCCGACCACGAAGCCGATGGTTCGGCGCTTGCCGCGCGTGAACTCGTAGGCCACGCGAGCGTCGCCCAGCACCAGCTCGCGCGTCGCGCGTGGATGGACGAAGCTGGCCGGGCTCATCGCGTCGGCCAGCGGGATCGCGGGCGGGAAGTCGGTGCCCGCCGGCGCTTGCTCGACGACAGGCGGGGGTGCAGGCGGCGCAGGCTCGTCGAACAGGTCGAGCGTGAACTGCAGCAGGCTGCGCATGGCCGGGCCTCAGGCCGAAACCGTCTCGATCGAGACATAGGCCTCGGGGTCGAGCCGGCGCATCTCGCCCTCGATCCAGGCCTCGACTTCGCGCATCAGCTCGTCGGGCCGGCGCCCGACGCTCGAAATGGCGGGGCCGATCGAGACATCGACAACGCCCGGCCGCTTGATGAAGGCCTTGCGCGGCCAGACCTTGCCCGAGGTCACGGCGATCGGGATCACCGGCACGCCGGTCTCGCACGCGAGCCGCGTGCCGCCGGTCTTGTAGACGCCCTGCCGGCCGCGCGGAATGCGCGTGCCTTCGGGAAACATGATGATCCAGATGCCCTGCGCCAGCAGCTCGCGGCCCCGCGCGACGACCTTGTTGAAAGCCTGCGTGCGCTGGCTGCGGTCGATGTGGATCATGTCGAGCCGCGCCATGGCCCAGCCGAAGAAGGGCACGTAGATCAGCTCCCTCTTGAACACGAAGGCCAGCGGGTGCGGCATCAGCGTGGGCATCAGGAAGGTCTCGAAAGTCGACTGGTGCTTGACCAGCAGCACGCAGCCGGCCAGCTTGTCCTGGGGCAGGTTCTCCATGCCGCTCACGCGCGTCTTGATGCGCAGCAGCAGCCGCGCGCCGCCGATGGCCCAGCCGAGCCAGCGCACGGCCATCCAGTACAGCGGAATGCCGCGCTTCCAGAGCGAGCTGACCACCATGAGGATGCCCCATGGGATCACGGTGACGAGCATCCACAGCGCGTGGACGACGGATCGAAGGAAGGCCATCAGACAGCCACCTGCAGGGCGGCCTGCTGCTCTTCGCGTTCCAGCAGGAAATCGACGAAGGCCGCCAAGTCGTCGTGCACCTGCGTGTTCGGCGGGTACTCGGGCGGCAACGGCGTCACGCCGCGGCAGGCCGCGCCCATGCCGGTCAGCAGCAGGTGCGGCTCGCAGCCGGCGGCCGCACCGGCCTGCATGTCGCGCAGGCTGTCGCCCGCAACCGGCACGTTGGCCAGGTCGACGCCGTAGCGCTCGCCGATCTGGTGGAACAGGCCCGGCTTGGGCTTGCGGCACTCGCAGCCCTCGTCGGGACTGTGGGGGCAATAGAACACCGCATCGACGCGGCCGCCCACGGCCGCCAGCATCTTGTGCATCTTGGCGTGCATCGCGTTGAGCGAAGCCATGTCGAACAGCCCGCGCCCGAGCCCGGATTGGTTGGACGCGATCACGACATGCCAGCCCGCGTGGTTGAGCCGCGCGACCGCCTCCAGCGCGCCCGGCAGCGGCGTCCACTCGATGTCGCTCTTGACGAAGTCCTCGCGGTGCACATTGAGCGTGCCGTTGCGATCGAGGATGACGATTTTCATGGCGTACCGATCAGGTGGCGAGGCGCTCGAGCTGCGCCACGCGGTTCATCGCCGCATGCAGCAGCATCAGGAGGCCCAGGCGGTTGAGGCGCAGGTCGGACTGCTCGGCATTGACCATCACGCCGTCGAAGAAGGTGTCGACCGGCTCGCGCAGCGCAGCCAGGGTCTGCAGCGAAGCGGTGTAGTCGCCGGCGTCGAACTGCGCGTTGGCCACGGGCACAACCTTCTGCATCGCGGCATGGAGCGCCTTTTCGCCCGGCTCCTGCAGCAGCAGCTCGCTCACGTGCGCATCGGCTTCCGGCGACTTCTTGAGGATGTTGCCGATGCGCTTGTTGGCCGCAGCCAGCGCCGGCGCTTCGGGCAGCGCGGCGAAGGCGCGCACGGCGGCGAGCAGCTTGGGCACCTCGCCGAGGCGCTGGGGCTGGGGCGCCAGCACGGCATCGACCTCCTGGGCGCTGGCGCCCTGCTCGCGCAGGCTGCCGGCCAGGCGGTCGTAGAGGAAGGCTTCGAGCGCTTCGGTGGGGTCGGCGAGCGCGGCTTCGCCGGCCTTCGGCGCAAAGGCGGCGAAGGCCTGGCCCAGCAAGGCGCGCAGGTCGAGCGGCAGCTGGCGCTCGATCAGCATGCGGATCACGCCCAGCGCATGGCGGCGCAGCGCGAAGGGATCGCGGTCGCCGGTGGGCAGGTTGCCGATGCCGAACATGCCCACCAGGGTCTCGAGCTTGTCGGCCAGCGCGACCATGATGCCGACCTGGTTGCGCGGCAGTTCGTCGCCGGCGAAGCGCGGCTTGTAGTGGTCTTCGATCGCGTCGGCCACCGAGGGCTCGAGCCCGTCGTGCAGGGCGTAATAGCGACCCATGGTGCCCTGCAGCTCGGGGAACTCGCCCACCATGTCGGTCACCAGGTCGGCCTTGGCCAGCTGCGCCGCCTGCACCGCGCGCGGCGCCAGCGTGCTGTCGTGCGCCGCGGCGCCCAGCTGTTCGCCGATCGCGTGCGCGATGCGCATCACGCGCTGCACGCGTTCGCCCTGGGTGCCGAGCTTGTTGTGATAGACCACCTTGGCCAGCGACTCGACGCGCGAGGCCAGCGACTTCTTGCGGTCCTGGTCGAAGAAGAACTTGGCGTCGGCCAGCCGCGGGCGCACCACGCGCTCGTTGCCGCCGATCACCGCGCTGGCGTCGTCGGGCCGGATGTTGCTGACTACCAGGAACTTGTGGGTGAGCCGGCCCGCGGCGTCGAGCAGCGGAAAGTATTTCTGGTTGGCCTTCATCGTGAGGATGAGGCACTCCTGCGGCACGTCGAGGAACTCGCGCTCGAACTCGCACACCAGCACGTTCGGGCGCTCGACCAGGGCCGTGACTTCGTCGAGCAGCGCATCGTCGTTGATCGGCTGCGAGCCGGTGCCGACCGTCAACGCCGCCTCGGCCAGCTGGCGCGCGATCTCGAAGCGGCGCGCCTCGAAGCCCGCGATCACGGCGCCTTCGTCGGCCAACTGCACCGCATAGCTGTTGGCATCGCGCAGCACGATCGGATCGACCTGCGCCTCGAAGCGGTGGCCATGCGTTTCGCGCCCGGCCCGGAGGCCCAGCGCCTCGACCGGGACCACCGTGTCGCCGTGCAGCGCCACCAGCCCGTGGGCCGGGCGCACGAAGCTCACGCTGCTCCAGCCGGGCAGCGCGCAGCCGGTCTCGAGCTGGTAGCTCATGACCTTGGGGATCGGCAGCTTGGCGATGCTCTCGGCCAGCGCCTTCTGCAGCCCTTCGGACAGCGTCGCGCCCCTGGCCGTGCTTTCGAAGAACAGGACCTCGGCCTTGCCGTCCATCGCGCGCTTCAGGCTGGGCACGGCCGAGGCGTCGGCGCCCAGCGCGGCCAGGCGTTTGAGCAGCGCCGGGCTGGCGTTGCCCGAGGCATCGAGCCCCACCGTCACCGGCATGAGCTTCTGCGAGACCGCGCGGTCGGCGGCTTGGCCCAGCACGTTCGTGAGGTGCGCCGCGAGGCGCCTCGGCGAGGCGTAGGCGGTGAGCACCGAGCCGGCATCGGCCAGGCCCTGGGCCACGAGCTGGTCGCGCAGCACGGAAGCGAAGGCGTCGCCGAGCTTCTTCAGCGCCTTGGGCGGGAGTTCCTCGACGAAGAGTTCGACGAGCAGGTTGTTCTTGGAAGTCATCGCTCAGGCCGCCTTCTTCGAGATCTCAGCGACCCATTCGCGCGGCGCCATCGGGAATCCGAGCCGTTCGCGGCTTTCGTAGTAACTCTGCGCGACGCTGCGCGCGAGATTGCGGATGCGGCCGATGTAGGCCGCGCGTTCGGTCACGCTGATCGCGCCGCGCGCGTCCAGCAGGTTGAAGCTGTGGGCCGCCTTGAGCACCTGCTCGTAGGCCGGCAGCGCGAGCTTTTGTTCCATCAGGTGCTTGGCCTGCTTCTCGTGCGCGGCGAAGGCTGTGAACAGGAAGTCGGCGTCGCTGTGCTCGAAGTTGTAGGTCGATTGTTCGACCTCGTTCTGGTGGTACACGTCGCCATAGCTGATGCCGGGCGCCCATTCCAGCTCGTAGATGCTTTCCTTGCCCTGCAGGTACATCGCGAGCCGCTCCAGCCCGTAGGTTATCTCGCCGGTGATCGGCCTGCAGTCGATGCCGCCGACCTGCTGGAAGTAGGTGAACTGCGTCACCTCCATGCCGTTGAGCCAGACCTCCCAGCCCAGGCCCCAGGCGCCGAGCGTCGGGTTCTCCCAATCGTCCTCGACGAAGCGGATGTCGTTCTTCTTGAGATCGAAGCCCAGCGCTTCGAGCGAGCCGAGGTAGAGCTCGAGGATGTTGCTCGGCGCCGGCTTGAGCACGACCTGGTACTGGTAGTAGTGCTGCAGGCGGTTCGGGTTCTCGCCGTAGCGGCCGTCCTTGGGGCGGCGGCTCGGCTGCACGTAAGCGGCTTTCCAGGGCTCGGGGCCAAGCGCCCGCAGGAAGGTGGCGGTGTGCGAGGTGCCGGCGCCCACCTCCATGTCGTAAGGCTGCAGCAGCGCGCAACCCTGGGCGTCCCAGTAGGACTGAAGCTTGAGGATGATTTGTTGGAAGGTCAGCATGGTGGGCCTGGTGGCCGGTCGGAAGCGGACGGCCTCCAACGCGACGAGTCGGCCATTTTAAGAGCGCCCAGACGCAAGAACGGCCGCAGGGCTTGCGCCGCTGCGGCCGGTCGGGGTGCATGCCGCTTCAAGAGGTGAAGTCGGCCGCCGCCGGGCCGCCCCAAGGCGGCCGAGCCTCCCCCTCGGGGGGTGGCGAATTACACGTAGCGAAGCGAAGTGAAAAGCCGGGGGCCTCAATACTCCCAAAAGATGCGTTGCAATTGCTTGGGATCGTTGGTCTTGGTCAAGGCAACCATCGCCAGGATGCGCGCCTTCTGCGGCTTCAGGTCGTGCGCGGCCACCCAGTCGTACTTGTCGTCGGGCTGCTCGGCATTGCGGATCACGAAGCCGTCGGACACACGCGAGCTGCGGATGATCTGCACACCGTCGCCGCGCAGCTTCTGCAGCATCGGCACGATGCGGTCGGCCACCGAGCCGTTGCCGGTGCCGGCGTGGATCAGCGCCTTCACGCCGCTCTTGGCCAGCGCGTCGATCGCGGTGGCGGGCACGCTGCCGTAGCCGTAGACGATGTCGACCGCGGGCAGCGCCGTGATCTCGTCGATGTTGAACTCCGACTGCATCGTGTGGCGCTTGACCGGCGCGCGGAACCAATAGTTCTTGCCCTCGACGATCATGCCCAGCGGGCCCCACTGGCTCTTGAAGGCCTCGGTCTTGATGTTGACGACCTTGCTGACGTCGCGGCCGCTCTGGATCTCGTCGTTCATCGTCACCAGCACGCCCTTGCCGCCGGCGTCCTTGCTGGCGGCGACGTTGACGGCGTCGAACAGGTTCAACGCGCCGTCGGCCGAGAGCGCCGTGCCCGGGCGCATCGAACCGACCACGATGATCGGCTTGGCGGTACGCACCACCAGGCTCAGGAAGTAGGCGGTTTCCTCCAGCGTGTCGGTGCCGTGGGTGATCACGACGCCGTCGACGTCGGCCTGCTTCGACAAGGCCGAGACGCGCTTGGCCAGCACCATCAGGTTGTCGTTGGTGAAGCTTTCCGAGGCGATCTGGAACACCTGCTCGCCGCGCACGTTGGCGACCTTGGAAATCTCGGGCAGTCCGGCGATCAGCTTGTCGACCGGCACCTTGGCGGCCGCATAGGTGGCGCTGTTGACGGCCGAGGCGCCGGCGCCGGCAATGGTGCCGCCGGTCGCGAGGATCACGACGTTGGGCAAGGCCTGCTGGGCATGCGCGATGGCGCTGGCGGCGACCAGCGCGGCGGTGGCCGCGAAGGTGCGGAAACGGGGGGCGAAGAACATGGAAGCTCCTGTTGGGGTGTGACTAATTTCACGAAGCGGCGAGACGATACAGGAAGCGTGCCACGCCGTCACAGGCCTGAAATGCCTTGTATGCATGCGTCGATGCATGCGGCCGGCAGCACCCCGCCGGGCGAGATCGAACCGAAGCGCTACCATCGCCACGGCGGCAGTGCCCGCCCAAGCGATGACGAGCCCAACCCTTTCCCCCGCGCCGGTGGCGGCGCAACAGATGCCGGCGCCGGACGGCCCGCTGTCGCGCGCACGGCCGGGACGCGAACGCATCCTGGCCGCGATCCGCAGCGCGGCCATCGCCGAATTCAGCCTGCACGGGCTCAAGGGCACCTCGACCCAGGCGATCGCGGCGCGCGCCGGTCTCACCAAGCCGCAGCTGCACTACTACATCGCCGGCAAGGAAGAGCTCTACGAAGAGCTGCTGATGCAGGTGCTGCACGACTGGAAGGTGGTGTTCTCCTTCGAGGAGCATGCCAACGACCCCGGCGCCGTGCTGGGCGACTACATTCGCAAGAAGCTCGACCATGCCTTCGACAACCCCGAGATCTCGCGCATCTTCACGCGCGAAGTGCTCGACGGCGGCCGCAACCTCGAGCGCTACTGGCCCAATGCGCGGGCCTGGACGCAGAAGAAGGTCGACATCATCAACGGCTGGATCGCGCGCGGGCAGATGCGGCCGCTGGACGCGCGCCTGCTCTTGATGCATATCTGGGCGATGACCCAGAGCTACGCGGACTACGCGCTGCAGACACGCGTGATGTTGGGGCTGCCGCCGGACGCGCCGCTCGAGCGCGAGCCGATTGCGCGCGAGCTGGTGGCTTTCGTGCTGGGCGGCTGCGGAATCAAGGTTTAGTCCTTCTTGTCCTGCGCATGCGCACCGTAGGGCGCCAGCGTGGTCAGCCGGCTGTCCTGCACCGGGCCGCCAACCGTGAAGTGATAGAGCGATTGGAACTCCAGGTCGCTGAAGC
>NZ_JAGGNV010000021.1 GCF_018614955.1 Variovorax paradoxus
AATTTTCCTTTTGCCATTTTCTATCCTTGAAAGAGCAGTGCCCGTGTATGGTTTAACGTCTGCACCATGTTGCTGGTTCTCTCGCCACGGGCAACGAGAGGCACACGGTCGCAGACAGAACTTCTTACTTGACGCGGGAAGCGACGATGGCTTCTGCCACGTTGCGCGGAGCTTCGGCGTAGTGCTTGAACTCCATCGTGTAGGTGGCGCGGCCTTGCGACATCGAACGCAGCGTGGTCGAGTAGCCGAACATTTCCGACAGCGGAACTTCGGCCTTGATGGCCTTGCCGCCGCCCATCATGTCTTCCATGCCCTGCACCATGCCGCGGCGTGAGGACAGGTCGCCCATCACGTTGCCGGCATAGTCTTCGGGCGTCTCGACTTCCACGGCCATCATCGGCTCGAGAATGACCGGGCTGGCCTTGCGGCAGCCTTCCTTGAAGCCGAAGATCGCGGCCATCTTGAAGGCCATTTCGTTCGAGTCCACGTCGTGGTACGAACCGAAGTGCAGCGTGACCTTGACATCGACCACCGGATAACCGGCGAGCACGCCTTGGCCCAGCGCTTCGATCACGCCCTTTTCGACCGCCGGGATGTATTCGCGAGGAACCACACCACCCTTGATCGCGTCGACGAACTCGAAGCCCTTGCCGGCTTCCTGCGGCTCGATCTTGAGCACGACGTGGCCGTACTGGCCCTTGCCGCCCGACTGACGAACGAACTTGCCTTCGGCATCTTCGACCGTCTTGCGGATGGTTTCGCGATAAGCCACCTGCGGCTTGCCGACGTTGGCTTCGACGCCGAACTCGCGCTTCATGCGGTCCACGATGATTTCGAGATGCAACTCGCCCATGCCGGCGATGATGGTCTGACCCGACTCCTCGTCGGTCTTGACGCGGAAAGACGGATCTTCCTGTGCAAGACGCTGCAGCGCGATGCCCATCTTTTCCTGGTCGACCTTGGTCTTCGGCTCGACGGCCTGCGAGATCACCGACTCCGGGAACACCATGCGCTCGAGCGTCAAGATGGACGCCGGGTCGCACAGGGTTTCGCCCGTGGTCACTTCCTTCAGGCCAATGCATGCGGCAATGTCGCCGGCGCGGATTTCGCTGACTTCCACGCGGTTGTTGGCGTGCATCTGCACGATCCGGCCGATACGCTCCTTCTTGCCGCGCACCGGGTTGTAGACGCTGTCGCCCTTGGTCAGCACGCCCGAGTAGACGCGCACGAAGGTCAATTGACCCACGAACGGGTCGGTCATGAGCTTGAAGGCCAACGCCGAGAACTTTTCGTTGTCGTCGGCTTTGCGGGTCGTCGGCGCTTCGTCTTCGTCCATGCCTTTGACCGGCGGAATGTCGGTCGGCGCGGGCATGTATTCGATGACGGCGTCGAGCATCGCCTGCACGCCCTTGTTCTTGAACGCAGAGCCACACAGCATCGGCTGGATTTCGCCGGCGATGGTGCGCTGGCGGATGCCGGCCTTGATTTCGGCCTCGGTCAGCGCGGTGCCTTCGAGGTACTTGTTCATGAGCTCTTCGCTCGATTCGGCTGCGGCCTCGACCAGCTTCTCATGGTATTCGGCGCAGACGGCGGCCAGGTCGGCGGGGATCTCGCCGTATTTGAAGGTCACGCCCTTCTCCTCGTCCCAGATGATCGACTTCATCTTGACGAGGTCAACGACGCCCTGGAAGCGCTCTTCGGCGCCGATCGGGATCTGAATCACGACGGGGTTGGCCTTCAGGCGGTCCACCATCATCTGGCGCACGCGCAGGAAGTCGGCGCCGGTGCGGTCCATCTTGTTGACGAACGCGAGGCGCGGCACCTTGTACTTGTTGGCCTGGCGCCAGACGGTTTCCGACTGGGGCTGCACGCCGCCGACGGCGTCATACACCATCACGGCGCCGTCGAGCACGCGCATCGAGCGCTCGACTTCGATCGTGAAGTCCACGTGGCCCGGGGTGTCGATGATGTTGATGCGGTGCTCGTCGAACGTGCCGGCCATGCCCTTCCAGAAGCAGGTGGTGGCAGCAGACGTGATCGTGATGCCGCGCTCCTGCTCCTGCTCCATCCAGTCCATCGTGGCGGCGCCATCGTGCACTTCGCCGATCTTGTGGTTCACACCGGTGTAGAACAGGATGCGCTCGGTGGTGGTGGTCTTGCCGGCGTCGATGTGCGCAGAAATACCGATGTTGCGGTAGCGCTCGATGGGGGTCTTGCGGGACATGAAAATTACTCCGTTAACGGATGAAAGCCCGCCCACCGCATTCGGTGGGTCGGGCTTCCAGCCTGTCTGACTAGTGGGCTGTTGTTAGAAGCGGAAGTGGCTGAAGGCCTTGTTGGCTTCGGCCATGCGGTGCACTTCATCGCGCTTCTTCATGGCACCGCCACGGCCTTCCGTGGCTTCCATGAGTTCGTTGGCCAGACGCAGGGCCATCGACTTCTCGCCGCGCTTGCGGGCGGCTTCCTTGATCCAGCGCATCGACAGCGCCAGGCGACGCACCGGGCGCACCTCGACGGGCACCTGATAGTTCGCACCGCCGACGCGGCGCGACTTCACTTCGACCATCGGCTTGACGTTGTTGATGGCCATGGTGAAGGCTTCGACCGGGTCCTTGCCCGGGTTCTTCTTCTCGATCTGGTCGAGCGCGCCATAGATGATGCGCTCGGCGATCGCCTTCTTGCCGCCTTCCATGATCACGTTCATGAATTTGGACAGCTCGACATTGCCGTACTTGGGATCCGGCAGGATTTCACGTTTGGGGACTTCGCGACGACGTGGCATTTTTCTAACCTCTTTGCTTCAGTTGGCACCGTTTCCGGCACCGCGAGAGCCAACAAGAACTCTCACTTACTCGACCCAACAGCGGGTCACTTCGTCCGATGCGCCTGCCAGGGCACGCCGAACACCGTTGAACGACAGAAAGCCTTAAGCCTTCTTGGGGCGCTTCGCGCCGTACTTGGAACGCGACTGCTTGCGGTCTTTCACGCCTTGCAGGTCCAGCGAACCGCGCACGATGTGGTAGCGCACACCGGGCAAGTCCTTGACACGACCGCCGCGAACCAGCACGACGCTGTGTTCCTGGAGATTGTGGCCTTCGCCGCCGATATAGGAAATGACTTCGAAGCCGTTGGTCAGGCGCACCTTGGCGACTTTCCGCAGCGCCGAGTTCGGCTTTTTCGGGGTCGTGGTGTAGACCCGGGTGCAGACGCCGCGACGCTGCGGCGAGTTCTGCATGGCAGGGCTCTTCGACTTGATCTTTTCGACCTCGCGACCCTGACGCACCAGTTGATTGATGGTTGGCATGAATGAATAAGTCCCAAAACACCCCGGCAAGAATCCTTGTCGTGACACAAGGGGCCGGGAGATGACGAAAACGTGAATCCCTTCGGATTTTTCCGAAAAGCCCACGAGTATAGCAGTGCGGCCATGACGCCGCAATTTCAGCTGCGCAGGGGCGCCCGCCGGGCGGCCGCCGACCTCACTTGATCCAGAGACGGACGGCGTCCCAGGCGCGGCCCAGCACGCCGGCCTGTTCGACCGGCTCCAGCGCGACCAACGGCACCTCGGCGACCGGCTGGTCGGCCAGCGTGATCTTGAGCGAGCCGATCGGCTGGAAGCGGGAAAACGGCGCCACCAGCGGGTCTGGCCGCGCCACTTGCGTCTTGATCTTGCTGGCCGAGCCGGCCGGTACCGCTACCACGATCGCCTCGGGGCGTCCCAGCTTGACGGTGTTTTCCTTGCCCTTCCAGACCGCCGGCGTCGCCACCGGCTGGTTGGCGTCGAACAGACGGACCGCATCGTAGGCGGTGTAGCCCCAGTTCAGCAGCTTCTGCGACTCGTTGGCGCGCGCATTCTCGCTCGCCGCACCCAAAACGATCGACAGCAGGCGCCGCCCGGCGCCGAGGTTGGGGAAGTCGCGCTTGGAGGTCACGATCATGCAGTAGCCGGCCGCATCGGTGTGGCCGGTCTTGAGGCCGTCGACGGTCGGATCGCGGAACAGCAGCAGATTGCGGTTGGTGTCGTTGGTCGAAGGCGTGCCGGGATAACGGAATTTCTTGATGGAGTAGTAGTGCACGTACTCCGGAAAGTCGCGCATCAGGCGCGTCGCCAGGATGCTGAGGTCGCGCGCCGTGGTGGTGTGGCCCGGCGCGGTGAGACCTTCGGGGTTCTTGTAGCTGGTGCTCTTCATGCCGAGCGCCTTGGCCTGCTCGTTCATGAGCTCGACGAAGTGCTCGACCGTGCCGCCCACGCCCTCGGCCAGCGCGACGGTGGCGTCGTTGCCCGACTGGACGATCAAGCCCTTGATCAGGTCTTCGACCGGCACCTGCATCTTGGGGTCGATGAACATGCGCGAGCCTGGCATCTTCCAGGCACGCGGGCTGACCGGCAAGGTCTGCTGCAGGCTGATCTTCTTGGCCTTGAGCGCGTCGAACACCAGGTAGGCCGACATCAGCTTGGTCAGCGAGGCCGGTTCGACCGGGCTGTCGATGTCCTTTTGCGCGAGCAGCTGGTTGGCCGTGATGTCGAGCAGCAGGTAGCTGCGTGCCGCGACTTCCGGCGGCGCCGGCACCTGGGCGTGGACGACCATGCAGAAGGATGCGGCAGCGGCCACCGCGAGCGCGCGCAGCGCGTCGAGAAAACGATTCATGGGGGATGCGAAGAGACGAAAAAACTAGCCCGCGCGCAGGTGGCGGACGACCAGACTTTTGAGCAGCGGCAATTGTCCGTGAAAGAAATGACTGCCTCCGGGAACGACTGTGACAGGAAGTGACTGCGGCCGCGCCCAGTCCATCACGGCGGCGAGCGGCACGGTGTCGTCGTGCTCGCCATGCACGACCAGCGTGCGTTCGTGCGCCTCGGCCGGCAGCGCCGCGACGGAAAAGCGCGAGGCGGCCGTGCCGACCAGCACCAGGTGCCGGATGTCCCGCGTCGCCCAGAGTTTCTCGGCCGTGCAGCTCGCCACGAAGGCGCCGAACGAGAAGCCGGCGATGGCCAGCGGCCCCTCGGGCGCCAGCTGCTCGACGACGGCCAGCATGTCGTCGCGCTCGCCGCGTCCTTCGTCATGCGTGCCTTCGCTGGCACCGACGCCGCGGAAGTTGAAGCGCACGGCGGTCCACCCGCACGAAACGAAGGCACGCGCAAGCGTCTGCACCACCTTGTTGTCCATGGTGCCGCCGAAGAGCGGATGGGGATGGGCGATCACTGCAACGCCGAGCGCGGGTGAGCCCGCAGCCGCCGCGTCGCGCAGCACTTCGATGGCGCCCGCAGCGCCCTTCAGCTGGATTTTTTCGGTTCTGGAGTTCATCAGCGCCCCACCTCGGGCGGCAACAGCAGCCGCTCGACCACCTTGCCGTTCTTCAGATGCGATTCGACGATCTCGTCGATGTCGTCCTCGTCGACGAAGGTGTACCAGACGGCTTCCGGATAGACCACCGCCACCGGCCCGCCCGCGCAGCGGTCGAGACAGCCCGCCTTGTTGACGCGCACCTTGCCGGGCCCGGCCAGTCCGGCCTCCCTGATGCGGGCCTTGCAGCGATCGAAGCCCGCCTGGGCGTTGTGCTTCGAGCAGGAATCCTCTTCGTTCTTGCGTTCGTTCAGGCAGAAGAAGATGTGCCGGGCGTAGTAGCCACGCGGCCGCGAGGTGCTGGAATCGGACATCGAGCCATTCTATTGAGCGTGCGACGCGACCACTCGGTGCCGGGGTATGGGACTACGCCGGCCGCGCCCGGCGCGACAGCGCGGCCAGCACGTAGGCCAGCGTGGCGAAGGGCCAAAGCCAGCCCAGCCACTGCGCGAGCCCATGGAAGCGGATGAAGCGCCCCTGCTCCCAGGTCGCCAAGGTCTGTGCGAAGTAAGCGCTCTCGGGTGCCTGGTTGAGCAGGCTCAAATGCACCACGAGCGCGATCATCAGCAAGCCTGCGCAGAAGCGGCGCGGCGCGGGCAGCAGCAGCACGCCCAGAACCAGCGCGGCCACGATGCCGACCTGCACCGGCAGGCTCAGCCAGGCCCAGGCGTGCTCGGGGCCGTAGCTCAGCGCAGCCGACAAGGCAGTGGCCGCCATCCCGGCCACAAGCACCATCGGCAGCAGGACGGCCCGGCGCGAGATCGAGCGCGTGACCAGGAAAGCCAGCAGGCAGGGCACCAGCGCGCCCAGCATGACGCACAGCAGCTCGACGCCGGGCACCAGCGGCTCGAGCTCGAACTGGCGCACCGGCATCCAGTCGATGAAAGGGGTGTCGAGGAGCCATTCCGCGATCGCCGCCTCGAGCCGCTCGAACACCTGGCCCAGCCCGAAAGTGACCGCTGCCGGAAACAGCAAGGCCAGCGGCCACAGCGCCAGCAGCACCAGCGCGCCGCGCGACTCCTCGACGAACCAGTTGGACCGGGTCCGGTGCCAATGCGCCACGGCACCGAAGCGCTCGAGTGCCGCCGCGAGCACGGCGCCCGCCAGAGCGCCGGCGCTGTTCAGTCCGAGATCGACATTGGAGGGAATGCGCGAAGGCAGGTAGCTTTGCAAGGTCTCCATGGCGAAAGCGATTGCGGCGCCAGCCGCCGTCGCGCGCAGCACCGCGCCCGCCACGCCGACGCCCGGCCGGGTTCGCAGTACTGCGATCGCCGCCAGGAAACCGAATGGCATGTAACCCGCGACATTGACCCCGAAGTCGAAGCCGGTCCAGTACTTGGGCCACGGCGCCGCCAGATAGGCCCAGGGCGCGATGCCCTGGTCGCGCCAGTCGGTGAACGGATAAAGACTCGCGTAGACGATCAGCGCCGCGTAGGCGAGCGCAAGGGGCAGCGCGGCGGACTTGTGCCGGGTTCCCACCGTGCTCAGAAGGGCTTGACCACGACCAGCACCACGATCCCGAGCAGCAGCAGCACCGGCACTTCGTTGAACCAGCGGTACCAGCGCTCGCCGCGCCGGTCTGCGCCCGAGACGAACTTGCGTAGCAGCACCCCGCAGGCATGGTGATAGCCGATCGCGAGGAGCACCAGGGTCAGCTTGGCATGCATCCAGCCGTTGCCCGGACCGCGTCCGATGCCGTAGCCGAGCCAGAGCCAGAGCCCGAAGCCGAGCGCCGGCACGGCCAGGAAAGTGGTGAAACGGAACAGCTTGCGCGCCATGAGCACCAGCCGCGCGCGTTCGGCCACGGATTCGGGCGCCACCATCGCCAGGTTCACGAAGAGGCGCGGCAGATAGAACAGTCCCGCGAACCAGCTCGCAATGAACACGATGTGCAGTGATTTGACCCAGAGCATGGCGGCAGTTTAGTGGCGCGCCCCAGTGGCACGGGGCCGATTGAAAGGGACAAAAAAAAGCCCGGCGTCAAAACGCCGGGCTGGGAAGCCCTTTTGCTGTCACACATCAAGGCACCCGCTCAGGGAGGAAAAGCGGGGAGCGGCAAGCCGCCCACCGCGGAATTTAGCAAAGGCATTACAACCTATCAAGCGAGTTCTAATCTTTTTCCCCGAATTGGTAAAACACGTAGTTCCAACGTATTACTCAACCGAGCGATAGAAAAGCCGCTTGAAGGGCTGTATCAGAGGGCAGCCCGCCACTTCAGGCACAATTTTCCGCATGACCCTCCACGCCGCTTTTCCTGCAGCCCGGCCGCGCCGGCTGCGCCGCGATGCCTTCACGCGCAATCTTGTACGTGAGCACACGCTCAGCGTTCACGACCTGATTTATCCGGTGTTCGTGCAGGAGGGTCAGAAGCGCCGCGACGCTGTGCCCTCGATGCCCGGCGTCGATCGGCTCAGCCTGGATCTGTTGCTGCCGGTCGCCGAAGAATGCGTGGCGGCCGGCATCCCGGTGATAGCGCTCTTTCCGGTGATCGATGCCGGGCTCAAGACGCCGGCCGGGGACGAGGCCTTCAATCCCGAGGGCCTGATCCCGCGCGTGGTGGCCGCCCTCAAATCGCGCTTTCCGGAACTGGGCGTGATGACCGACGTGGCGCTCGATCCGTACACCAGCCACGGCCAGGACGGCCTGCTCGACGACACCGGCTACATCCTGAACGACCCGACCGTCGAGGTGCTGGTCAAGCAGGCGCTCGTGCAGTCGCAAGCCGGCGTGGACATCGTGGCGCCGAGCGACATGATGGACGGCCGCATCGGCGCGATCCGCAACGCCCTCGAGTCGGCCGGCCAGATTCACACGCGGATCATGGCGTACAGCGCCAAGTACGCCAGCGCCTTCTACGGCCCGTTCCGCGACGCCGTCGGCTCGGCCGCCAACCTCGGCAAGAGCAACAAGAAGGTCTACCAGATGGATCCCGGCAACAGCGACGAGGCGTTGCGCGAGGTGGCGATCGACATCGCCGAGGGCGCCGACATGGTGATGGTGAAACCCGGCATGCCCTACCTCGACATCGTGCGCCGGGTGAAGGACGAGTTCCAGGTGCCGACCTTCGCCTACCAGGTCAGCGGCGAGTACGCGATGCTCAAGGCCGCGGCGCAGAACGGCTGGCTCGATCACGATGCCGTGATGCTCGAGAGCCTGCTGGCCTTCAAGCGCGCCGGCGCCGACGGCGTGCTCAC
Source organism: Variovorax paradoxus (assembly GCF_018614955.1). Lineage (GTDB taxonomy): Bacteria > Pseudomonadota > Gammaproteobacteria > Burkholderiales > Burkholderiaceae_C > Variovorax > Variovorax paradoxus_J. Next base: position 8,540 of record NZ_JAGGNV010000021.1, read on the forward strand.
CTACTTCGCGCTCGATGCCGCACGGCTGCTGCAAAAACAGTAGCAGACGGATCGGGCCCCATGCGCGTCTTTGAGATCAGCGGCTCGCGGATCACGGAACACGAGGCGCTCGCGCCGATGGCCGTGCCCGGCGCGTGCGCCAACGGCTATCTGTGGATTTCGCTCACCCGAGACGAATTCCGCAGGTCGCTCGCCGAGGTGCAGGGCATCCTGCAGTCGCTCTGCGGCACCCAGCTGGTCGACCTGCACGTGGCCGACCTGGTCAACGATCAGTTGCCCTCGCACTACGACTACACCTCCCAGTACGACGTGCTGGTCTTTCGCCGGCTCGCGGCCGCCAACGGCGCGGTGCCGAAGAGCACCGAGCCCGCGCTGGCGCGCAGCGGCCCGCCGGTGCTGCGGCGCATCGACACGCGGCCGGTCGGCTTCGCGGTCTTCGACCGCGTGCTGCTGTCCGTGCATCCGGAAGACGGCGCGGTGCGCGATGCCTTTGCCGCCCGCCTGCTCGCGGCGGCGGCGCCGGACGCACGCGGCGCCACCGCCCCGGCGCTCGACGTCCGCGCCGTTTCCACCCGCGTGCCGCCGAATCCTGCCGACCTGATGCTGCGCGTGGTGAACCTGATCGTCGACGCCTACCTCGACCTGCGGCGCGACCTGACGCGGCAGCTGGACCACTGGCAGGCCGAGCTGATCGATCCCCGCAGCCGCTTCACGAACTGGAGCGCGCTGATGGATGCGCGCCAGTCGCTGCACCACCTGGACGAGATTTGCGAAGACCAGCGCGCAGCCATTCAGGACTGGATCGATGCGCTCGAAACCCTGCCGCCGCCGGAAGGCGCGGCCGCGCTGCGCGAACGCGAACTGATCATGGTGCGCAGCCGCGATGTGCTCGAGCACATCCAGCGCGTGGTGCACCACGTGCGGCGGCTCGAACAGAACGCCGAGACGGCCGTGCAGATGCATTTCAGCGTGCAAAGCCACCGCGCCAACGACATCATGCGGGTGCTCACGGCGCTCACCGCGATCTTTCTTCCGCTCAACCTGATTGCCGGCATCTTCGGCATGAACTTCGAGTTCATCCCGCTCGTGCACAAGGCCGACGGCTTCTGGATTGCGATGGCCTCGATGGCGGGAATCGCGCTGCTGCTCGTCGTCGTGTTCTGGCGCAAGCGCTACCTGGCCCGAAGCAGATAACAAAAAACCGGGCAGCGCTGATGCGCTGCCCGGTCCTTCTGTGGAACTCGGCGAATTACTTGGCCGCGGGGGTGCCTTGCTGCTGCGCTTGCTGGAGCGTGGCCGCGCGGTTGGGCATGTTCGAGATCACGCGGCTGTTGACGCGCGAGCCGCTGGTCACGTTCTGGTCGGGCGCGTTCGCCGTGGCGACGGCTTGGGCACGCACCGCCGCCGAATCAGCCACCGAGGTGAAGGGATCGGCGCCACGCGAACCGCGCGTCACGTTCTGGTTGGGCGCAGCGGCAGCGCGGACGGCTTCGGCTTCGACGTCGGCACGGCTCAGGCCGGACACCGGTTTTTGCACGCCGTCGTAGCTTTCGGCCTGGGCGCCGGCGGCGGCCAGAAGGGAAAGAGCGGCGGCGGCGATGATTTGCGAGGTCTTCATTTCAGGTCCTTTGGAATTCGTCGGAGTGGTTGCTTAACCAGGCTCGCGGGATGGCTGGCCTGTGCGACGAAGTTTCCGGTGGAATGACCTCGGGAAATTACCTAGAAAAGAGACACCGCGTTTCCGGGATCGAAACAATGTAAAGCCGGGCTCATGCTTTCGCATGGCCCGGCTTTGTCGCTCTCGCGAACTTGAGGATTACAGCCCGGCTTGGCGCGTGATCACGAAGCGCGGGTTCGAGAACTGCGGCGGAATCACGCTGCCGGCGAAAGACTCGCGGCGCACGTTCTGGTTCGGCCTGTGTGCATGGGCCACGGCTTCGGCGCGCACGTCGGCACGGTCACGCGCACTCGCCAGAACCGTCGAGGGACCCGCGGCGTAGCCTTCCGCATAGGGGTTGGCACTGTGGGCGGCCGCGACCGCCTGGGCATTCACTTCGGCGCGGCTGTTGGCCGACACCAGCGAGTGCACGCCGTCATAGGTTTCGGCTTGGGCGCCGGCAGCGGCGAGAATTGAGAGCGCGGCGGCGGCGATGATCTTCGAGGTCTTCATTTCAATCTCCTTTGGTTGGTGTGGGATGAAGTTTGCGCCTGAATCTAGGTAAAAACCCTTGGCCTTATGAACCACCGTATTCACGAAATTGAAACAATGGAAGCCCGATGGACGGCCTGGACCTGCTGAAAGCCTTTCGTGAAGTTGCCGAACGCGGCAGCTTCTCCCGCGCCGCCAAGGTGCTCGGCACCTCGAAAGCCACCGTCAGCAAGTACGTCGCACAGCTCGAAGAACGCTTCGGCGTGCGCCTGCTCAACCGCTCCACGCGCTCGGTCAGCCTGACCGATGCCGGCCAATTGCTGCTCGAGCGCAGCAAGCCGCTCATGGAGATGGTCGAGCTCACGCAGAGCGAGCTGCAGGAACATGCGGGCCATCCGCGTGGGCGGCTTCGCATCACGGCGCCGCACGGATTCGCGCAGAGCGCCTTTCCGGACATCCTGAGCGAGTTCATCAAGACCTACCCCGACGTCCATGTGAGCCTGCACCTGAGCAACCGCGTGATCGACCTGGTGGAAGAAGGCGTGGACGTCGCGCTGCGCCTCGGGCGCATCCGCGACGAGAACCTGATCGTGCGGCGCCTGCGCCAGATGGACCTGGTGCTGTGCGCCGCGCCTTCCTACTGGGCTCGGCGCGGCCTGCCCGGGAAGCCCGACGACATGCGCCGGCACGACGTGCTGACCTACTCGCTCGCCGAAGGCGCACCGCACTTGCCCTTCGAGGTCGACGGCAAGCCCTACATCGTGCCGGTGGCGAGCCGCATGGATGCCAACGATGCCGCGCCGCTGATCGGCGCCGCGCTCGCCGGACTCGGGGCCGTGTGCGTGCCGGCGATGATGGCGCAGTCGCATGTCGAGCGCGGCGCGCTGGTGCCGGTGCTGAAGGAATACATGCCGCGCGACCTGTGGCTCTACGCGGCCTACTCGCAGCGCCGCCACAACAGCGCGGCGCTGCGCGCGCTGCTGGATTTTCTCGAGGACCGAGTGCGGAACTCGGCAGCGGCGCTGGCTCCCCCCGAGGCGGTCGCCGTCAAGCCCGCCAGGCGCGTGCGACAGCCTGCGGCCGTCTGAGCACGCGGTTCAGCGCAGGCCGAACAGCGCCGCCGCGTTGCCCCACGCGATGCGCTGCGCCACCTCGGGCGGCATGTCGCCGAGCCATCGGCGATAGCCGCCCATGATCTCGTCGTAGGCGCTCCAGCGCTGGTTGACCCAGGTGTCGGAGCCGACCAGGAAACGCTCGGGATACTTGAGGATCAGCGCGCGCCACTCGGGGCACAGCATGCCGCCCTCGCAGGTGAGGCCCGGCCGGTAGGAGAGCTCGCCCATCAGCAGCGGATAGCGCTCCAGCAGCGCCTGCACGCGCGCTGCCGGCGCGCCGCCGATGCCGGTGTGGGCCCAGATGAGCCGCAGCGATTTTCCCCTGGACGGCGCGTGCGCCATCAGCAGGTCGATTGCCACGTCGTCGACATGCGCCAGCACCGCAAGCTTCTTCTCCTCCGCCAGAACGATCAGCTTCTTCGCGACCGGCCCGTTGGCGTTGGCGCTGTCGTAGAGATGGAACTCCCCGAGCCCTCGGTAGGGCCCGCTCGCCGTGCCGCGCGCCAGTTCGGCCTGTACCATCTCGTAGATGCTCTCGTCGCGGAACCAGTTGCCGTAGTCGTCGCGGTTGCGGTAAAGCCGCACGAAGGGCACCACGGTCACGCCAGCCTCGCGCGTCTCGCGCGCCGCGGCCAGCGTCTGCGTCCCGGCGTTGGGACGCGAGTTGGCGATGATGGCTTTCACGCCGTTGCGCTGCATGCGCGCCAGCGCCTCGGCGGGCGGGTACGGGCCGGTGTCGCCGTCCCAGGCTTCCTGGTTGTAGTGCAGGTGGGTGTCGAACAGCGGGCCGCCGTAATCGGCCGCCTGCACGCCGAACGCGGCAGCCGCCAGCAGGGCCGGCACCCAACGCATCAGATGCCGCGTCACGCCATGCCCCCGGTCAGCCGACGTGTTTCGCAAAGAAGGCCAGCGTGCGCTCGCGCGCCAGCTTGGCGGCCTCGGCGTTGTACGAGCCGCGCTGATCGCAGTTGAAGCCGTGGCCGGATTCGTAGACGTGCACCTCGACCTCGGGGTGGGCCTTCTTGAAAGCCTCGATGGTGTCGAGCGGAATCCAGTGGTCCTTGTTGCCGAAATGGGCGAGCACCGGCACCTTGGGCTGGATCGCGCTCTCCTCCGGCGTGGTCATTCCGCCGCCGTAGTAGGGCGCCGCCGCCGCAATGCCGGAGACCTTCGCCGATGCGCGCCACGTGAGCAGGCCGCCCCAGCAGTAGCCGACGATGCCGACCTTGCCGGCACGGGCCGCGTATTCCACCGCGGCCTGAATGTCCTGCAGCACACCCGGCGCCGGCAGCGCTTCGACGGCGGTCTTGAGCTCGAAGCCGGCCTTCATGTCCTCCTCGCTGTAGCCCAGCTCGACGCCCGGCTTGACGCGATGGAAGGTCGAGGGCGAGACCGCGAGATAGCCGTCGACCGCATAGCCGTCGGCCACCGAGCGGATGTGCGAGTTGACGCCGAAGATCTCCGGCACCACGACGATCGCGCCCTTGGGCTTGCCCGCGGGTTCCGCCACGTAGGCCGGAAAGCTGAAGCCGTCTTTGGCGGTGAGATCGATGAATTGGCCCATGGTCATGCTCCTCTGATGGATGGTTGTTGAATCAATGCGCGTTCGACGAAATCCAGCCGGTCCTGGCCCCAGAAGATCTCGCCGTTGATCACGTAGCTCGGCGCGCCGAACACCTTGGCGTCGATGGCTTGCTGCGTGTAGTCCTCGTAGCGCTCCTGGACCGTCTGGCTTTGCGACTGCTCGCAGCGTTTGGACGGCAAGGCGCATTCGCCGACCAGCGCTTCGAGCACCTTGGGATCGGCGATGTTGCGCTCCTGCACCCAGACCGCGGCGAACACCGCGCCGCAGAGCTTCATCGCGGCCTCGGTGCCGTCGTGCAGGTCGACCGCGATGATGAGCTTCGCCGCGTCGTCGGCAGCGACCGGAAAGAACTTGGGCTTGGGGTTCAACGGAATGTCGAGCTGGCGCGAGAAGCGCGCCAGCTCCAGCAGCCGGTAGGCCTGGCGCTGCGGTGCTCGCTTGCCGAGCGGCAGGCCGCCCGAGACCGGATAGACGGCGCCGAGATCGACCGGCCGCACCCGCACCGTGGCGCCGGTGGACTTGGCGAGCGCAGCGAAGCGCGCATGCCCCAGGTAGGTCCAGGGGCTTTGGGGCGTGAAGTAGTAGTCGATGGTGTGGGTCACAAGCCGCTCCCGATGATGTAATCGTGCGCACGGTTTTAACTGAGGCACGGCTTTCGTGCAGGAGGTGGGATTTGGACCAGGTGCTCTTGATCACCGGCGGCAGCCGCGGCATCGGTGCCGCGACGGCGCTGCTGGCCGCGCAGCGCGGTTTCGCGGTGGCCGTCAACTATGCCAGCAACTCGCTGGCCGCCGACGAGGTGGTGCGCACGATCCGCGACGGCGGCGGCCGCGCGATCAGCGTGCAGGCCGACGTCGGCGACGAGGCGCAGGTGCTCGCGATGTTCGAGAAGGTCGATGCGAAGTTCGGCCGCCTCACGGCGCTGGTCAACAACGCCGGCGTGGTCGACGTGCAGGCGCGCGTCGACCAGATGAGCCTGGCGCGGCTCGACCGCATGCTGCGCATCAACGTGATCGGCAGCTTCCTCTGCGCGCGCGAGGCGGTGCGGCGCATGAGCACGAAGCACGGCGGCAGCGGCGGCGCCATCGTCAATCTCTCGAGCGCCGCCGCGCGCCTGGGCTCGCCGGGCCAGTATGTCGACTACGCGGCCAGCAAGGGCGCCATCGACAGCTTCACGATCGGGCTGGCCAAGGAAGTCGCGGACGAAGGCATCCGCGTCAACGCGGTGCGCCCGGGCCTGATCGACACCGAGATCCATGCCTCGGGCGGCCTGCCCGACCGCGCCGCCCAACTTGCTCCTACCGTGCCGATGAAGCGCACCGGCAGCGCGCAGGAGGTCGCCAACGGCATCGTGTGGCTGCTGTCGGAAGAAGCGAGCTACGTCACTGCAACTTTCCTCGATGTGACGGGCGGAAGGTGATGGCGACGCCAACGATGGATCTGGTCAAGCCGATGATCACTTTGCTGGCCATCGTGAATCCGCTCGCAATCGTGCCTTTCTTCATCCACTACACGCAGGGCTACACCGAGGCCCAGCGCAAGCGCACCGCGTGGGTGTCGGCCTTCAGCGCCTTCGTGGTCATCGCGGTCTGCGCGCTGCTCGGGCTTCAGTTGCTGTCCTTCTTCGGCATCTCGATCGCGAGCTTCCAGGTCGGCGGCGGCATGCTGCTCCTGATCAGCTCGCTCAGCATGCTCAACGCGCAGCCGGCCGAATCCAAGACCAGCCAGGAGGAACTCCGGGCCACGGAAGTGAAGGCCTCGCTGGGCGCCTCGATCGCGGTGGTACCGCTCGCCATTCCGCTCCTGACCGGGCCGGCCACCATGTCGACCGTGGTCATCTATGCCGAGAAGACGCAGCACCTGTGGGAGCTCGCAGTGCTGGTCGGCTACGGCATGGTCATCGGGCTGGCGACCGGCCTCACCTTCTCGCTGGCCGAGCCGATCGCGCGAGTGCTCGGCAAGACCGGCATCAACGTGATGACGCGCTTGATGGGCCTGATCCTCGCGGCGCTGGCGGTCGAGGTGATGGCCGACGGGCTCGGCACGCTGTTTCCGGCGCTCGCGCGCCCGCACTGAGTTCCGCCTATCCCGTCACCAGCTCGACGATGCGCGGCGTCGGCGCGCCGCCATCGATCAGCAGCTCAGCCGCCGAAATCGGCAGCCTGAAGCGGCGCGGGCCGGCGCTGCCGGGATTGACGTAAAGGACGCCGTCGCGCTCCTCGGCCCGCGGCCGGTGCGAGTGCCCGGACACCACCACCCGGACGCCCGCGGCAACCGGATCGATGTCGAGCTGCGCGAGATCGTGGATCGCGTAGAGACGCACGCCGCCGAGCTCGACCAGCGCCGTCTCGGGCACGGCCTCGGCCCACGCCCCCCGGTCGTTGTTGCCGCGCACCGCGGTCACCGGCGCGATGGCGGCCAGCGCTTCGAGAATGGCCGCATCGCCGATATCGCCGCCATGCACGATGTGCTCGCAGCCGCGCAGGAACGCGAGCGCCTCGGGCCGCAGCAGGCCATGCGTGTCGGAGATAAGACCGATGCGGTGCATGCAGCCGGCCTCTGCTCAGCGCGGCTGGTCCACCCACGCCGCCAGTTCCGCGACGGCTGCATCGCTGGCCGCTGCCAGCCCCTTCACGCCGCCGGGCGCGTCGCCGCTCGGCGCGGGCCGCTGCACCATGAAGCTCTGCTGCGCGAGCACGCGGTCGCCGCCGGCATTGCTGCGGATCAGGGTCGCGCGCAGGCGCACCAGGCCGACACTCTTGTTCGGCGATTCGAAGTAGTGGCTGAATTCCTCGAGCGACACCCTGAGCGTGTCGGGCACCTTGCCCTCGCTGCGCGCGATGGTGGCGCTCTCTTCCGGACCGAGCACGGTGCGGCGCGCGGCCAGCGCGTCGCGCAGGCGCTGGTGCAGCAGCTGCGCCGGCGCCAGGCTCCAGCGCGATTGGCCATAGGGCCGCAGCTGGTTGGCGTCGGCATAGCCCAGGCGGTAGAGCAGCTGCGTGCCCTCGAGCCGCGTGCCGGCCTCGATCTCGGCCAGCGCGATGGGCGGCAGCGCATGCGGATTGGAAGGCGCCGGCGCGGTGGATGCGGCGAGGTTGGGGCCGAAGTCGTAGAGCGTGGCGCGAGCGGGCTTGTCGGGCAAGGCGCCGCAGCCCGCCGCCAGCAGCACGGCGGCGATGCCTGCGACGGCCGAGAGGCGCGCATGCGCTGCGCGAGCGGCCATGTTCTGAAGCAGGTCGTTCATGTCGTCACTTTCAAGGCCGTGCCGGCGCGCCGGCCGGGGCGGAAAATCCGGGTTCGCCCGGCCCGGCGACCACGCCGCCGCTGCCGAACAGCAGCGATTGCGGGTTGTCGTTGATGCCGTCGGCCGCGCGGCCGAGACGGCGCACCGCGCGCGAGGTGTCGTCGGCGACGCGGTTCACGCGCGGCAGCGTGGCGCTGTTGAAGGAGTCGACCGCCTGAGCCAGGGACTTGGTGCCGTCGCCCAGGCGGTCGATCGGGCCATCCTTCGCATTCAGCCGGTTCACCGTGCCGTTGAAGTTGTTGGCCACGCGCGAGACGTCGCCGGCGGCCGTCTTGAGCGAAGCCATGGTGTCCCGCGTGCGCTCCACCAGCGGCGGCAAGGTGGCCAGCGTCGGGTTGAGCCCGTTCTTCACCGTGTTGTCGAGCGAGCGCGTGAGCTGGTTGGCGCTGGCCGAGGCCTGCGCGATGTTCTCCAGCGCGTCGGCGATGCGCTTCTGGTTGTCGTCGCCCAGGAGGGTGTTGGCCTTCTTCGTCACTTCGTCGATCTGGTTGATGATGGCTTCGCCGCGGTCCTGCAGCTGCGCCAGCACCGAGGGCTTGAGCGGAATGCGCGGTGGATCGTCGTTGTTCGGCGTGAGCGCCACCTGCGATTCGCCCTTGTCGTCGATCGCGATGAAGGCCAGGCCGGTCACGCCCTGGTAACTCAGCGTGGCGTAGCTCGAGGTCGTGAGCGGCACGCGCTCGTCGACCGTGATGCGCACGCGCACATTGCCCTTCACCTTGGGATCGAAGTCGATCGAGGCGACCTTGCCGACGGCGATGCCGCGGTAGCGCACCATTGCCTGCGGCTGCAGCCCGCTGACCGCGTCGCGGGTCGAGAGTTCGTAGATGTTGCGCACCGTGTTGTCGCGCGTGAACCAGACCACCAGCGCGATGATCGCGGCGATCAGGCCGAGCACGAAGGCGCCGGCGGCGATGGCATGGGCCTTGTTTTCCATGGCAGCTACCTTTCAGTGAGTGGGAGCCCGGCTGGCGCCGGCAAGCCCCGAGACGGTGGGGGGCGGCACGCCTTCGTGGAGCGCCTCCATGGCGCGCTGGCCGCGGCCGCCGAGAAAGTATTCGTGGATGAAAGGATGCGGGTAGGCGATGACGTCGCGCGCCGTGCCGGCGACGATCACGCGCTGGTCGGCCAGCACCGCGATGCGGGTGCTGAGGTCGAACAGCGTGTCCAGGTCGTGCGTGACCATCACCACCGTGAGCCCCAGTTCGCGATGCAGCCCGCGCAGCAGGTCGCAGAAGCCGTCGGCGCTCTCGGGGTCCAGGCCGGCGGTGGGCTCGTCGAGCAGGAGCAGCGGCGGATCCATGATCAGCGCGCGCGCCAGTGCCACCCGCTTGATCATGCCGCCCGACAGATCGGCCGGACTCTTGGTGGCCTGCTGCGGCTCGAGCCCGACCATCTGCAGCTTGACCAGCGCGGCATCGCGGATCAGGTCGTCGGGCAGGAGCTTGAGTTCGCGCAGCGGGAACGCGACGTTGTCGAGCACGCTGAAGGCCGAGAACAGCGCGCCGTGCTGGAACAGCATGCCGACGTTGGCGGCGCCCGTGGCGCTGAGCCGGCCCGGCGGATGGCCGAGCACCGAGACCTCGCCCTTCGAAGGCCGCTCGAGTCCCAGGATCTGGCGCAGCAGCACGGTCTTGCCGGTGCCCGAGCCGCCCACCAGCGACAGCACCTCGCCTTTGCGGATCGTGAGGTCGAGGTCGCGGTGCACCACCTGGTCGCCCTCGGGCGACTCGAAGACGGTCCACAGCTTGCGGATCTCGACCACGTTGGGTTTATCGCTCATGCGCGGAACCCCACGCCCTTGAAGAGCACAGCGAAGAGCGCGTCGACCAGGATCACGACGGTGATCGAGGCCACCACCGAGGAGGTGGTGCCGCGGCCGAGGCTTTCGGTGTTGGGCTTCACCTTCATGCCGTAGTAGCAGCCGATCAGCGCGATCAGGACGCCGAACACGGCCGACTTGGACATCGCGAGCCAGATGTTGGTCATCGGCACCGCGCGCGGCAGCGCCGACAGGAAATAGGCCGGCGAGATGTCCAGCGTGAGATCGGCCGCGAGCATGCCGCCGAACAGCGCGGCTGCCGAGGTCCACATGCTGATCAGCGGCATCGCGATGGCCAGCGCCAGCACGCGCGGCATCACGAGCCGGAAGCCGTGCGGAATGCCCATCACGCGCATGGCATCGAGCTCTTCCGTCACGCGCATGACGCCGATCTGCGCGGTGATGGCCGAGCCCGAACGGCCCGCGATCAGCACCGCCGCGAGCACCGGGCCGAGCTCGCGAATCAGCGACAGGCCGAGAATGTTGACGATGAAGGCTTCGCCGCCGTACTGGCGCAATTGCTGCGAGGTCAGGTAGGCCAGCACCACGCCGATCAAGAGGCCCACCAGCGCGGTGATGGGCAGCGCGGTGGCGCCGAAATGGTAGAGATGGCCTGAGAAGTCGCGCCAGGGCGCGCGGTGCGGCGCGCGCAGCAGCGTCCCGATGTCGAGCGTGAGCTGGCCGACGAGCGCCAGGAAATCGCGCGCCACCATCATGATGCGCGTGCCGTTGTGGGCGAAATCGTGGAAATGATCGGCCAGCGTCTTGCCGGGCTCCGCCGGCGCGCTGCAGGTGTACTGCGCCACCTGGTCCAGCACGGCCTTGTGCTGCGAATCCATTTCGAGCCGCGCCGGCCAGGCCTGACGCCAGTGATTCCAGAGCAGCTGCGCGCCGATGTGGTCGAGCTGCTCGACGGGGCGCAGGTCCCAGCCCCGGTCGTCCTGCGGCGGCAGGGCTTCGAGATTCTTCGCCAGCGCATCCCAGGTGCGCCGCGACGACATCGACAGCGCGGTCCAGCAGCCGCTGGCGACGGCCCAGCTGCCCCCCTCCCCGTCGCGTTGCTCGACGCGCGGACGCAAGCGGTCTGCGTTTTGCGCGTCGGCGGTCGGCAACGATGCGATCGACATGGATGGAGCGGGCGGGCGGTCTGCGGGATGGAGGACGCAACATCGTAACCGCGTGCGTCTGCGCCGACCCGTCCGATCGGCGCCCGTTCGCGTAGGCCATCGGCGCAAGGCGCGGGCCTTTGCCACAATCGACCGTTCGGTGCCGCATTGCAGCACCCCTTCACAAGAACGACCAGAGAGACAGACAAGGCGCGAATGAGCGACACCACCTTCGACTACATCGTCATAGGCGCCGGCACCGCCGGCGCGCTGATGGCTAATCGCCTCAGCGCCGACAAGCAATGCCGCGTGCTCCTGATCGAGGCCGGCCGCAAGGACGACTACCACTGGATCCACATTCCGGTGGGCTACCTCTACTGCATCGGCAATCCGCGCACCGACTGGCTCTACAGCACCGAGCCCGATGCCGGCCTCAACGGCCGCACGCTGCGCTATCCGCGCGGCAAGACGCTGGGCGGATCGTCTTCCATCAACGGCATGATCTACATGCGCGGCCAGTCGCGCGACTACGAGCAGTGGGCCGCGCTCACCGGCGACGACAGCTGGCGCTGGGACAACGTGCTGCCCGCCTTCAAGAAGCACGAGGACTACTACCTCGGCGCCGACGAGATGCACGGCGCCGGCGGCGAATGGCGGGTCGAGAAGCAGCGCCTGCGCTGGGACATCCTGGATGCCTTCGCCGAGGCCGCGCAGCAAACCGGCATTCCGCATTCGACGGACTTCAACCGCGGCAGCAACGAAGGCGTGGGCTATTTCCAGGTCAACCAGAAGAACGGCTGGCGCTGGAACACGGCCAAGGCCTTCCTGCGCCCGACCTGCTACGGCCGCCCCAACTTCGAGCTGTGGACCGGTGCCCAGGTCTCGCGCCTCGTCATCGACACCCGGCCCGACGGCAGCCGGCGCTGCACCGGCGCCCAGGTGTGGGACGGCCACGAGATGGTGCTGGCGCATGCAACACGCGAAGTGATCCTCTGCGCCGGCAGCATCGGCTCGCCGCAGATCCTGCAGCTCTCGGGCATCGGGCCGGCCGAGCTGCTGCGCCGTCATGGCATCGACGTCGTGCTCGATGCGCCGGGCGTCGGCGCCAATCTTCAGGACCATCTGCAGATCCGCGCGGTCTACAAGATCAAGGATGCGCCCACGCTCAACGTGCTGGCCTCCTCCTCCTACGGCAAGGTGAAGATCGGCCTCGAATACCTGTGGAAACGCAGCGGCCCGATGAGCATGGCGCCCTCGCAGCTCGGCGCCTTCACGCGCAGCTCGCCCGAGCACGAATGGCCGAACCTCGAATACCACGTGCAGCCGCTCTCGCTCGATGCCTTCGGTGAGCCGCTGCACGCCTTTGCGGCCTTCACCGCCAGCGTGTGCAACCTGAACCCGACCAGCCGCGGCACGGTGCACATCAAGAGCCACCGCTTCCAGGACGCGCCCGCGATCGCGCCGCACTACCTGAGCACCGACGAAGACCGCAAGGTGGCGGCCGATTCGCTGCGCGTCACGCGCCGCATCGCGGCCCAGCCGGCGCTCGCGAAGTACGCGCCGGAGGAATGGAAGCCGGGCCTTCAGTACCAGAGCGACGAGGAGCTCGCGCGCCTGGCCGGCGACATCGCGACCACCATCTTCCATCCGGTCGGCACCACCAAGATGGGCGCCGACGGCGATCCGATGGCGGTGCTCGACTCGCGCCTGCGCGTGCGCGGCATCGACGGCCTGCGCGTGGTGGACGCCGGCGCGATGCCGACCATCACGAGCGGCAACACCAACAGCCCGACCTTGATGATGGCGGAGAAGGCGGCCGGCTGGATCCTCGAGTCGGCGCGCTGATCTCTTTCCAGGCCGCCGCCGGGCCGCCCCAAGGCGGCCGGGCCTCCCCCTCGGGGGGTGGCGAAGCACACGAAGTGGCAAGCCGGGGGGCCGTTACCTTTCGATGGTCTTGTTCCAGCGCGCATTCCAGGCGGGCCGGTTGGCGTTGATGCTCTCCCAATCGATCGTCACGGCGTTCTTCATCCACTTGTTGATCTCCGCCACCTGCGCCGCGCCCTCGCCCACCGCGGGCGCCTTGGGGTTGGTCGGGATCTGGCTGCCGAACTGAAGCACGTTGGCCTGCGCCAGCGGGCTCAGCAGGAACTCGGCCAGCTTCTGCGCCAACTCGGGCTCGCCGTTGTTGGCGATCACGCACTGCCCCACCATCAGCACCACCGAGCCCTCCTTGGGCTGCGCGTACTCCACCGGAATGCCCTTGACCTTCAGCGCGGCCACCGCGGTGGGCGTCAGCGGAAACAGCGCGGCCTCGCCGGTCTGCACCATCTCGGAAATCTTGGCCGAGCTCGGGATGTACTCGAGCACGTTGGGGCCGATGGTGGTGGGCCAGGCCTTGAAGCCGGGCTCGACGTTCTTGTCGTTGCCGCCCTGGATGCGGTTGAACATCAGGAAGCCGTGCAGGCCGAAGGACGACGAGGACATCGACTGGAACACCACCTTGCCCTTGAACTTGGGATCGGCCAGGTCCATCCAGGAGGTGGGCGCCGCCCAGCCCTTCTCGGCGAACATCTTCTTGTTGTAGGCGAGACCGGTCATGCCCAGGCTGACGCCGCTGGCCATGTCGTCCTTGAAACGGGCCGCCGGGTAGATGTCGTTGAGCGCCGCGCTCGGGCGCTGCTTCTGGCACAGGCCCATGCCGATGGCGCGCACCATGATGCCGTCGTCCAGGAACATCACGTGCATCTGCGGCTTGTCCTTGTTGGCTTGCGCCTTGGCCAGGATGTCCGACGAGGTGCCGGGCACCACCACCACCTTCACGTTGTTCGCCTTCTCGAAGGCCGGGAACACGTACTGCGTGTACGCCTTCTCCATGGTGCCGCCGTTCATGCCGATGTACAGCGTCTTGGTCTGGGCGCTGGCCGCACCGCTCGCGGCCAGCGCCGCGGCGGTGGCCACGGCGAGAAGTGCGCGGCGGATCGATGGGGGTTGGCAAGAACGGGGCATGGTGGGTTCCTTTGAGAGTGGGGTGGAGGAAACTTCAATGAGCCGTTGCGGGCACGGCGGCTTCGACGGAAAGGAAGCGCTCGATGGCAAAGGCTTCGATGGGCGTGCTGCTGTGCCCGTCGCGCGCGAGTTCGGCCAGCACCTCGCCCGCGGCCGGGCCGATCTGGAAGCCGGCGCCGGAAAAGCCGAAGCCGTGGATCAGGCCCGGCGTGGTCGCGCTCAAGCCCAGCACCGGCTGGCGGTCGGGCAGATAGCCTTCGGTGCCGCTCCAGGTGCGGATGAAGCTGGCGTGGCGCAGCACAGGCAGCAGCTCGATCGCCTGCACCGCCAGCGCGGCGATGGCATCGCGGCCGGCGCGCGCGCGATCCGCATCCAAGGCCAGGCCGGCGCCGCCGCCCAGCACCAGGTTGCCGCGCTTCACCTGGCGGCAATAGACGCCGCCGCCTTCCACGCCGAGGCTCCAGTCCATGAAATAAGGCAGCGGCTCGGTCACCACCATCGTCGGATGGCCGGACCGCAGCGGCACGGTCTCGCCGAAGCGGGCGGCGACGGCACCGGCCCAGGCGCCGGCGCAGTTGAGCATCACGGGTGCACGCACTTCCAGCGCGTTGCCCGAACGCAGCGTGAAGAGCTGGCCGTCGTGCGCCACCTCGTCGAGCGGGGTGCGCTCGAAGATCTGCGCGCCCGCGCGCTGCGCCGCACGTGCGAAGGCCGGCGACACCAGCCGGGGATTGGCCTGCCCGTCTTCCACGCACAGCGAGCCGCCGAGCGCCCTGTCGCCCAGCCACGGGCAGCGCTCGCGCAGGCGCGCCCCCGACAGCAGCTCGATGCCGAGGTCGAAATCGCGGCTCGCGTCGCGGTAGTGCTCCAGCGAGGCCAGGTCGGCCTCGCTGCGGGCGATCTTGAAATGGCCGGAGCGCAGGTACTCGCCATCGGTGCCGATCAGTTCCGGCAGCCGGCCCCAGATGCGATGGGCCCGCTGCGCCAGCGGCAACTGGGAGAGCGGCCGGCCCTGGCGCCGCACGCCACCATAGTTCACGCCGCTGGAACGCGAGCCGCACAGGTCGCGCTCCAAGAGCGCCACCTGCAGCCCCATGCGCCGCAGCGCCAATGCGGCGGAAGCGCCGACGATGCCGCCGCCGACGATGGCCACATCGGTCTTCAGCGTTTGCTTCATGCGGCCGCTCCTTCGGCAGGCGCGCTCGCCAGCTGGATCGGGATCGGCTTGATCGGCGCCTGCCCGCGCAGCCGGCCCACCTGCGCGAGCGGCTGGCCACTCGCGTGCGCGAGGATTTCCGCCGCGGCCGCGCCGCACATGCGGCCCTGGCAGCGGCCCATGCCGACGCGGGACAAGGCCTTGAGGCGGTTCATCTCGTCGGCGCCGCAGGTGCGCACGGTCTCGCGCAGCTCACCGGCGGTGACGTTCTCGCAGCGGCACACCACCAGCGCGTCTGGCGCGCGGGCCGCCCAATCCTGCGGAAAGGGAAAGGCGCGCTCCAGGCCGCGGCGAAACCCGACGAGCTTGTCGAGCTTGCGTTCCAGCGCCTGTGCGCGGGCGGTGTCCACCTTCACTCCATGGTCGGCCAGGAGCGCCAGCGCAGCGCGCTCGCCGGCCCATTCGGCCGCATCGGCGCCCATGATGCCGGCGCCATCGCCTGCCAGATAGACGCCGGCCACGCTGGAACGGCCGGCCGCATCGCGCTCGGGCAGATGCGCGCGCTGCAGCGGCGCGAAGGCGAAGCGGCAGCCCAGCAAGTCGGCCAGCTGCGTTTCGGAACGCAAGGCGTAGCCGAAGCCGACGGCGTCGCATTCGAGCGTTTGTTCGCGCGTGCCGTCGTGCCAGGAGACGCCGCCGACGCGCGCATCGCCCAGCACCCGCAGCGGCCGGACGCCGCCATGCAGCAGCACGCCGTGGGCGCGCAGCCAGGCCACGTAGTAGAGCCCCTTGAGGAACACGGCCGGCTGCGAGAGCAGCGCCGGCACGGCGGCGAACTGGTCGGCGAAGCGCGCGGTGTCGAGCACTGCCGCCACCTCGACGCCGGCCTTCGCGTATTGGTAGGCCACCAGGTAGAGCAGCGGGCCGGTGCCCATGAAGACCACGCGCCGGCCGATCGCGCAGCCCTGGAATTTGAGCGCCACCTGTGCGCCGCCGAGGGTGTAGACGCCGGGCAGCGTCCAGCCGGGCACGGGCAGCACGCGGTCGGTCGCGCCGGTCGCCACGATCAGCTGACGATAGGGCACGCTGCGCGTGGTGCGGCTCGGGCCGTGCAGCACGTCGAGCAGGCCGCCGTGGGCGTTCCACACCAGGCTGTCGGGCTGGTAGTCGATACGGTCCTGCAGCCCGTCCAACGCCTCGTGCACGGCGGTGGCGCGCGCGGCTTCGAAGCCGTACAAGGTCTGGGGTGAACGTGCGAAGTTCGCCGGCGGCCGGCGGTAGATCTGGCCGCCGGCCCGGCCGGCTTCGTCGATCAGCACCGGCCGCTGGCCGTGCGCGACCAGCGCCTGCGCCGCGCGCACGCCGGCCGGGCCGGCGCCCACGATCACGGGTTGCAGCAAGGCAGGCGCCGTCATGCAGGCTCCCCGCCGGTGAGCAAGGCCATGCCGGGTTCGATGAAGGTGGAGCAGGCGCGCAGCCGGGCGCCATCGGCCGTCAGGATCCAGCAGTCCTGGCAGGCGCCCATCATGCAGAAGCCCGCGCGCGGCGCGCCGCTGAATTCGTTGCGGCGCAGCTGGCTGCACTGGGTCAGCACGGCGGTCAGCACCGTGTCGCCGGCCATCGCATGCGCCGGCTGGCCGTCGAGCGTGAAGGCCACGGCCGCACGGCCGGCCTCGGCCACACGGTGCAGAAGCGCCTTGCTCGTGCTCATTGAAATACCCCCGTGCTTCGCACTGCGGTGCGAGCTTGCTTGGGGCGGCCCGGCGCGGCGCTCATCGGCGCCCCACCAGCACGCGGTCCAGCCCGTAGACGCGGTCGAGCAGCACCATGGCGCAGGCCGTCACCGCCACCATCAGCGCCGACACCGCGGCCATCAGCGGATCGATGGATTCGGTGGCGTACATGTACATGCGCACCGGCAGCGTCACGGTGCTGGGCGCGGTCACGAAGATCGACATGGTCACCTCGTCGAAGCTGTTGATGAAGGCCAGCATCCAGCCGCCGGTCACGCCCGGCAGGATCATCGGCAAGGTGATGCGCCTGAACATGGTGGCCTGGCTCGCGCCGAGCGAGAGCGCGGCCTGCTCGGCGCTGCGGTCGAAGCCGACCAGCGCGGCGATCACCAGGCGCAGCGTGTAGGGCGTGACGATCAGCGCATGCGCCAGCACCAGCCAGCCGAAGCTGCCGGTGCCGCCGACCAGCGCGAACAGGCGCAGCAGCGCCACGCCGAGCACCAGGTGCGGAATGATCAGCGGCGAGAGGAACAGGCCGTTGAGGAAGTCGCGCCCCGCGAAGTCGTAGCGCGTGATCGCCATGCCGGCCGGCACCGCCAGCAGCGTGGCGAGCGTGGCCGAGGCCAGCGCCAGCCACAGGCTGTTCCAGAACGATTGCATGAAGTCGGGGTGCGCAAACACCGCTTCGAACCAGCGCAGCGAGAAGCGCGTGGTCGGGATGGTGAGCGTGTTCTCGGGCGTGAAGGCGACGATGCACACCACCAGCAGCGGGGCCAGCATGAAGGCGATGACGAGCGCGTTGAACGCGAGGGCGAGGGGGCCGTTCTTGCTCATCGCCCTACCCCAATGCCTTTTTGTAGCGGCCTTCGACCAGCCGGTTGTAGCTCAGCATGACCACCAGGTTGGCCGCCAGCAGCGTCAGCGCGATGGCCGCGCCGAGCGGCCAGTTGAGCTCGTGCAGGTACTCGTCGTAGACCACGGTCGCGACCATCTTGAGACGCCGCCCGCCGAGCAGGCCCGGAATGGCGAAGGAGCTGGCCGACAGGCCGAACACGATCAAGCTGCCCGACAGCACGCCCGGCATGACCTGCGGCAGCACGACGCGGCGCAGCGTGGTGAAGTGCGAGGCCTTGAGCGAGAGCGCGGCGTTCTCGACGCCCGGATCCAGCTTCTGCAGCGAGGTCCAGACCGGGATCACCATGAAGGGCAGCATCACGTGCACCAGCGCGATCACCACCGCGGTCTCGGTGTAG
The DNA here is from genome assembly GCF_018614955.1 of Variovorax paradoxus. GTDB lineage: Bacteria > Pseudomonadota > Gammaproteobacteria > Burkholderiales > Burkholderiaceae_C > Variovorax > Variovorax paradoxus_J. The sequence continues at coordinate 26,769 of NZ_JAGGNV010000021.1, forward strand.
AGCATCTTCACCGGGCCGAGGCCGACGAACTTGAGCATGCCGTTGACCAGGCCCTCGGGCCCGAGCAGCATGCTCCAGCCGAAGGCCCGCACCACCACCGACACCAGGAGCGGCGCCAGGACCACCAGCAGCAGCACAGAGCGCCACGGGTTGCGCATGCGGCTCAGCACATAGGCCTCGGGGGTGCCGACGAGCACGCAGATCAGTGCCACCAGGCCCGAGATCCAGAAGGTGCGCCAGAAGATGCCGTGGTAGTAGGAGTCGGTGAACACATGGGTGTAGTGCTCCAGCGTGAACTCGTCCGCCCGGGGTCCGGTGGCGGGGTCGTAGACGTTGAAGGACAGCACCGCCGTCAACGCCAGCGGCACCAGCAGCAGCGCGGCGAACAGCAGCAGCGCCGGCCCGGACAGCCACCAGGGCGATGCCTTCTTCATGCGGCCACCCGTTCGGCAGCCGCACTCTCTTCGGCGGGCAGCAGGCGCGTGCAGTGGTCGGGCCAGGCGATGCCGGCCGCGTGGCCTTCGTCCAGCGCGGGCCGGCCGTCGTTGGGCGACAGCACCATCAGCTCGCCGACCGGTGTCGTCACCGCATAGAGCCACTGGCTGCCGAGGAAGAAGCGCTCGCGCACCGTGCCGTCGAAGCGGCCGCGGCCCGCGTCCACCAGTTGCAGCTTTTCCGGCCGCACGCTGAGCAGCACCTGTGCGCCGGCCTGGAAGCCGGCGTCGTCCACATCGACCGCAAGCGGCCCCAGGTCGACGCGGCTGCGGGTGCCGTTCGCCACCACGCGCCCGGCGAGCAGGTTGGCCTTGCCCACGAAGGTGGAGATGAAGCGGGTGCGCGGATGTTCGTAGACCCGGTGCGGATGGTCGATCTGCGTGGCGCAGCCGCCTTCCATCACGACCACGCGGTCGCTGATCGACATGGCTTCGCTCTGGTCGTGCGTGACCATCACCGTCGTGGTGCCCACCTTGCGCTGGATCTGGCGCAGCTCGAACTGCATTTCCTCGCGCAGCTTGGCGTCGAGGTTGGAGAGCGGCTCGTCCAGGAGCAGCACCGGCGGCTCGATCACCAGGGCGCGGGCCAGCGCCACCCGCTGGCGCTGGCCGCCCGAGAGCTCGCGCGGATAGCGGGTGGCATGCGGCTCCAGATGCACCAGGGCCAGCGCCTGCGCCACGCGCTCGCGCCGCTCGGCTTTCGGCATCTTGCGCATCTCGAGGCCGAAGCTCACGTTGTCGGCCACCGTCATGTGCGGAAACAGCGCATAGGTCTGGAACACGATGCCCAGGCCGCGCGTGTTGGCCTTGACGTGCGTGATGTCGCGCCCGGCCAGTTCGATGCGGCCACTGCTCACGGCCTCGAAGCCCGCCACCATCTGCAGGGTGGTGGTCTTGCCGCAGCCCGAGGGCCCCAGCAGCGAAACGAATTCGCCTTTCTCCACCGATAGGCTCATGGCCGACACCGCGCAGGTGCTGCCGTAGAACTTGGTCAGCTCGGTGAGCTTGAGAAATGACATGAACAGGCCTTTCGTGGGGCGCACCCCGATGGGGCGGCAACTGAAGTCTTTCGTTGGAGTCGGTCCACTCTATTGCAACGAACGCGCCAGATCACACAGGGTATTTCATTAATCAGAATCTTTTTCTTATTTATTCCGTTCAATGGAATTTATGACGTAGACTGGCTGGACAACATTCCACCCTGCACAGGCATGAGCACCCCCTCCCCTTCCACCAGCGGCGTGCCGCGCGTCTTCGCCGTGATCCGGGCCCTCGCCGCGGTGCAGGCCGAGGGTGGCCGCGTGACCCAGATCGCACGCGCCGTGGGCCTGACCCAGGCCACCACGCACCGGTTGCTGCAATCGCTGGTGGCCGAAGGCATGGTCGAGCAGGATGCGCGCAGCAAGCTGTACCGCCTCGGCATCGACTTCTTCGCGCTGGCCGCCAACGCGGGCAACCCCGGGGACCTGCGCACGCTGTGCCGGCCCGTGCTGCTGCGCCTCTGTGCCAGCCTGGGCGACAGCATCTTTCTGCTGGCGCGCAGCGGCTTCGATGCGGTGTGCCTGGACCGCAGCGAGGGGCCGTTTCCGATCCGCTCCTTCACAGGCGACGTCGGCGGGCGCATCGCGCTGGGCGTGGGCCAGGGCGCGCTCGCGATCCTGGCCTTCCTGCCCGAGGCCGAGCGCGAAGAGGTGATCCGCTTCAACCTGTCGCGCGTGCGCGAGTACGGCGTGTACGACGAGGTCTATCTGCGAACCGAGATCGAGCGCGTGCGCCAGGCCGGCTACGCGGGCCGCAGCACCGGCCTGCTCGAAGGCATGGCCGGCGTGGCCGTGCCCATCTGCGACCGCGAGGGCCGCGCCGTGGCCGCCCTGAGCGTGGGCACCATCGCCGACCGGCTCAGCGCCGACCGCATGCCGACCGTGGTGGAGCTGCTCAAGCGCGAGGCCGCCGCCATCGGCCCGAAGATCAATCCCTTCGACGCAACGCTGCGCCGGCCTTCGCAGAGCCTGGCGAGCTCGCCGGCCGCGCAGCGGATCGAGCTGCCTGCGGCGCGGGGATCGGCGTGAGGGCCGCGGCCCGGCTCTGGGCCACGATCCAGTCGCGAAAGGCGAGCAGCAGGGGCGTCTGGGCGCGCGACTCGGGGTACACGAGGTAGTAGGCGTCCGAGCTGGTCAGCGCCTGCGGGAACAGCACGACCAGGGCGCCGGAGGCGATCTCGGCCTCGACCAGAAAGCTCGGCAACAGCGCCGCGCCCAGCCCTGACACTGCGGCCTGGGCGATCATCGCGAACTGCTCGAAGCGCGGCCCGCGCAGCGCCTGCGCCGCGCTGCCGCCGGTTTGCTCGAACCACTCGGCCCACTGGGTCGGCCGTGTGCTCTGCTGCAGCAGCACGACCGAGGCCAGGTCCTGCATCCGGTGAATGCCGTGCTGCTGCTGATAAGCCGGACTGCAAACGGGCACCACCTCTTCCTGCATCAGGTACTCACAGGCGGCACCCGCCCAGTGCGGCGCGCCGAAATGAATGGCCGCGTCGAAAGGCTCCTGCGCGAAATCGAAGGGCTCCGAGCGGGCCGCGAAGTTCACCGTGACCTCCGGATGGCGCGCCGCGAAATCGGGCAGGCGCGGAATCAGCCAACGGGTGCCCAGCGTGGGCAGCACCGCCAGATTGAGCAGCCCGCCGCCGCCGGAGAGCGCCATGACCTTCTGCGTGGCGCCGGAGAACTGCTGCAGCGCGCTGCGCACGTCCGCGGCGTAGACCCGGCCCGCGTCGGTCAGCACCACCCGCTGGCGCACGCGGTGGAACAAGGCCACGCCCAGCTGCGCTTCGAGCTGGCGGATCTGCCGCGACACCGCGCTCTGCGTGAGGTGCAGCTCGTCGGCCGCGCGCGAGACGCTGGCATGGCGCGCGGCCGCCTCGAAGGCCAGCAGGTCCGCGATCGGCGGCAGGAAGGTCTTGCGAAGCGTGGTCATGCGGCGGAGGAATGATCTGGCGGGCCGCTAGCGTAATCGCGTTGCGCGGAATTCATTCCTTCCGAGCATCAAGTCTTTCCGATTTTTTGCTATGCAATCGGCCCTGCGTGGCGGATATTGATGCCCCTCCTTGTTCTCGAACGCGAATCCCATGCCGCAAGCCTTCACCTCCTCCGTCGCCACCGAAGTCGATCAGCTGCTGCAGCGCCTGGGCGTGCCCCGCGCCGCCTACACCGCCGGCGACCTGCCGGTGCGCTCCCCGATCACCGGCGAATCGATCGCTGCCGTGCCGCAGACCACGCCGGCCGAAGCCACCGAGGCCATCGGCCGGGCGCACGCGGCCTACCAGGCCTGGCGCAGCGTGCCGGCGCCGCGCCGCGGCGAACTGGTGCGCCTGCTGGGTGAGGAGCTGCGCGCGGCCAAGGCCGACCTGGGCCGGCTGGTCACGCTGGAGGCCGGCAAGATCCCGTCCGAAGGCGCGGGCGAGGTGCAGGAGATGATCGACATCTGCGACTTCGCGGTCGGCCTGTCGCGCCAGCTCTACGGCCTGACGCTGGCCACCGAGCGCGCCGAGCACCGCATGATGGAAAGCTGGCATCCGCTGGGCGTGTGCGGGGTGATCTCGGCCTTCAATTTCCCGGTGGCCGTGTGGTCCTGGAACGCCGCGCTGGCGCTGGTCTGCGGCGACGCGGTGGTGTGGAAGCCGTCCGAGAAGACGCCGCTCACCGCGCTCGCCACGCACGCCATCGCTCAACGCGCGCTGGCGCGCTTCGGCGATGCGCCCGAAGGCCTGCTTGAACTGCTGCTCGGCCAGCGCGCCGTCGGCGAAGTGCTGGTGGACGACCACCGCGTGGCGGTGCTGTCGGCCACCGGCTCCACCGCCATGGGGCGGCAGGTCGCACCGCGCCTGGCGGCGCGTTTCGCCCGCGCGATCCTGGAGCTGGGCGGCAACAACGCCGCCATCGTCGCCCCGTCGGCCGACCTCGACCTCACGCTGCGCGCCATCGCCTTCTCCGCGATGGGCACGGCCGGGCAGCGCTGCACCACGCTGCGCCGCCTGTTCGTGCACGACAGCGTGTACGACACGCTGGTGCCGCGGCTGGCCAAGGTCTACGGCAGCGTGCAGGTGGGCGATCCGCGCGCGCCGGGCACGCTGGTGGGGCCGCTGATCGACAGTGCCGCCTTCGAGGGCATGCAGAAGGCGCTGCAGGAAAGCCGCGAAGCCGGGGCCACGGTGCATGGCGGCGGCCGCGTCGAGGGCATCGCGGGTGACGGCGCCTTCTACGTGCGGCCGGCCCTGGTGGAACTGGCCGCGCACGCCGGCCCGGTGCTGCGCGAAACCTTCGCGCCCATCCTCTACGTGTTGCGCTATCAATCGCTCGACGACGCGATTCGCTGGCACAACGAGGTCGGCGCCGGCCTGTCGTCCTCCATCTTCACCTTGAACGTGCGCGAGGCCGAGCGCTTCATCTCGAGCGCGGGCTCGGACTGCGGCATCGCCAACGTCAACATCGGTCCGAGCGGCGCCGAGATCGGCGGTGCCTTCGGCGGCGAGAAGGAGACCGGCGGCGGGCGCGAGGCCGGCTCCGACAGCTGGAAGGCCTACATGCGCCGCGCCACCAACACCATCAACTATTCCACCGCCCTGCCGCTGGCACAGGGCGTGACCTTCGACATCGAGGGTTGAACGCATGATGGCTTCGCGCACCGGCGGCCGAATCCTGGTCGACCAGCTCATCACCCACGGCGTCCAACAACTCTTCTGCGTGCCCGGCGAGAGCTTCCTCGCCGTGCTCGACGCGCTGCACGACGCCAAGATCGAGGTCACCGTCTGCCGCCAGGAGGGCGGCGCGGCCATGATGGCCGAGGCGCAGGGCAAGCTCACCGGGCGCCCCGGCGTCTGTTTCGTGACGCGCGGGCCGGGCGCCACCAATGCGGCGGCCGGCGTGCACATCGCGCACCAGGACTCGACGCCGCTGCTGCTCTTCGTCGGCCAGGTGGCGCGCGGGGCGCTGGGGCGCGAAGCCTTCCAGGAGCTGGATTACGGCGCGGTATTCGGCACCATGGCCAAGTGGGTGGTGCAGGTCGACGACCCCTCGCGGCTGCCCGAGCTGGTCTCGCGCGCCTTCCACGTGGCCACCTCGGGCCGGCCCGGCCCGGTGGTCATCGCGCTGCCCGAAGACATGCTGACCGAAGCGGCCGAAGTGGCCGATGCGCTGCCCTACGCCGTGGCCGAGACCTACCCCGGCGCGGCGCCGCTGGCCGAATTGCAGCTGCGCCTGGCGGCGGCGCAGCGGCCGGTGGTCATCGTCGGCGGCAGCCGCTGGTCCGAGACGGCGGTGCAGCATTTCAGCGCTTTCGCCGAGGCCTTCGCGCTGCCCGTCTACTGCTCGTTCCGGCGCCAGATGCTGTTCAGCGCCGACCATCCCTGCTACGCCGGCGACCTCGGCCTCGGCGCCAATCCGCGCTTGCTGGAGCGCATCCGCCAGTCGGACCTGATCCTGCTGGTGGGTGGACGCTTGTCCGAGGTGCCGTCGCAAGGCTACGAACTGCTCGACATCCCGTCGCCGAAGCAGGCCCTGGTGCATGTGCACGCCGATGCGGACGAGCTGGGCCGCCTGTACCGCGCCACCCAGGCCATCCACGCGACGCCGCAAGCCTTCGCCCACGCCGTGGCCGCGCTGCGCCCGGCGGCGCCGCCGGCCTGGCGGGCCGCGACGGCGGCGGCGCGCGAGGAATTCCTGCGCTGGAGCGACCCGGCGCCGATCCGCATCCCGGGCCCGCTGCAGATGGGCGAAGTGATGCAGCACCTGCGCGAGGTGTTGCCCGCCGACACCATCTTCTGCAACGGCGCGGGCAACTTCGCCACCTGGGTGCACCGCTTCTGGCCCTTTCGCGCCTTTGCCAGCCAGCTGGCCCCGACCAGCGGTTCCATGGGCTACGGCCTGCCCGCGGGTGTGGGCGCCAAGCGCCTGTGGCCGCAGCGCGAGGTGGTGGTGTTCGCCGGCGACGGCGATTTCCTGATGCACGGCCAGGAGTTCGCCACAGCCGTGCAGTACGGCCTGCCCATCCTGGTGGTGCTGCTCGACAACGCCATGTACGGCACCATTCGGATGCATCAGGAACGGCACTATCCGGGCAGGGTCAGCGCCACCCAACTGAAGAACCCCGATTTCCGCCGCTATGCCGAGGTGTTCGGCGGCCACGGCGAGCGCGTGGAGCGCACCGAGGAGTTTGCCCCCGCCCTGGCGCGCGCCCGCGCCAGCGGCCGGCCTGCCATCCTGCACTGCCTGCTGGACCCGGAGGCCATCACCCCCGGCAGCACGCTGCAGGGCATCCGCGCCGCAGCGCTTTCTGCCGGCTGATGCACGGGCGGGTTTCCTTTTGTTTCAGAGTGACGGGTAATCCCCGATGCACTGGCACGGTGCGCACCCTAAAGTCTCGCCACTCGCAAACGGGCCTGCCCGCAGCGCGGGGGACCGAGGAGACATTTGTCGAAGAATCAGAAGATCGATACAAAAGGCATCCGAACGAGATGCCGCTTGCTTGAAAAAGGCGCCGCTGGTCGGCGCCTTTTCTTTTGGGTTCGCTACTGGACCAGCTTGCCGCCGGCGCCGAACATCGCAAAGTCCACGAAGCGCGACGCCGTCTGGCCTCTCGCACTGAAGTCGAGCAGGTAGCCGCCGACATCGACGGCTTTCGCGGAGGCCAGCGCAGCAGCGACACCGGCCGCACTGAGGGTATTGGCGCCCTCCATCACCTTGACCAGCGCCTTGGCGGCGATGAAGCCTTCCATCGAGCGGCCCGAGAGATCCGGGTCCTTGGAGGCTTGGCGCAATTGCAGGTACTCGCGCACCACGGCGCGGTCGCCCTGCTGCGGCAGAACGACCGAGAAAGCGTATCCGCGCGCACGCTGCGGCCCGAGCGCCTTGAGCAGCGCATCGGTGTCGATGATCGACATGCCGTAGAGCATGCTGCCGGCCCCGCCGGCGGCCGCATACTGTTTGACGAATTCGATCCCTGCCGCCGTGGTCGCACCGAGAAAGACGACCTGCACCTTGGCCTTGGCGATCTCGGCCACGGCCTTCTCCACGGCCACCGTGTTGCGCGGGTAGCCGGCGCGCACGACGAGCTGCAGGCCGTGCGCCTTGGCGGCCGCTTCGGCGCCGGCCAGCACGTCCTGGCCCAAGCCGTCGTCCTGATAAAGCAGACCCACGCGCTGCACGCCGACGGTGGCCAGCTGGCTGAAAAGCCGCGCGACCTCGTCGTGGTAGCTGGCCTTCACCACGTAGATGCCCGGCGCCTGCGCCACGGTGCTTGCGCCCGAGACGGCGCCGATCATCGCCACGCCCTTTTGCGCCAGCACTCCGTCCTTGGCGATGGCTTCGAGGTTGGTCGTGCCTACCGTTCCCAGCAAGGCCACCGGCGATTCGGCCGCGATGATCGCCCGCAAAAGGCGCACGCTTTCTTCCGCCTTTTGCGCGTCGTCGCGGGTCACCAGCTTGATCGGCCGACCACGCACGCCGCCCTTGGCGTTGACGGCGTCGAAATACAGCTTGGCGCCGGCATGGATGGCCCGGCCGGTAACCGCCTGCGGGCCGGTGAATGGGGCGACCTGGCCGATGACGATTGGCTCGCCTGGGGCAGCAACGCTCCAGTGAGCGCTTGCCAACAAAAAGACGGCTGCGCAGGCATTGCGCCAGCGCGCGATACGGCGCCCGCCCTGATTCCCGGTGCTCATGAGACCTTTCCGGCGTTGCCGCCGATGTCGTTTTGGTAACGATTGTTTACAAAGGCCGAGAGCGTACAGGAGGGGCCAATCACCCTCGCTGACCTAGGGTTAACCCGTGAATCGATGGGGTCGTCAGGGCGCCGTTGCCGCGGCAGGGACGATGGGCCAGGCCATCTCGCTCGCCACGCGCGGCTTGCCCATCGGTGGGCCGGCCTTGCCGGCCTGCACCGCGGCCAGATCCTGCTCGTTGGGATACTGGTCGGCCAGCCAGTAGTCGAACACGCGGCGCACGATCGGGGCGGCGGCCGCCGCGCCGAAGCCGGCGTTCTCGACAATGATCGCGACCGCGATCTTGGGCGCCTCCGCCGGCGCGTAGGCCGCGAACAGCGAGTGGTCGCGCTGGTGCTCCTCCAACGCCTTGGCGTTGTACTTGACGTTCTGGCCCATCGTCACGGCCTGCGCGGTGCCGGTCTTGCCGGCCGAGCTGTAGGGGGCGCCCGCGAAGACGCGCGTTCCGGTGCCGCCCTTGTTCACCGCGACCAGCGCATTGCGCACGATGTCGACGTGCTTCGGCAGGAAGCCCAGGTCCACGGCCGGCGGCTGCGGCAGTTCGGCCACCTGGCCCGTGACCGTGTCCTTGATTGCCTTCACGAGATGCGGCCGGTGGTTGACGCCGCCGTTGGCCAGCGTGGCCTCGGCCACGGCAAGCTGCAGCATCGTGAAGTTGTTGTAGCCCTGGCCGATGCCGAGCGAGACGGTTTCGCCCGGGTACCACTTCTTCATCTCGGGGCGCTTGTAGGCCTCGCGCTTCCAGGTCGTGCTGGGCAAGAGGCCGCGCACCTCGCCGTGGACGTCGATGCCGGTGATCTGGCCGAAGCCCAGCGGCTTCATGAAGTCGTGGATGGCATCGACGCCCATGTCGACCGCGAGCGAATAGAAATAGGTATTGCTCGAATGCTGGATCGCGCGGTGCATGTCCACGCCGCCCAGGCCGCCCTCGTGGCTGCGGAACGTGTGGCCGCCGAAGGTGTAGAAGCCCGGGTCGTTGATCACCACGTTCGGCGCGCGCTTGCCGAGCTGCAGCGCGCCCATGGCCATGAAGGGCTTGTAAGTGGAGCCCGGCGGGTAGGTGCCGCGCAGCGCGCGGTTCAGAAGCGGCTTGTCGAGCGACTCGTTGAGCGCCTGCCAGCTTTCGTTGTCGATGCCTTCCACGAACAGGTTCGGGTCGAAGGTGGGCTTGCTCACGAAGGCCAGCACCTCGCCGCTGGTGGGGTCGATCGCCACCAGGGCGCCGCGGCGCTCGCCGAACATGTCTTCCACCAGCTTCTGCAGCTTGATGTCCAGCGACAGCATCACCGTGTTGCCGGGCGTCGCCGGGTGGCTGGCGAGCCGGCGCACCGCGCGGCCGCCGGCCGAGGTTTCCATCTGCTCGACGCCGGTGTGGCCGTGCAGCGTCTTCTCGTAGCTCTGCTCGATGCCCAGCTTGCCGATGTAGTCGGTGCCCTTGTAGTTGGCCTGGTCTTCCTCGCTCCAGTCATCCATCGAAGTCTTCTCGCGCTGGTTGATGCGGCCGATGTAGCCGAGCGCGTGGGAGGCAAGCTCGCCGTTGGGATAGTTGCGGAACAGCCGGGCCTTGATCTCGACGCCGGGGAAGCGGTAGCGCTGCGCCGCGAAGCGCGCGACCTCCTCGTCGCTCAGGCGCGTGCGGATCGGGATCGAATCGAAGCTGCGCGAGTCCTCGCGCAGGCGCTTGAAGCGGCGGCGGTCGCGCTGCGACACCTCCACCACCTCGCCGAGGCTGTCGATGGTCTCTTCCAGGCCGCCGACCTTCGAGGGCGTGATCTCGAGCGTGTAGGCCGAATAGTTGGAGGCCAGCACGATGCCGTTGCGGTCGAGGATCAGGCCGCGGTTGGGCACCACCGGCACGACCGCCGTGCGGTTGCTCTCGGCCTGCTCCGCGAGATCGTCGTGGCGCACCACCTGCAGGAATAACAGGCGCGCGCACAGGAGGCTGAAGGCGGTGAGCACCACGAGGCCGATCACGATCACGCGGCGCTTGAAGCGCGCGAGGTCGGCAGCGACGTTGCGGAGTTCGGTCATGGCGCGCGCGAGCCTACGCCCGCGGCAATCGAACCACAAGTCAGGGACCGGGACGGCGCCGGGCCGCCCCAAGCCGGCCCGCGGCCCCCTCGGAGGGCAGCGAGGACACGCAGTGCCGAGCGTGGGGGCATGTTAGAGGGGGCGGTTGGCATCGGGCTCGGGGGTGCGGCGCTGCGGCGCAAGGAGCGCCAGGCTCACCAGCGGCCACAGGGCGGTCTCGATGGCCGGCGAGATCAGGATCGTCCAGCCCGGGAAGATGCCGCCGCCGATCATCCGGATCGCGACTTCGATCAGGTGCGAGAGCGCGAACAGCGGCAGCACCTGCAAGGCCTGCGAGACCACCGGGTACCAGAGCAGGCGCCGGTGGATCATGATCGCGAAGAAACCGAGCGTGGTGTAGGACAGCGCATGCTGGCCCAGCATGGCCGTCTGATGCACGTCCATCAACAGGCCGAACATGAAGGCCGCGCCGATGCCGATGCGCGCGGGCTGGTGCACGCTCCAGAACACGATCACCAGCGCCAGCAGGTCGGGCGTCCAGGCGGCGCGACCGATCGGAATCATGTTGACGAGCAGCGCCGCGAAGAGGCTGGCCCACATGAAGAGGGGACTGACGGGCAGCAGGAGCTGCTGCTGGCCGGGACGCATGATCATCGGGCGCGGCCCTCCTTCTTGTCCGGCTTGGCGGCGGACTTGTCGCCCTTCTTCTTGCCCGCCGCGGCATCCGCCGGTGCGGCCGGCACCGGCTTCGGCGCCTGCACGCCCGTGGGCGCCAGCACCAGCACGTAGCGCGCGGCCGTCACATGGGCCAGCGGCACGCAATGGATGCGGGCGAAGGCGGTGTCGGCACGGCGCTCGATGCGGTCGATCTTGGCGACCGGCAGGCCCGGCGGGTAGACACCGTCGACGCCGCTGGTGGTGAGCAGGTCGCCTTCCTGCAGGTCGGCATTGGCCGCCATGAAGCGCAGTTCGAGCCCGCCGCCGTGGGCGCTGGCATCGCCGAAGGCCACGCTGCGCGCGCCGGTGCGCACGTTCTGCACGGGAATCGACAGGTCGCGGTCGATCACCAGCGTGATCTCGCTGCTGAAAGGCTGGACCTGCGTGACCTGCCCGACGACGCCGTGCTCGTCGATCACCGGCGAGCCGGCCGCGATGCCGTTGGTGAGGCCCTGGTCGATGACCAGCTTGCGGGTGTAGGGGTCGGCGGCGTCGTAGAGCACCTCGGCCGCGCGGCCGGGCGTCTGCGTGGTCTGGCGCAGTTCCAGCAGCGAGCGCAGCCGCGCGTTCTCCTGCGCCAGGGTGTCGGCCTGGCTCGCGCGTTCGGACTGCAGCGCGAGCGCCTTGCGGGCCTCCGCCTCCTTGCTTTGCGCGGTCTGCAGGTCTTCGAGGTAGCGGCCGCCGCCCATCGCAAGCTGCACCGGCTTGAGCGCCAGCCACTGGATGGGATAGAGCACCGCGCCGATGCCCGCGCGCAGCGGCTGCACGATGTTGAAGCGCGCGTCGGCCACCATCAGGAACAGCGCGAGCGCGCTGAAGAAGATCAGCTTGCTGAGCGCCGAAGGCCCCTGGTTGAACAGGGGTGGCGCGGTGCGATCCAGCGTGCCCAGGGGCATGGTGTGAGCTGCGCGTTAGATGGAAAAAAGCCGGCCGATGCTGACACGGGCCGGCCAAATGTGCAAAGTGTGCATCACTCGCTGGTGAAGATGCTTCCCAACCTGTCCATGCGCTCCAGGGCGATGCCGCAGCCGCGCACCACGCAGGTCAAGGGGTCTTCGGCCACCAGCACCGGCAGGCCGGTTTCCTCGGCCAGCAGCCGGTCTAGGTCGCGCAGGAGCGCGCCGCCGCCGGTCAGCATCATGCCGCGCTCGGCGATGTCGGCGCCCAGCTCGGGCGGGGTCTGCTCCAGCGCGTTCTTGACCGCCGAAACGATGTTGTTGAGCGGATCGGTCAGCGCCTCCAGCACTTCGTTGCTGCTGATGGTGAAGCTGCGCGGCACGCCTTCGCTGAGGTTGCGTCCCTTGACTTCCATTTCCTTGACTTCGGAACCCGGGAAGGCCGAGCCGATGCTCTTCTTGATGACCTCGGCCGTCGGCTCGCCGATCAGCATGCCGTAGTTGCGGCGGATGTAGTTGATGATGGCCTCGTCGAAGCGGTCGCCGCCGACGCGCACGCTGCCCTTGTAGACCATGCCGCCGAGCGAGATCACGCCCACCTCGGTGGTGCCGCCGCCGATGTCCACGACCATCGAGCCGCTGGCTTCGGACACCGGCAGGCCGGCGCCGATCGCGGCGGCCATGGGTTCCTCGATCAGGTAGACCGAGGTGGCGCCGGCCGCCTCGGCCGCGTCCTTGATGGCGCGGCGCTCGACCTGGGTCGAGCCGCAGGGCACGCAGATGATGATGCGCGGGCTGGGCGTGAGCAGCGAGCGCGGGTGCACCATCTTGATGAACTGCTTGATCATCTGCTCGGTGATCACGAAGTCGGCGATCACGCCGTCCTTCATCGGGCGGATGGCCTCGATGTTGCCGGGCACCTTGCCGAGCATGGCCTTGGCTTCGCGGCCCACCGCCTGGATCACCTTCTTGCCGTGCGGGCCGCCTTCGTGGCGGATGGCCACGACCGAAGGCTCGTCGAGCACGATGCCCTTGTTGCGCGCAAAGATCAGGGTATTCGCGGTGCCGAGGTCGATCGCGAGGTCGGTAGAAAAGTACCGACGAAAAGCTCCAAACATTCTGGAATCCTCTGGAGCACGGCATGCGCGTCGGCATGTCGTCGCCCTCTTGCTGGGTCGTTTTTTGACGGGGTGGTTGGATCGTTTTTGCAGCAAATGCCGTCGCGTTCGCGGGGGTTGCGGCAAAGGCGGGATAATACCTGAATCCCCTCTGTATCCAGCGCTGGCGCACCCTTCCGACGTGTGGCGGCCTTCTTTTTTCGATGTCACTCACTTCCTCCGATATTGCGCGCATCGCATCGCTCGCCAGGCTGGAGCTTGCTCCCGACGAGAGCGAGCGCATGCTGGGCCAGATCAACGGCTTTTTCGAACTGGTGGAGCGGATGCGCGCGGTCGACACCGCCGGCCTGGAACCGCTGGCCCACCCCGTCGCCGCCTTCGAGGATGTGACTCTCCGGCTGGCGGAGGACGTTGCGAGCGAACCGAACCGGCGCGAGGCCAACCAGCGCAGCGCGCCGGCGGTCGAGAACGGCTTGTTCCTGGTGCCGAAGGTGATCGAATGAGCGCCGAACTGCATCAGATGGGCGTGGCCGAATTGGCCGCGGCCCTGCGCGAGCGCAAGGTGTCGGCGGTCGAGGCTGCACAACACCACCTGGCGCGCATCCAGCAGCACCAGGACCTCGGCAGCTTCGTCGCCCTCGACCAGGACGTGACGCTGGCTCAGGCCCGCGCCGCCGACGCCCTGCTCGCCGCCGGCAAGGCGCCGGCCCTGGCCGGCGTGCCGATCGCGCACAAGGACATCTTCGTCACCGCCGATTTCCCGACCACCGCGGGCTCGCGCATCCTGGCCGGCTACCGCTCGCCCTTCGATGCCACCGTGGTGCGCAAGCTGGCCGAGGCCGGCGCCGTCACGCTCGGCAAGCTGAGCTGCGACGAGTTCGCGATGGGCTCGGCCAACGAGAACGTCGCGGTGCCCGCGGTCGGCTTCGACCAGGCCGTGCCGGTGCGCAACCCCTGGGACGCAACGCGCATTCCCGGCGGCTCCTCGGGCGGCAGTGCCGCCGCGGTGGCCGCGCGACTGGTGCCGGCCGCCACCGGCACCGACACCGGCGGCTCGATTCGCCAGCCGGCCTCCTTCTGCGGCGTGACCGGCATCAAGCCGACCTACGGCCGCGCCTCGCGCTACGGCATGGTCGCCTTCGCCTCCAGCCTTGACCAGGCCGGGCCGCTGGCGCGCTCGGCGCAAGATTGCGCGCTGCTGCTGTCGGCCCTGTGCGGACCGGACCCCGAGCGCGACTCGACCTCGCTGGACAAGCCGGCCGAAGACTTCTCGCGCACCCTGGGCGATTCGCTCGAAGGCCTGCGCATCGGCGTGCCGAAGGAATTCCTGGGCGAGGGCGTCGCCCCCGGCGTGCGCGCGGCCATCGATGCCGCGCTGGCCGAGTACGAGAAGCTCGGCGCCCGCCGCGTCGAGGTCACGCTGCCGCGCACCGAGCTGTCGATCCCGGTCTACTACATCATTGCGGCGGCCGAAGCGTCGAGCAACCTGAGCCGCTTCGACGGCGTCAAGTTCGGCCATCGCGCCAAGAACTACCGCGATCTGGCCGACATGTACGCCAAGACGCGCGAGGAAGGCTTCGGCGACGAGGTCAAGCGCCGGATCATGATCGGCACCTACGTGCTTTCGCACGGCTACTACGACGCCTACTACCTGCAGGCGCAGAAGGTGCGCCGCATGATCGCCGACGATTTCCAGCAGGCCTTCGCCCAGTGCGACCTGATCGCCGGCCCGGCCGCGCCCACGGTCGCCTGGAAGCTGGGCGAGCACGGCGGCGACCCGGTGGCCGACTACCTGGCCGACATCTTCACGCTGCCGGCCTCGCTGGCCGGCCTGCCCGGCATGAGCGTGCCGGTGGGCTTCGACGGCGGCATGCCGGTCGGGCTGCAATTGATCGGCAACTATTTCGGCGAGGCCAAGCTGCTGAACGCGGCGCACCGCTTCCAGCAGGCGACCGACTGGCATCGCCGCACGCCGGAGGGCTTTTGAAATGAACTCCTTCGAACAGATGCAGGAAGGCCGCCCGACCGGCCCGCTGGTGCAGGGCTACGAAGTCATCATCGGCTTCGAGACCCACGCCCAGCTCTCGACCGCGAGCAAGATCTTCAGCCGCGCCTCCACCGCCTTCGGCGCCGAGCCCAACACCCAGGCTTCGCCGGTCGACCTGGCCCTGCCCGGCACGCTGCCGGTGATGAACAAGGGCGCGGTCGAGCGCGCCATCAAGCTCGGGCTCGCGCTTGGCTCGCACATTGCGCCGCGCAGCGTGTTCGCGCGCAAGAACTACTTCTACCCCGACCTGCCCAAGGGCTACCAGATCAGCCAGTACGAGATCCCGGTGGTGCAAGGCGGCTCCGTGAGCTTCTTTTTGGGCGACGAGAAGAAAACCGTGCGCCTGGTGCGCGCCCATCTCGAGGAGGATGCCGGCAAGTCGCTGCACGAGGACTTCGTCGGCCAGTCGGGCATCGATTTGAACCGCGCCGGTACGCCTCTGCTGGAGATCGTGACCGAGCCCGACATGCGCTCCACCGCCGAAGCGGTGGCCTACGCGCGCGAACTGCACAAGATCGTGACCTGGATCGGCATCTGCGACGGCAACATGCAGGAAGGCAGCTTCCGCTGCGATGCCAACGTCTCGGTGCGCCGGCCCGGCCAGCCGCTGGGCACGCGGCGCGAGATCAAGAACCTGAACAGCTTCAAGTTCATGCAGCAGGCGATCGACTACGAGATCCGCTGGCAGATCGGCGAGATCGAGGATGGCCGCGCGATCCAGCAGGCGACGGTGCTGTTCGACCCCGACACCGGCGAGACGCGCGCCATGCGCACCAAGGAGGATGCGGCCGACTACCGCTACTTCCCCGATCCGGACCTGCCGCCGCTGGCGATCGCGGCCGAATGGATCGAGCGCGTGCGCGCCGACATGCCGGAGCTGCCGCGCGCGATGGCCGAGCGCTACGTGCGCGAGCACGGCCTGTCGGACTACGACGCCACGCAGCTCACCCAGAGCCCCGCGCTCGCTCACTATTTCCAGAGCGCGGTCGCCGCAGGCGCCAACGCCAAGCTGGCGAGCAACTGGATCACCGGCGAGATCGCGCGCCGGCTCAACCTGCAGGACATCGCGATCGACGAAGCGCCGGTGACGGCTGAACAGCTCGCGAAGCTGATCGAGCGCATCAGCGACGGCACGGTGTCGAACAACGCCGCGCGCCAGGTCTTCGATGCGCTCTGGACCGGCGAGGGCCAGGACGCCGACCAGATCATCGAGGCCAAGGGCCTGAAGCAGATGAGCGACGCTGGCGCCCTCGAGAAGATCGTCGACGGCGTGCTGGCCACCAACCAGAAGAACATCGACGAGTACCGCGCCGGCAAGGACAAGGCTTTCAACGCGCTGGTCGGCCAGGTCATGAAGGCCAGCCAGGGCAAGGCCAATCCGGCGCAGGTGAATGCGCTCTTGAAGGCGAAGCTGGGTTAAGCGAGGGCGCCGGCTCAGCGCGCCGTGGTCGCGGGCGCATTGCCCGCCCACAGCGGCTTGAGGCGCCCGCGCTCCTCGTCGAAGCGCGCGTTGACGCGCTTCTTCTCGTCTTCCTGGTCGCCGATGAAGCGGTTCTGCACCGCGACGCTCTTGCCGTTGTCGTCCAGCTTGCGGCGCAGCGAGTCCGGCGCCTTGCTGACATCCTTCTTGTAGAACTCGAGCTCGTCGTCGATCTTCTTGCGCTCCTCG
Source organism: Variovorax paradoxus (assembly GCF_018614955.1). Lineage (GTDB taxonomy): Bacteria > Pseudomonadota > Gammaproteobacteria > Burkholderiales > Burkholderiaceae_C > Variovorax > Variovorax paradoxus_J. The sequence continues at coordinate 43,515 of NZ_JAGGNV010000021.1, forward strand.
GACAGCTCGCCGAGGCGCTTCTTGGCGGCAGCGATCACCGCATCGATCTGGACCAGCGCCTCGGCGCGCTCGCGGTCGTGCGCGGTGGCGTTGGGATAGCGGATCAGGAGCGCGCGTTCGCGGCGGCGCTCTTCGATCAGACGCGCCGCCTGCAGCTGCGCCTGGCGCTCGCGCTCCTCGCGCTCGGCCAGTTCGCGTGCCGTGTAGGTGGGTTCGATCCTGCGCCGCACGCCGCCGCTCGGGCTGAGTTCGCGTTGTTCGCGATCGCTGCAGTCGGCGATCGGGCGGTCGGAAGTGAGGGTGCGGCCGCGGGCATCGACGCAGCTGTAGATGCCGGAGCTCGCGGCCGGCGCCGATTGCGCAGAAACCGCACCGGCCGCCGCCAGCAGGAGGGCCAGAGAAGCGATGTGTATGCGCGCCAACGTCGGTCCTTCAGACAGTGGAATCAACCCGCGCCGTAGCGCGCCCTGTATGCCAGCACTCCCTCCCGGTGGGCGCGCAGCTCGTCGTCCGCGCGGCCCGAGAGATAATGTAACAAGTCGTCGAGCGTCGCGATCGCCACCACCTGCAGCCCGAGCTGGTTGCGGACATATTGCACGGCGCTGTGCGCCACGTCGATGCCGTTCTCGGTCGCCTTTTCCTGCCGGTCCAGCGCGATGGCCACCGCATGCGGGGTGGCGCCGGCGCTCTGGATGGCGGCGATCGACTCGCGCACCGCGGTGCCGGCCGACATCACGTCGTCGACGATCAGCACCCGGCCCTTGAGCGGCGCGCCGACCAGCGTGCCGCCCTCGCCGTGGTCCTTGGCTTCCTTGCGGTTGTAGGCGAAGGGCACGTTGCGGCCGCGCCGGGCGAGCTCGGCGGCCACCGTGGCGCCGAGCGGGATGCCCTTGTAGGCCGGGCCAAAGATCATGTCGAAGTCCAGCCCGCTGGCGATCAGCCGGTCTGCATAGAATTCGGCGAGCCGCGCGAGCTTGGCGCCGTCGTCGAACAGGCCCGCGTTGAAGAAGTAGGGGCTCATGCGGCCGGCCTTGGTCTTGAACTGGCCGAAGCGCAGCACCCCCGATTCGAGCGCGAACTGCACGAAGGCCTGCGCCAGCGCACCGCCCTCGCCCACTCCTCCAACTTCTGCCACCTCTTCAGCCATCGGGAACGTCCTTGTGTTCAAACTGACCAGCCTCAACCTCAATGGCCTGCGCTCGGCCGCGACCAAAGGCGTCGCCGACTGGGTTGCCGAACTGGCGCCGGATTGTATTTGCATGCAGGAGATTCGCGTCCAGGCCAGCGACATCGAAGGCCGTTTCGAGGCCATGGCCGGTCTCAAGGGCCACTTCCATTTTGCGGAGAAGAAGGGCTACGCCGGCACTGCGGTTTACACCAAGCACGAGCCCGGCGAGGTCGTGGTGGGCTGGGGCGACGCCGAGTTCGATGCCGAAGGCCGCTACCTCGAGCTGCGCTTCGACACGCCGACGCGCAAGTTCTCGGTCATCAGCTGCTACTTCCCGAGCGGCTCCTCGGGCGAGGAACGCCAGGCCGCGAAGTACCGCTTTCTCAAGGGCTTCTTCCCGCACCTGATCGCGCTCAAGGCCGAGCGCGAGTTCGTCCTCTGCGGCGACATCAACATCGCGCACAAGGAGATCGACCTCAAGAACTGGCGCGGCAACCAGAAGAACAGCGGCTTCCTGCCCGATGAGCGCGCCTGGATGACCCGGCTGCTCGACGCCGGCACGGAAGGCGCGGGGCTGGTCGACGTCTACCGCATGCTCAAGCCCGACACCACCGACGAGGCCTACACCTGGTGGAGCAACCGCGGCCAGGCCTATGCCAAGAATGTGGGCTGGCGGCTGGACTATCACCTGGCGACGCCGAAGACCGCTCAGCTCGCGCGCAGCGAGCAGATCTTCAAGACCATCAAGTTCAGCGACCACGCGCCGATCACGGTGGACTACGAATTCACGCTGTAGCCAGCGCCGCCTTCAACGCTTGGGTAAAGGCCTGCATGGCCTCGGTCTCGGCCGTGCCGCGCCGCGTGACGCGGTAGAAGTCGATGCCCACCTTGGGCTTGACCAGCAGGTCCGTGCGCACCCGGTGCCGCCGGCAGGCCGCGAGCGCGAAGCTCGGCATCACGGCGGTACCGAAGCCGGCCTCGACCATCGAGATCAGCGTGCCGAAGAAGTTGAAGGCCGGCCGATCCGCATCCGCGCGCCCGATCGCGCCCAGGTGCACGTCGATGACCTTCTGGATCGGGTTGCTCTGCGGCAGTCCCAGCAGCGGCGCCGAGCGAAGCGAGGACCAGGGCACGCTGCCGAGCGGCGGCGGCGTTTCATCCGTGCCGGCAGGCGCCACGCGCATCAGCTGGAACCGTCCCACGGGCTTGCGGTCGAGCCCGGGCGCCGCCTTGAAGAAGAAGCCCAGCCCCATGTCGGCCTCGCCGCCCGCCACCATCGCCTCGACGTCGCGCAGGTCGGCGTCGAAGAGCTTGAGCTGGATCGCAGGATGGCTCTCGCGGAACCGGCCGAAGACCTGCGGCAGCAGGTTGGAAGACACCAGCGGCGTCGCCGCGATGCGCAGTGTCTGGCGCGCCTGGTCGCCTTCGGCACCGAGATGGGCGGTCACGTCGTCGAGCTCGGTCAGCACGCGCTCGACCACCGGGAGCAGCCGCCGGCCCGCCGCGGTGAGGACGACCATGCGCGTGGTGCGGTCGAACAGGCGGCAGCCCAGCTGGCGCTCCATCTCGCGCACCAGCGTGCTCAGGCCGGCCTGCGTCATGTGCGCCTGCTCGGCCGCGCGCGTGAAGTTGCCGATGCGCGCGACATGCAGGAAGGCGCGCATCTGGCGAACGGACAAATTCATATGAATTCATGATAAATCCATACGACATCTAAATTTCACAGATGATCGCCGCGCCGATCTAATCCGGCCATGAGCAAAGACAAGACAACCGAAGTGATCGTGCTGGGCGCCGGTATCGGCGGACTGACCCTGGCACTGAGCCTGCACCAGGCTGGCATCGCCTGCCGCGTGTACGAAGCGGTGCCCGACCTCAAGCCGCTGGGCGTGGGCATCAACCTGCTGCCGCATGCGACGCGCGAGTTGAGCGAACTGGGCCTGCTGCCGGCGCTGGACGCGGTGGGCGTGCGCACCCGGGAAGCGGTGTTCTTCAATTCGCACGGCCAGCTGGTGTTCCGCGAGGCGGCCGGCACCGCGGCCGGCTACGACTGGCCGCAGTACTCGATCCATCGCGGCGACCTGCACACCGTGCTCTTGAATGCCGTCCGCGAACGCCTCGGCGCCGACAGCGTGGTCTGCGGTCACCGCTGCGCCGACGTCGACCAGGACGAGCACTGCGTGACGGCGCGCTTCACCGCGCCGGACGGCACGGCCCTGCCGGATGTGCGCGCATCGCTGGCCGTCGGCTGCGACGGCATCCATTCGGTGCTGCGCAAGCAGCTCTATCCGAACGAGGGCGCGCCGCGCTATTCGGGCGTCAACATGTGGCGCGGCACCGCGAAGCACAAGCCTTTTCTCTCCGGCGCGAGCATGGTGCGCGCCGGCTGGCTGGACCAGGGCAAGATGGTGATCTACCCGATCCGCAACGATGTCGACGCCGACGGCAACCAGCTCGTCAACTGGGTGGCCGAGATCCACGCGCCGCAGCCTGCGCTGCAGGACTGGAGCCGCGCCGGGCGGCTGGAAGACTTCCTGCCGGCCTTCGAGGACTGGCATTTCGACTGGCTCGACGTGCCGGCGCTGATCCGCTCGTCCGACGCCATCCTCGAGTACCCCATGGTCGACCAGGACCCATTGCCGAAGTGGACGCATGGACGGCTCACGCTGCTCGGCGATGCGGCGCACCCGATGGTGCCGCGCGGCTCCAACGGCGCCGGCCAGGCCATCATCGATGCCCGTTTCCTCGCCGGCGCACTGCACAAGCTGGGCGTGGGCACCGAAGCGCTCGACGCCTACGACCGCGTGCGCGTCAAGGCCACCACCGAGGTGGTGCTGACCAACCGCAGCAACCCGCCCGACACCATCCTGCGCGAGGTGTTCCAGCGCTCCGGCGGCAAGCGCTTCGAGCGACTGGAGGAGATCGTGAGCACCGAAGAATTGCAAGCGATCTCGGACAACTACAAACGAGTCGCGGGCTACGACCCGGCCGCGCTGAAGGCGCGCCCTTCCTACCTTTGAACGACGATCAAACAACGCGGAGACACCCATGCGCCCCTTGACCAAGCTCCTCGCCACCCTGCTGCTGGCCGTCAGCGCCGCCGCCGCCCATGCCTGGCCCGAACAGCCGATCACGCTGGTGGTGCCCTACACGCCCGGCACCGGCATCGACCTGATCGCGCGCCAACTCTCGGCGCGCCTGCCGGCCATCCTCGGCCAGCCGGTGGTGGTCGACAACGTGGCCGGCGCCAGCGGCAACATCGGCAGCGAGAAAGTGGCGCGCGCCAAGCCCGACGGCTACACGCTGCTGGTGCAGGTCAACACGCTGGTCATGAACAAGAGCCTTTACAAGTCGCTGGCCTACGACCCCCTCAACGACTTCACGCCGGTCTCGCTCACCTCCTGGGGCACGCTGCTGCTGGTCACCAACCCGAACGTGCAGAAGACCACCTCGGTCGCGCAGGTGGTCGCCGCGGCCAAGGCCAGCCCGGGCAAGTTCACCTATGCGACGCCCGGCGTCGGCACGCCGCACCATCTCTCGATGGCGCTGCTGCTGCAGAGCACCGGCACCGAGATGCTGCACGTGCCCTACAAGGGCACGGCCGGCGCGGTGACCGACCTCCTGGGCGGGCGCATAGACTACATGTTCCTGCCGGTGCACGTGGCGCTGCAGCACATCCAGGCCGGCAAGCTCAAGGCCATCGCGACCGGCAGCGACAAGCGCCTGACGCAGCTGCCCGAGGTGCCCACGCTGGCCGAGGCCGGCATCCAGGGCGGCAACGTCGACATGTGGTACGGCGTGCTGGCGCCCAAGGGAACGCCGAGCGCGGTGGTCGCGCGGCTCAACAAGGAGATCGCGGCGGTGTTGAAGCAGCCCGAGGTCGCGAGCGCTTTCGAGTCGCAAGGCATGGTGCCCGCGAGCTCGACACCGAGCGAATTCAAGGACCTGATGAGCAAGGACACACAGCGCTGGGCCGCTGTGGTTCAACGCGGCGGCATTACCGCAGAGTAGAGAACGGCCTATTCCAGGGATACCGCGGAACCGGCTTTGCCGGGCCGCTGGTATCGCCCCCGGCGAGGGGGTTGGCGAAGCGACACGAAGTGCGCGGAGCCTGGGGGAGAGATCTCATCTCCGGCCCGCGTGCCGTGCCATGTGCACCTGGTGCAGCGTGATCTTGCGCACCTCGGCCTGGCTGGTCTCGATGTGCGCGCGCAGCAGCATCGCCGCCTGGTCGCCACGGTTGGCACGGATCGCCTTCAGGATTTTCCCGTGCTCGTCGTAGGTCGCGTCGATGCGCGGCTGCTTGGTGAAATCGAGCTGGCGAATGATGCGGATGCGCTCGGTCACGTCGCGGTGTACGCGCGCCATTTCCGCATTGCCGGCCGCCGCGACCAAGGAGCAATGAAAGGCTTCGTCCCATTGCGCAACCTGCGTCGCGTCGGAACTTCGCTGCGCCACCGGCACCAGCCAGATGCCGGCCAGGTCGTCGAGCAGGCTGCGATCCACGCGCCGGTCGGTTTCGCAGAGCCGGTGCACCGCCGTGGTCTCCAGCACCATGCGCAGGTCGTAGAGCTGCTCGAACTGGTCGAAGTCGAAGGGCAGCACGCGCCAGCCGCTTCGGAACAGCACCTCGACGAAGCCCTCCTGCTGCAGCCTGAAGAGCGCCTGGCGCACCGGCGTGCGCGAGACGCCGAGGCGCTCGCTGATCTCGCTCTCGGTGAAGCGGTCGCCCGGCACCAGGCTGAACTCGGCCACGTCGCGCTTGAGCTGCGCATAGACCTCGTCGGCGCGGGTGCGGAAGACGGTGGCGTCGGCCGCAGGCTGGGAAGGGACGGAACGGGATCGGACGGTGGACACGCGGGGAATGTTAGTCGTTGCCGAGCGCGGCCAGCAATGCGGCGCTCGGCGCGGTCCAGCCGACGATCGCGCCCTGGGCACGGATCATCTCGATGGCCGCCGTCTTGAAGGCGGAGAAGTAGCTCTCGGTGCAGTCTTCCAGCAGCAGGCAGTCGTAGCCGCGGTCGTTGGCCTCGCGCATGCTGGTCTGCACGCAGACCTCGGTGGTGACGCCCATGAAGACCAGCTTGCGGATGCTGCGCTGCTGCAGCATGGACTGCAGCCCGGTGGCATAGAAGGCGCCCTTGCCGGGCTTGTCGATCACGATCTCGCCGTCGATGGGCGCGAGCGCATCGATGATCTGGTTGCCGGGTTCGCCGGCGACCAGGATGCGGCCCATGGGCCCCGTGTCGCCGATGCGCAGCACGGGCGTGCCGCGGTTGCGCTTGGCGGGCGGGCAGTCGGCGAGGTCGGGGCGATGGGCTTCGCGCGTATGGATGACGAGGCCGCCTTTTCTTCTCCACGCATGGAGCACCGATTGCGTGGCAGGGACGATGGCCTGGAGCAGCGACACGTCGTTGCCCAGGGTTTCGCCGAAGCCGCCGGGTTCGATGAAGTCGCGCTGCATGTCGATGATGACGAGGGCTGTCCTGTCCAGCTCGAACTCGTAAGCGAAGGGGTTGGCGTCGATTTGCATGGATTGGCTTTACCCCCTCCCCCTCTGGGGGAGGGTTGGGGTGGGGGCACTGGGCCTTTGTTTGAGCGTTGCGCTTGGTTGGGCGCCGGAGCCTGAGGCATTCGCTTCGCTCGGCCGCCTGAACATCCAGCAATCCAAAGCCGAAGTACGCGCCATGGCGCGTGAGAGTTCAATCCCCTCTGGGCGTGCCGAGGAGCGCAGCTTCAGGCGGAAAAAGGGCCGCGCGTGTTTGAGCGCAGCGAGTTTGCGCGGACCCCGCCTGAAGCGAGCACCGCAGGTTGCCCCGGAGCGAAGCGCAGGGGACACGCACAGTGGGGTCGCCTTTTCTTTGCTTACTTTCTTTTGGCGAAGCAAAAGAAAGTGAGTCGCCCGCCGGGGCGAGACCCGGCTCCAGGCCTCAGCAAAGAACAGCAACGGTTCAAAGGCCCAAGCGCCCCCACCCCAACCCTCCCCCAAAGGGGGAGGGAGCAAGAGCAAGACCGCGCTCATGCGTGATGCCCCCCACCCATATGCGCCCCCAGCACATGCCGCTCCGCAGAAGCAGCGGATGTCTCGAACACGATCCGTCCTTCGCTCATCACGACGATCCGGTCCGCCAGTTCCAGCAGCTCATCGAGGTCTTCGCTGACGAGCAGCACGCCCCCTCCCTTCTGCCTCACCTGCACGATGCGGCCGTGGATCTCCCGCACTGCGGCGAAGTCCAGCCCGAACACGGGATTGGCCGCGATCAGCACGTTGATGTCGCCGGCCAGCTCGCGAGCCAGTACGGCGCGCTGTACATTGCCGCCGGAAAGACTGCGGATCGGTGCGCCTTCCCCCTGTGTCTTCACGCCGTACTCGGCAATCCACTCGCGCGCGCGGCTGCGCCAGGCCGCGAAGTTCAGCACGCCGCCGCGCGCCAGCGGCGGCTGGTCGAAGTCGCGCAGCGCCATGTTCTCCGCGACGCTGAGATCGCCGACGCAGGCGTTGCGCAACGGCTCCTCCGGCAGGCTGCGCAGCTTCAGGCGCCGGTTCTCCTCGCGCCGCGCGCCGTAGGGCTCGCCCATCACCGTCACGCGACCTGCCAGCCGCGGGCGCTGGCCGACCAGGGCTTCGACCAGTTCGCGCTGGCCGTTGCCGGAGACGCCGGCCACGCCGAGGATCTCGCCCGCGCGCACGGCGAGACTCAGGTCGTGCACGGCCAGCGTGCCGCGGTCGCCCTGCGCCTGCAGGCCCTCGACCTGCAGGGCGATGGGCGCATCCGCCGCCGTCTTCTTCATCGCATGCAACGCCCGGCCGACCGGCGCTGCGGTGTCGCTCTCGGGCGGCGGCGCTTCGCCTTCGCCCATCATGGTGGCGGCCAGCCGACGAGGATCGGTGTCGGCCACGCGGCAGTGATGCACTGCCTTGCCGCGCCGAAGCACCGTCACGCTGTCGGCGTAGGCCATCACCTCGCGGAACTTGTGCGTGATGATGAGCACGGTGCACAGGCCGCTTTGCGCGAACTCGCGCACATGGCCCAGTACCTCGTCGGCCTCCTGCGGGGTCAGCACCGAGGTCGGCTCGTCGAGGATCAAGAGGCGCGGCTTCAGGTAGAGCTGCTTCAGGAGCTCCAGCTTCTGCTTCTCGCCGGCCGCGAGTTCGGACGGCCGCCGGTCGAGGTCGAGGCTGAAGGGCGTGGTGGCCAGAAAGGCCTCGAGCTCGGCGCGCTTGCGTTTCCAGTCGATCAAGGCCGGCGTCTTGCCGCCGGCCAGCAACAGGTTCTCGGCCACCGTCATGCCGGGCGCCAGCGTGAAGTGTTGATACACCATGCCGATGCCGAGCGCGCGCGCCACCACCGGGTTGGCGATCTCCTGCTCGCGCCCGTCGATCAGGATGCTGCCCTCCTCCGCGCGCTGGTAGCCCGCCACGCACTTGACCAGCGTGCTCTTGCCGGCGCCGTTCTCGCCCAGGAGCGCGTGCACCGTGCCGGGCTCGACCCGCATCGTGACGCTGTCCATCGCGGTGAAGCTGCCGAAGCGCTTGGTCAGCTGGTAGGTGTCGAGCGCGAGCGCGCCGGTGGCGACCGGCAGCGCGCCGATGGATTGGGGCGAGGCGTCCGACATGCCCAGCCTCACATCGAAGCCAGCGCATCGAGCAGCGCGCTCGAATGCGCGTGCGCGCCGAACACGCCGCCCTGCATCGTGATCATCTTCAGCGCCGCAAGATGGTTGCCATGGTCGGTCGCGGCCGTGCAGTCGGAAAGCAGCAGGCATTCGAAGCCGCGGTCGTTGGCGTCGCGCATCGTGGTGTGCACGCAGACGTCGGTGGTGATGCCGGCCAGGATCAGGTTCTCGATGCCGCGCGTGCGCAGCACCAGTTCGAGATCGGTGGCATAGAACGAACCCTTGCCGGGCTTGTCGATCACCACCTCGCCCTCGATCGGCGCGAGCGCGGGAATGATCTCCCAGCCCGGCTCGCCGCGCACCAGGATGCGGCCGCAGGGGCCGTCGTCGCCGATGCCCACGCCGCCGGCACCGATTTGCCGCGAGCGCCAGCGCTTGTTGGCCGGCAGGTCGGACAGGTCGGGGCGATGGCCTTCACGCGTGTGGATGATGTGGAAGCCCAGTGGCCGCAGGCGCGCCAGCGTGCGCGCGATCGGCTCGATCGGCGCCTGCACCAGTGAGAGGTCGTAGCCCATCACGTCGACATAGCCGCCCTTGCCGCAGAAGTCGGTCTGCATGTCGATCACGATCAAGGCCGTGTTGTCGGGGCGCAGTGCGCCGTTGTAGGGCCATGCGTAAGGCGCGGCCGCGACGAAGCGTTTGCTCATGTTGCCTCCGGTCCCTTGTAGCTGCGTTCGGGCGGCTCGAAGCCGAAGCCGCTGCCGTCCTTCACCTTCACCTCGTCGCTCCACGGCAGCCTGTAGCGGCCGGCCGCCATGTCCCGCATGTAGGTGTAGGGGCAGTCCTGCGCGCCGCCCTTCACCGCCACGTAACCGCGGTGGTAGAGCTGGTAGATGTTGTTCTCCACGCCCCAGCCGGTGCGGGCCTCGCGCACCAGGTCTGGCCTGAGCTCGGCGGTGACGATCTCGTCGGGCCGCCCGCCGCCCTCCACAAGCACGGTGCCGTCGAAGTTGCAGAACATGCCCTCGCCCATGGAGTCGAAAGTGCCGTCGCTGCCGCACATGCACACGCTCGCGGTGTAGGCCAGGTTGCAGAAGGCGTTGGCCTGGTTCGTGATGCGCCAGGCATGGCGGATCGGCGCCGTATAGCCGGCGGTTCGGATGATGATCTCGGCGCCTTTGTACGCGGCCTCGCGCGCCATCTCGGGCAGCATGCCGTCGTGGCAGATGATGAGCGCGAGCTTGCTGCCCTTGGGCCCGTCGCACACCGGCACGCCGACGTTGCCGGGCTCCCAGGGCTCGACCGGCACCCACGGATGCATCTTGCGGTAGTAGAGCGCGAGGGTGCCCTGGTCGTCGATGATCAAGCCGCTGTTGTAGGGATTGCCGCCGGGATTGGCTTCCATGATCGAGAAGCAGCCCCAGATGCTGTTGTCGATGCAGGCTTGTTTGAAGGCCGCCACCTCGGGCCCGTCGAGCGAGCACATGATCTCCGGCGCGGTGTCCATCGAGAGGCCGTGCAGCGCGTATTCCGGGAACACCACCAGGTCCATGGTGCCCTGGTTGCGCCGTGCCTTCGCCACCAGCTCGCAGATGCGCTGCGTCTGCGCCGCGAGATCGGCCTGGGTCTTGACCACCGGCAGCTGCAGCTGCACCAGCCCGACGACCACGCCGTGCTCCGATTTGTTGAGACCACCCAGACCGCTCATCGCGTATCTCCTTTTTCAGCGGGTCGACGACAGCTCGCCGGGACTGCCGGCGGCCACGCTGCCCGGCTTGCAGGTCAGCACCAGGATGACGAGCGTGAGCACGTAGGGCACCGTGTTGAAGAGGTGGTAGCCCCAGCCCACGCCGATCGATTGCAGCGCCGGGCCGATGGCGCCGGCGCCGCCGAACAGCAGCGCCGCGCCGATGCAGCGCAGCGGACTCCAGCGCGCGAAGATGACCAGTGCCACCGCGATCAGCCCCTGCCCGCTCGAGATGCCCTCGTTCCAGCTGCCCGGATAGAAGAGCGTGAGCGAGGCGCCGCCCAGCCCGGCAATGAAGCCGCCCGCCGTGGTCGACGCGATGCGCAGCCCCGCGACCGAATAGCCGAGCGCGCGCGTCGCATGGGCCGAGTCGCCGGCCATGCGCACCAGCAGGCCGATGCGCGTGCGTGCAAAGGCCCACCAGAGCACGAAGGCCAGCGCGATGCCGATCGGCACCAGCGCATTGACCTGCAGCGCCGAGCGCACTACCGGGTTGTCGCTCCAGTCGCCGAGCGGGATCGCCGGCAGCTGCGGCGCCTGCGGCTGGATCAGCGGCTTGCCGAGGTAGAACGCGAGCCCGGTGCCGAGCAGCATCAGCGCGATGCCGGTCGCGACGTCGTTGACGCGCTCGAGCGAGCACAGGAGGCCGTGCAGCAGCGCCAGCAGCGCACCGGCCGCGGCGCCGATCAGCACGCCGAGCCAGGCCGAGCCGGTGAGCCAGGCGCCGCCGAAGGAAGCCATGGCCGACAGCACGAGCACGCCTTCGAGGCCGAGGTTGATGCGGCCCGATTTCTCGGTCAGGCATTCGCCGAGGCTCACGAAGAGAAAGGGCGCACCGACGCGCAAGGCGCCGCCGACGATGCCGGCCACGAGCGCGATCCACTGGTCCACCGTCATACCGGCTCCTTGCGCATCTGCGGCTCTACCGGCTGCGGCATGCGGTTCTTGAGCAGCGTCTTCCAGTCGACCATCCGCAGCCCCTCACTCGCAAGAATCAACACGAAGGCCATGCCCTGCAGCACCAGCACCGATGCATCGGGCAGGCCGAGCCGTCTTTGCAGCAGGCTGCCCGCGGCGCCGAAGCCGCCGAACAAGATCGCCACCGGAATCACGGCCACCGGGTTGTGGCGCGCGATGAAGGACACCAGGATGCCGGCATAGCCGTAGCCCGCGATCAGCGAGGCGTTGGCGTTGGTGTGCACCGCCGCGACCTCGACCGCGCCGGCCACGCCGGCACAGGCCCCGCCGATGCCGCAAGCGGCGAGGATCAGCCGGTTGGCCGGCAGCCCCACCAGCTGCGCGGCGCGCGGATTGCCGCCCACCACCCGCACCGCAAAGCCCGAGGCCGTGGCGCGCAGCCACAAGCCCGAAGCCAGGCAGGCCACGATGCCGATCGCGAGCCCCCAGTGCACGTCCGAGCCGCCGATACCTCCGATCGCCAGCCCCTCCGCGAGCGAACGCGTCGCCGGCTTGTTGAGGCTGGCAGGATCGCGCAGCGCGCCTTCGACCCAGTGCTTGAAGAGGCCGATGGCGACATAGGCGAGCAGCAGGCTGCTGATGGTTTCGTTGATGCCGCGGTACTGGCGCAACCAGCCGGCGAGCGCGATCCACAGCGCGCCGGCCAGCGCACCGGCGATGCACAGGGCCACGGTGCCGATCGCATTGGCCGGCAGAGGCAGCGCATAAGGCAAGGCCGCGCAGGCCAGTCCGCCCAGCACCAGCGCGCCCTCGCCGCCGATCACGACCAGCCCGGCGCGCGCAGGGATCGCAACGCACAGCGCGGTGAGCATCAGCGGCGCGGCGCGCTGCAAGGTGTTCTGCCACGAGAACCAGTCGCCGAAGGCGCCCTTGAAGAGGATGATCCAGACCTCCAGCGGGCTCACGCCGGCGAACCAGACGAAGACGCCGAACAGCAGCAGCGCGGCCGCGATGGCGAACACCGGGAGGGCCGCTTCTTTCAAGGCGTTGGGCATCGTCGGCTCGCGAACAATGGGTGGATCAGCCGATCGAACCGACGACGCCTTCGACCAGGTAATTCATCTTCTCGAGTTCGAGGTCCGTCTGCTTGAGCGCCTTGCCCGCCGGAATCACGACCACGCCCTTGTTGTCCTTCAACCCGCCCTGGAAGATGTCGAAAGTCCCGGCGATCATCTTGGCCTTGATCTCGTCGGCACTCTTCTTCGCCGCATCGCTCACCATCGGGCCATAGGCCGACATCTTCACGTAGCCCTCTTTCAGGCCGCCGCGCAGGAAGTTCGGATGCGGCTTGCCGCTCTGCGCCGCCTCGACCGCGGTCTTGTAGGCGGTGAGCCAGTTCCACTCGGCGCCCGTCAGGTAGGCATTGGGCGCCAGCTTGGCCTGGCTCGCGTGGTAGCCGCAGACCATCTTGCCGCGCTTGGCCGCCGTCTCGACCACCACCTTGGGTCCGTCCACGTGCATCGTGAAGACATCGCAGCCCTGGTCGGCCAAGCTGTTGGTGGCCTCGGCTTCCTTCACGGCCATCGACCAGTCGCCGGTGAAGATCACGCTGCAGGTGATGCCGGGCTTGACCGAGCGCGCGCCCATCGTGAAGGCATTGATGTTGCGCAGCACCTGCGGAATGGGCTTGGCCGCGACGAAGGCGATCTTGTTGCTCTTGGTCATGTGGCCGGCGATCACGCCGTTCAGGTACTGGCACTCGTCGATGTAGCCGAAGAAGCTGCCGGCGTTCTTCGGATGCTTGCCTTCGGACCAGAGGCCGCCGCAATGCGAGAAGCGCACGTCGGGGTTCTTCGGCGCCACGGCCAGGATGTGCGGGTCGAAGTAGCCGAAGGAGGTGGGGAACAGCAGCTTGGCGCCGTCCTGCGCGATCATCCCCGTCATGGTCTTCTGCACGGCCGCGGTCTCGGGCACGTTCTCTTCTTCCACCAGCTTGATGCCGGGCATCTTCTTGAGCTCGGCCGCGGCCTGCGCGTGCGCCTGGTTGTAGCCGTAGTCGTCGCGCGGGCCGACGTAGATCACGCCCACGGTCAGCGGCTTCTGCGCGCTCGCCAACGCGCTCCATCCGCCCAGCGTGCTGGCGGACGCGAGTGCGGCAAGGGACTTGAGGGAATCGCGGCGATTGAACTGGCTCATGGTTGCTCCTGGAAGTGGGTGGGGACTGGGGGGATGGATCAGGGAAGCAGGCTCACGTGCGCGGCCACCACGCGCCAGCCCTGGCCGGTGCGCATCCAGGTCTGGCTCTGGCGCCCGGTCTTCGCGCTGCCTTCGCGGCGGAACTCGATGTTGGCGGTGGCGAAGTCGCGGCCATAGGTGGTGATCGCGGCGCGCAGCACGTCGCGTGCCAGGCCCTGCGCCGGCCGCGCGGCGCGGAAGGCCTGGATCTCTTGGTAGCCGTAGAGGTTTTCGCTCGCGCCGTAGCGCAGCGTGTGCGGGCTGTTCCAGAACAGCTCGTCGAGCACCTCGACCTTGTTGTGAACCAGCGCGTCTTCGTAGCGCGCGAAGGCGGCCGTCACTTCGGCCAGCACGTCGGGAAGGTTGACCGCGGGCGTCATCTTCTTTCGTTCTTCATGCGAGCGAGGCAACGGGCGCCTGCGCTACGCCGGCCGTTTCGAGCGCCGCGGCCACGCGCAGCACCAGGTCTTCGCGCCACGGCGCTGCGATGACCTGCACGCCGATCGGCAGGCTCGCATGCGCGCCCCACACCGGCACCGCGCACACCGGCAGACCGATGCAGGAGATGGGCTGGGTCAGCACGCCCATGTTGGGCCGCACCTGCACGCGCTGGCCGTTGAGCTCGAACCATTCGGCGCCGATGGGCGTGGCGGCGCAGGGCGTGGCCGCGGCGAGCAGGATGTCGAAGCGCTCGAAGACCCGCGCCGCCTGCTCCGCATAGAGGCGCCGCACGCGCTGCGCGCGCGCCACCCAGGCGGCCGGCAGCAGCGCGCCGGCCAGGAAGCGGTCGCGCGAGAGCGGCTCGAAGTCCTGCGCGCGCGTGCGCAGCTCGGGCAGGTGCAGCGCCGCGCCTTCCGAGTTGGTGATCAGGAAGGCAGCGGCGCGCCCGGCCTCGACCATCGGCAGCTCGACGGTGCGGCTCGCACCCAGCGCCTGGGCCACGGCGTCGACCGCGGCGAGCGCCTCGGGCAACGCGCGTTGCCGGAACCAGCCGCCGAGCACGCCGATGCGCAGGCCTTGCACGCCATGTGCGAGCGCCTTGGTGACGGGCTCGACGGCGCGCTGAGCACAGCCGGGGTCGCGCGGGGCCAGGCGTTCCGGTCCCTGCATGGCGTCGTAGGCCAGCGCCAGGTCGCGCACCGAGCGCGCGAAGGGGCCGAGGTGGTCGAGGCTCGAGACGAAGGGATAGCTGCCGGTGCGCGGCAGCCGGCCGAAGGTGGGCTTGAGCCCGAACACGCCGTTGAGCGAAGCGGGCACGCGGATCGAGCCATTGGTGTCGGAGCCGAGCGCGAGCGCCACCTGGCCTGCCGCCACCGCGGCGCCGGAGCCGCCCGAGGAGCCGCCGGCGATGCGGTCGAGATCGTGCGGGTTGTGGGTCGCGCCGACATGGCTGTTCTCGGTCGTGAAGCCGTAGGCGTACTCGTCCATGTTGAGCGCGCCCACCAGCACCGCGCCGGCGCTTTCGAGGCGGCGCACCAGCGTCGCGTCGCTGCGGGCGGGCATGCTGTCGCGCTCGATCTTCGAGCCCGCCAGCGTGGGCAGGCCGGCGATGTCGAACAGGTTCTTGACCGCGAAGGGGACGCCGAGCAGCGGCAGCTCGCGCGTTCGCACACCATGCGAGGAAGCCAGCGAGGCATCGACCTGCCCGGCGCGCCGCAGCGCGCGCTCGCGGACCACCTCGGTGAAGGCGTTGACGCGGCCGTCGGTTGCGGCGATGCGGTCCAGGCTGGCCTGCGCCAGCGCGACCGCGCTCACCGCGCCCGAGCGCACCGCCTGCGCCATCGCGGCGGCATCCTGCAGCAGCAGAGCAGCGGGTGTCATGCGCCGGGCTCCGGCGGCACGACCGGCGAGAAGTGGACCGCCGGTTCTGCATGCGGGTCCAGCGGCACGGCCTCCACCATCGCGGCGAAATCGGCGGCCAGCGCGAAGTAGCGCAGGACGCCGGCACGATGGTCGGGCCGCAGTTTCAGATCGAGCGCGGCCGAAGCGGCATCGACATAGGCTTCGATTTGCCGGGGTGTCATCGCCGGACCTCACGTTGGAAGATCTCGAGGCTCAGCTTCTTGGTGCTGATGAAACTCGGCGCGCTCAGCGTCTCCAGCGTGCGCGGGCGCGCATCGGCGTAGTCGAGGATCTCTGCCACTTTCGTCGGCCGCTTGGTGAGCAGCAGCACCTGGTCGGCCAGGTACACCGCCTCCTCGAGGTCGTGCGAGACCAGCAGCATCGTGGTGCCGGTCTGCATGAAGACTTCCTGCAGCTTCTCGCGGATGAAGAGCGTCATCTCGAAGTCGAGCGCGGAAAAGGGCTCGTCGAGGAACAGCACCTCGGGATTCGGCGCCAGCGCCCGCATGATCGAGGCCGTCTGCTGCTGGCCGCCGGAGAGTTCGTACGGATAGCGGTGCAGATCGAACTTGACGTCGAAGGAAGCCACCAGCTCCGCCATGCGCCGGTCGACCTCGGCCTTGGAGCGGCCTTCGAGCTTCAGCGGGTAGGCGATGTTGTCGATGGTGCGCATCCACGGGAACATCGCTTCGCGGTAGTTCTGGAACACGTAGCCGATCTTGGTGTCCGCGAGTGACTTGCCGTCGAACAGGATCTCGCCCGCGTCGATCGGGATCAGCCCCGCGATCATGTTGATCAGGGTCGACTTGCCGCAGCCGTTGGGCCCGAAGACCGAGACGATCCTGTTCTTCGGAATGTCGAGATCGAAGTTCTCGTACAGCGGCCAGCCCGCGAAGTACTTGGTGAGGCCGCGGATGGTGATGTGCGTGCCGGCCGGGCCGGGCGCGAAGACGGGCTTCGGCACGTCGGCATACACCGGGCCGTTGATGACGGTGTCGGTGACAGCTCTCATCTTCCGCTCCAGTGCACGATGCGGCGTTCTGCGAGCAGGAAGAGGATGTTGAGCGCATAGCCCAGCGCGCCCGCCGCGAGGATCGCCGCGTACATGCTCTTGACGTTGAGCACCTGCTGCGCATCGATGATGCGATGGCCCAGGCCGTTGTCGGAGCCGATGAACATCTCGGCCACGATCACAATCACCAGCGCCATCGAAACCGCCGAGCGCAGGCCGACGAAGGAAGGCTGCAGGCTCTCCCACACCAGCACGTCCTTGAAGATCTGCCAGCGCGAGGCGCCCATCACGCGCGCCGCCATAACGCGCTGCTTGCGCGCATTGATCACGCCGTAGGCGCTGTTGAACACCACGATCAGGAGCGCGCCGAAGGCCGCGATCGCCACCTTGTTGAAGTCGGACACGCCGAAGATCAGCAGGAACAGCGGGATCAATGCCGAAGACGGCGTGGAGCGGAAGAAGTCGATCAGGAACTCGACGCTGCGGTACGCGCGCTCGTTGCTGCCGAGCAAGACGCCCAGCGGCACGCCGATGGCTGCCGCGATCAGGAAGGCCTGCAGCGTGCGCCAGACCGTGACCGCGAAATCCATCAGCAGCGGGCCGCCCGCCAGGCCGGTGACCAGCGCCGCGATGGTGTCGGCCGGCGTCGGCAGCAGGATCGGCTTGATGAAGCCGAGCCGCACCACCAGGTCCCAGAGGATGAACAGCACGATGGGGCCGATGGCGGGCAGCCATTTGCTCCACGACGACTTCTTCGGCGCGGCTGCGGCGCCGGCGGCTGCGGTCCATGGCGCAGCAGCCGCGGGGCTGGTGTTGGTCGCGGCCATGGTCAGCCCTTGTAGAGCAGGCCATCCACCGGCACCTTCTTCTCGAAGATGCCTTTCTCGGTGAACAGGTCGTAGAACTTCTGGAAGTAGGCGACGTCGCTGGGCTTGAACTCGTTGTAGAGCATGTACGACGCCAGCGGCACCTCGGCCGTGAGCGCGCCTTCGATCGCGGTGTAGCCCTTCATGTGCTGCCGCGCGTCTGCCGGCTTGGTGCGCACCAGCTCGACGCCGCGCGCATAGGCGGCGATGAATTTCTTCGCCGCGTCCGGGTTCTTCTTGATGAACTCGCTGGTGAGGCTGGCGGCGCCGCCGTGCCACGGCGCCATCGGATCGCCGAGGATGTACTTGGCGACCACGCCGGCCTCGATCACGCGCGTGGTGCCGTTCATGCGGCCGACCGTGCCGGTGGGCTCGAGCGTGTAGCAGGCATCGACCTGGCCCGCCACCAGCGATGCGACGTGCTGGCCGATCGGCAGCTCGGAGACCGTCGCACCGGTGGCGCCGGCGCGTTCCAGCATGGTCTTGCACAGCGTCATGTTCTGGATGCCGGGCCCCGAGGCGACCTTCTTGCCCTTGAGATCGGCCATGGTCTTGATCGGGCTGTCCTTGGCGACGATGAACTCGTCGAGCACGAACTTGGCGTTGCTCGGGTTGGTGCAGAAGATCTTGAAGAGGCCGGGCTGCGCGATTTCGCCGATGGCGAGGTTGGCCGAGCCGGTGCCGTTGGAGCTGCCGTCGGAGCGGCCCGAGAGCATCGCTTCCATCACCTGCTGCGCGCCGGCGAACTTGAGCGGCTCGACCTCGAGGCCGGCTTCCCTGAAGTAGCCGCGATCGATGGCCGCGAAGAAGGGCAGCCCCGCCGCCACCGGCCAGTAGCCGATGCGGATCTTCGGCGCGGCCTGGGCCAGCACCAGCGCGGGCGCTGCGAGCGCGGCGATGCCCGCGGCGCCGCTCTGCAGGACACGTCGGCGCGACGCGGATATCGGTTTGACGATGCTCATGAAACACTCCTTGTCGTTGCCTTGCGGGATTCGATGTAGCGGCGCCAGCCGCCCAGATGCGTGATCTCCTCGGCGCCCTCCAGCGCCAGCCCTTCGCAGAGAAAGCCCTGCACGCTGCTGCCGTCGGCGAGCACCAAGGTGCCGATGCCGAGCGGCGCCGGAATCAGCGACACGAAGGAGCCGTAGTGCGCGAGCGGCATCTGCCAGACCTCGACCGCGATCGCCGCACCTTCCGTGCCCGCCACGCGCACCAGTCCGGGCTTGGACGGCACGGTGCCCGGCAGGGCATAGAGGCGGTAGTGCGGCGCGGTCGTGGTCTGCGCAACGAGCGTCGCGCCGCGCTCCGTCAGTTGGCCGTTCAACGGCATGCCCGACAGGTGGGCGCCGACCACGGCGAGCTTGACCATCGGCTCTGCTGCAATCAGCGGCAGCGCTTCGGGCGCGGGCAACGGTGCACCGGTCGCGCCCAGCGTCTGGCCGGCGGCGTGGTGGAAGCGCTGGCCCAGCTCGGCCAGCTGGAAGTCGCTTCCCGAGCGGCCGATCAGCGTGATGCCGAAGGGCAGGCCGTCCTCGCGCAGGCTGCTCGGCACCGAGATCGCCGCGTAGTCGAGCAGGTTCACGAAGTTGGTGTATTCGCCCAGGTTGCGGTTGAGCGCGACCGGCGCGGCCTGCATCGCGTCGGTCGTGTAGTGGATGGGCGCGGTGGGCACCAGCAGCACGTCGATGTCGCGCCACATCGCGGCCGCGCGCTGGCCGAGTGCGTGCAGCTTCGTGCGCGCATCGACGAAGTCGGCCGCGCTGTAGCGCCGGCCCGCGGCCAGGATGCCGCGCACCGGCTCGATCACTTCGCTTTCATGCGCGTCGAAGAAGGCGCGGACGGCGGCATAGCGCTCTGCGACCAGCGCGCTGTCGTAGAGCAGCGCGGCCGCTTCGGCCAGCGGTGCGTAATCGATCGCCACGGGCGTGCCGCCCAGCGCCTGCATCTGTAGCACGGCGTCCTCGAAGGCTGCCGCCGACAGTGCGTCGCCGAAGAAGCGCGGCGCCGAAGGCAGGCCGAAGCGGAAGCGCGCGGGCAGGGGCTCGGTGGCGAGCTTCAGCTCGCGCGAGTACGGGTCTTCGGCATCGAAACCCATCGCCGCCTGCAGCACGCGTGCGGCCAGGCCCACGGTCCTTGCGAAGATCGACACGCAATCGACGCTCTGCGCCGCCGGCACCACGCCGCGCGCGCTGATCAGGCCGCGCGAGGGCTTGATGCCGACGATGTTGTTGAGCCCGGCCGGCACCCGCCCTGAGCCCGCGGTGTCGGTGCCCAAGGCGAAGTCGACCTGGCCGGTGGCGACCACGTAGGCCGAGCCGGAGCTCGAGCCGCCCGACACGTAGCGCGCATCGAAGCTGTTGGGCACCGCGCCGTAGGGCGAACGGGTGCCGTTCAGGCCGCAGGCGAACTGGTCGAGGTTGGTCTTGCCGGCGAGGCTTGCACCGGCATCGAGCAGGCGCTGCACCACATGCGCGTGGCCGGCCGGCGTGTAGGCGAAGGCGGGACAGGCTGCCGTGGTCGGCACGCCGGCGGCGTCGATGTTGTCCTTGGCGGCGAAGCGCAGGCCGGCCAGCGGCCCGGCGGGCGCGCCCGCCAGAGGCGGGTCGAGCCGCGCGATCCATGCCTGCGCGGCCCCTCCCATTGCTTGCTCTTGCGACCCGCCGCGAAGCGAGGCTTCTTCATGCACCATCATCAAGCATCCTGTCTTGTGTACAAGACGAGATGCAAGCGGCGTGCCAGCGCGACGCGGCGCGAGGCCGCTCTCTTGAGGCTAGGAGTCCGCGCGGCAGAA
>NZ_JAGGNV010000022.1 GCF_018614955.1 Variovorax paradoxus
AGCCAGATAGTCGCGCCACAAGTCAATGGTTCCCCGCGTACAGCAACTTCTGCGACAGACACGAGAGCGCATCGACAACGGCAACACCCATGCAGCAGGCAAGATCGTCAGCCTGTTCGAGCCCGACACAGAGATCATCCGCAAAGGCAAGGCTGGCAAGCCAACCGAGTTCGGCAAGATGGTCAAGATCCAGGAGGTCGAGCAGCAGATCGTGAGCCACTACGAGGTCTACGACCAGCGGCCCAGCGACTCGGATTTACTGGTTCCCTCTCTGGATGTACATGCGCAGCAGTTCGGACATGCTCCGCGGTTGATCACTGCGGACGCCGGCTTCTTCTCGGCACGCAACGAGGCCAACGCTCATGAGCGAGGCGTCAAGCGCGTTGCGATCCCCAATCTCGGCACCAAGAACGTGCAACGCCGAGACATGCAGCGGAAGCGCTGGTTCCGCAATGCGCAGAAGTGGCGCACCGGCTGCGAGGGCCGCATCAGCGTGCTGAAGCGCCGCCACGGGCTGGACCGCAGTCGCTACAAAGGGTCGGCCGGAATGCAGCGTTGGGTTGGCCTGGGCGTCATCGCCGACAACCTCATCAACATCGCTCACGCGATGGCCATATCGGTCGCGCGAGCCCGCCCGCATCACCGCGCAGATTTTTGCGCCGGAAAGTAGCTAGCTCGCCGGAACGGTCTCGACCGCCCCCAGTTTCACCTGTTCTGAATCGTGGACACGATGCCTGCCGAATCTCAGGCGATCAAGATGACTTCACTGCGTGCTTACGGCGTAGCAACGGGTGGTGCGGGTGCTGGAATCTCAACCGGCTTCTCAAAACGATAGATGGCGTTGATCTTGATCTCGCGTTTGAACGCCTTCACTTCCTGGCCCGCACACTTCAGGCTGATGCTTCCCGCTGGATTTCCCGCCCTCAGTTCGGTGAGGCGACCATCCGTCCATTCGAGTTGCACCGAATCAAAAGTCAGCTTCAGTACCAAGGTGAGCTTGACGTTGCACCAGTCGACGCCGGCCACGTTCAGGACGAGTCGTGGCTCCAGTTTTGCTTCAACCTCGTGCTTGAGAAGCTTGACAGACTGTGCCTTGACCGGCGGTCCCTTGCTCGCCTTGACGGCTTCGCGTACCTCGCGAAGCTGAACCCAGGCCTTTGCCAACAGCGCGAATGGATCGGGCGTGAAGGCCTTTTTGAGCTCCTCGTCGAGATCTGCGACGGCCCATTCCGAGACCTTTTTCTCGAGGAAGCTCGCGCCTTCCGCGTCCACGCCGCCGACGCTCACCGAGGCGAACTTGCGCAGTTCTTCCACGCCCCCGGGGCTGCTGTAGATCGCAAGAAGCTGGTAGAGTGATTGTTCCTTCTGCAGCTCAACGGAAGTCATCGGTTGCTCCTGACAAGTCTTGCAGGCCGCGCAGGCAGACCAGCGGTTCATTGATGGCGAGCCGCCAGTTCAACCGAGGCTCACGAGGTCCGCCCCAGCCGGATTCATCAGCAAAGCGCACGTTGAGAGACGGATCGAGGTCCGGAGCCACCCGCAAGATCAATGCGGATGGCGGCGCTGGCGGGGCTGGGGGTGGACGAGGAGGGCGAATTGCCTTTCGGCCGGCCCAACCGAGGCTGCCGGTTGCCGACAAGGCGAGTGCCAGCAGCGACGGTGTCGACCACCATGGCGGCACCGCCTTGACCTCGATCAATGTGCCTTCGTCGACGGCGGCGTCGAGAGGCGGCTGCGCCGTCACGACGGGCTCCCCGAGCACGATCGGCACGGCGCTTTCCACCTTGCACTGCACTTTCACCCCTGCCTGCTGGCCTTTCTCCCTGGCAAGTTTGCAGGAGTCGCCGACCATCGGCGGCAGCACCTTTACCATTCGCACGGTCGTGAGAGTGACGTCGCTGTGCTCCGCCACGAAGGTCTTCGCCTCGGGTCGTTGGACGCGAACCTGGCGATCGCTTCGATGATCGTCGCGGTCCGCGTTCCCATTCAGGCCTCCGTTGGCGAGGGTGGTTGCGGCCTCGGGCAGCATTTGCCCCACGACGTTCGGCACCTCCACCTCGACATGCGTCGTCAGGCCCACGGCGCTGCCTGCCGCAACCCGCTCGTCTGCAGAAGGCTTTTGCGCATCGACCTTGCGCGAGCTGCTGCGGTCAGCGTGGTCCGGGCTTGCACCAAAACCAAGATCCCTGAGTCGTGCCCGGGCATCAGGTAGCGACAAGCCGATAACTGACGGCACCTTTTCGTAGCGTTGGGTCGTCAGCATGACGGCGCTACGTGGCGCGACTTCGCTTCCGGGCCCAGGTCGCTGTGTTGTCACCTGCCTGTCGCCATCACTGGCATCGGGTTGGCCCGTCAACGGGACCTTTCCCAGGGCTGCCAAGGCATCACCCAGCAGGGAACCCCCGACATCCGGAACCTGCACCGGCAGCGCGTAGAGGGCCACAAGTTGTCGAGGCGCAGCAAGCATCGTCCCCGCGGGTGGCGTTTGCTCGAATACGCGGTGAAGTTGCTGTGTGGGGCCGGCCAACTGAGGCTCGCACCTGAGATCGGCGAACCCGTATTCGCCGGCCTGCGCCAGCGCTCGCTGGCAATCGAGGCCCAGCAATGCGGGAACGGTCAGCCGCAGCGTCAACGCCACCTCAGTGCCGGGCAGCACCGGTGTGCCCCCCCGCGGCGTTTGGTTTGCCACCTGTCGACCCCTGCTGGCGCCGGGCCCCCCCATGACCGCAGCCAATCTCTGGCGACGCAGCGCTTCTACGGCTTGCACTTCTGGAAGGCCAAGCACATCGGGGACGATGACCTGCAAGGGTTGATGCCTGGCCTCTACCTGCTGTGGCACCGACAGCACTGTCCCCGCAGTTGGCACCTGGCTGTAGATTCTTCCCGGCGGCGGCGTTCCAGGCCCGGCCTCTTCCAGGCACCGAAGACCCCTCAAGCCTTGGTCTCGTACCAATCTGTCCGCGTCGGCGCACGTTTGGCCGGTCAAGTCGGGAACCCGGTAGCGCCCCACCATTCGCAATTGCACAGGAGCCTGGAATGTGACCTTGCTTCCACCGGATGGATCCTGGCTTTCAATCCATTGCCATCTGTCAAGTCGTGCGCCGTCGTACCGAGGTCGCAATCTGGCCTGGCTGATGGTCGCGATAGCCAGGTCGGCGCGCATGCCCGTGACCTGCGGAACCACGATGGAGTCGGGTTCGGTCCAGGCGCGATACTGCACGCTCGCGCCTGGTCTCACGGGGCTTTGGGCCTCAGGTGACTGCTGGTAGATCCTTCCGGGTGGCGCTCTTCCTGAACCGGCGCCGGTTGCGCACAGGAGCTGCGCGTGAAACGCCTGCGCGATGCGCTGTTGGGCCGCGCCGCACGTCATCCCAAACAGGTCGGGCATGGGCCGGGCAACGTTCGTGGCAGCAGCCGCAGGCTCAGGTGGGCGAGGAGGCCTTTCGGGCTCCCTCGGCGGCGAAAGCTCCCCGCGGTGATAGAGAGTCACAACAGGACGCGCAATCGATGGGACCTTGCTTCCGCCGGGGGGCGCGGTGCGCTCGACCACGCGGCGTCCGCCCTCGGACCCCACGGCGCGCGACTCGGACACAAAGCCATTTTGGCGAAGAATGTCCTGCGCCTCCCCTAGCTCCCGGCCCCTGACTTCGGGAACATCCACCTGGGGCACATTGCGCGCAATCTGGGGCACGCCTGCGAGTTGGGAGGGCCGCACGCGGACCGTCGCGGGGTCCTGCGCCCAGGAAGCTGTGGTCACCGATGCGCACAGCAGCAGCGTCTCCGCGATGCCGCGAGACCCCATGGCGACCCAGCGGGACATGATTGCTCCTCCGGCTCTGGGGCTGAAGTGCCAATTGCTGCGCTCGAGTCCCTGTGAATGTCCCACATCGTGTCAGTGCGCGAGTGATCCGTCCATCCACCATTCGGAGCAAAAGCCTCGACGCAATGTCATAGGCGAGGCGCCCTACGTGCAAGCAGCCGCAAATGCCCGTGGACGTTGCGGATTCAACCGGTCGATGCAACACACTAAAAGCTGCTCGAGCAGAAGGAGTGTTGCAGATGAAGTATCGAACGCGGACCTACTACACGGACAGCCAGAAGGCGCTCATGTGGGAGCGCTGGAAGCAAGGTCAGACCCTCCACCAGATTGCTGGGTTGTTCGATCGAGCCCATGGGTCGATACGACAGATCCTGGCCGAGACAGGCGGGATCCGCCCGCCAGAGCGTCACCGTTCCAGGTTGGCGCTGACCTTGTCCGAGCGAGAGGAGATCTCGCGTGCCGTGGTAGCTGGCTTTTCGATCCGCGCAATCGCCACGATCCTCGGGCGTGCGCCCTCTACGGTCAGCCGCGAGATCAAGCGCAATGGTGGTCAAGGATGCTATCGAGCGACTCAGGCCGACCAGGCAGCTTGGGACCGGGCCCATCGCCCCAAGAGCTGCAAGCTGGCTGAGAACCGCGCCCTGGCGCGCACGTGACAGAGAAGCTCCAGCTGCAGTGGTCGCCGGAGCAGATCGCAGGGTGGCTCAAGCATACTTGCCCGTGCGACGAGTACCTCCACGTGTCACACGAGACCATCTACCGCAGCCTGTTCATTCAAGCCCGTGGGGCCTTGAAGAGGGAACTGCTGCAGCATCTCAGGCGCACGCGAGGCATGCGCCGCTCGCGCCATCACACGCAGAAGACAGACACCCACGGGAGAATCGTCGACGCCGTGTCGATCAGCAAGCGCCCGGCCACGGTTGAAGATCGGGCGGTGCCAGGACACTGGGAAGGTGACTTGCTGTTCGGAGATCGGAACAGTCAGATTGCAACCCTGGTCGAGCGTCAAACACGCTACGTGATGCTGGTGAAGGTCACGGGCACGGATACGGAGACGGTCTGGAGCCCGCCACCGGCCGGCGCGTCTCGCTCACGGCCATCGAACGAGGATGGGCTGAACTGTTGCGGTTGGCGGTGTCGATCCGATCCCGGTCGCGTCTCTGCTTCACTGGCTCTGCAGCGCTTCGGCTCGGCCGCCCAGGGCGATCCACTGCACCGGGCGGCGGAGCATCTCGGCAGGCTGCTGCGCACGGTGTTCCTGTGCGACTACATCGCGATCGAGGAGTTCAGGCGCGAGATCCACACATTGCTGAATCGCGGCGAGTCTGTTCATCATCTGCAGGCGCGATCTACTACGGAAAAATCTCGCACGAGCGTGGCCGGCGCCGCGATGAAATGAAAGTTATCTCGGGATCGCATGCGTTGCTGACCAACATCGTTCTGGCGTGGAACACCGCCCAGATGCAAGGCGTGGTCGACCGGCTACGCAAGGAAGGCCAGATCATTGAGGACAGCTGGCTGCGTCGCATAGGCCCGGTCCACTTCGGGCACATTAATTTCCGGGGCATGTTCCGCTTCCCTGTGGAACGCTACGCCGAGGCGCTGCCACAGCGATCCACGACGGCGTCGCGACGGTCTGCGTGACTCCGAGAATACGGGGGGCTCCCTCGCGTGCCTGCGGCGCGCTAGCTCCTCCTCTTGACCACTCGGTACGCCGCCGCGAGCTCCTTGTCCGTAGGTAAGTCGCGGGGCTATCGTGCCGGCGCGGGGGTTCTAGTTCCACCAACCAACTCCAAGGAGCTTGTCCCATCGCGGCAGGATGCGAGCGCGTCAAGTGCCGGCTTGTAGGTAGGCGTCGTCACGTCCATCACGCCCAGCACGGTGTGATAGAGGTTGTCGTGCGTAAGCGGCGCGTCGAGCCTTGCTTCCATGCAGGAAGGCGAGAGCTTGCGCCGCGCGCTTATGCCGTCGCCGAACCACGTCACCATCGGCACATGCTTTTGCACTTCGGGTGCGAAGCTGTACGGCACGCCGTGCAGGAACAACCCGTACTCGCCCAGCGACTCGCCGTGGTCGCTGAGGTAGAGCAGCGCAGTGTCATAGTTCTTCGACTGGCTCTGTAGCCAGTCGATGGTCTTGCCAAGAAAACGATCGGTGTAACCGATCGAGTTGTCATAGGCGTTCAGCAGTTCGCTGTGACTGCATTCAGCCAGCGCATTGCTCTTGCACTCGGGCAGGAAGCGCTTGGCATCGGGCGAAGAGCGCTTGTAGTAGGCCGGGCCATGACTGCCCATCTGGTGCATGACCAGCACCACGCCCTTGCCGCGGCGCTCGGCCGGCAAGGCGGCCAGGCGCGCGTCCAGGCCATGGAGCATGACATCGTCGAGGCATTCGTCGCCTTCGCAGAGCGCGTTCTTCACGCTGGGGTCGACGGTGTCGAAGGCCGACGCGTGCGGCACGCGGTCGCAGACGCCCTTGCAGCCGCCGGCCTGGTTGTCGAGCCAGAACACCGCGAGGCCGGCGGCCTGCAGCACGTCCATCAGGTTCTCGTAGTCGTCCTTGCGCGCCTCGAAGGCCGTCTTGCCCAGCGGCGAGAACATGCAGGGCACCGAGGCCAGCGTGTTGGTGCCGCAGGAATGAACGTCGCGCCAGCTCAGCACCTTGCGCGCCGCGAGCTCGGGCGTGGTGTCGCGCGCATAGCCGTTCAGCGCGAAATGGTCGGCCCGCGCCGTCTCGCCCACCACCAGCACGAAGAGCGGCGGCCGGGCCTGCGCCGCGTAGCTGGCACCCAGAGCCGCGCCGCCGGAGATGGGAACGAGCTTCCCGCTGCGCTTGAACATCGGCTTGATGACGACCGCGCCCGCCGAGTAGATGCTGGCCAGCGGATTGATCATGTAGCGCAGGTGGACGTTGTTGCGCATCAGCGGTGCGAGCTGCCGGTTCATCGCGAGCGCGCCGCCGACCGCCAGGGCCACGGCGGCGAGCAGCAGCAGCGCATTGCGCCAGGCCTGCGAGACGAGGTCCAGGGGCACGATGCGCACGCGCCACAGCGCCCAGGCGGGCAAGGCGGCAACCAGCAGCACATGGAACAGCAGGCGCCAGCTCAGCAGGTCGCGCGCCTCGTGGGCATCGGTCTGCATTGCGTTGGCCAGCATGCTGGGGTCCATCACCACCCGGTAGCTCTGCATGTAGTGCTGCGCCACCGCGGCGATCACGACGACGGCGAACCAGAGCGGTTTCATCCAGCGCGACCAGGCGGTGAACGACAACAGCGCCACGCTGCCGCACATGGTGAGCAGCAGCACCACCGCGATCGAGGGCACGTAGACGCTGGGCGCGCCGCCGATGCGCGCCAGCTCGCTCCAGAGGGGCCAGTTGGCCGCGAACGCAAGATAGAGGCTCAGCCAGACGACCACGCTGCGCGCAGAACGCGGACGTGACAGCCAGCGATTCAATTCCCGCATTGAGCGGTTCGAGCCATCGCGCCCACATCGGCGCGGGAACCCAAGGCCGGAAGTGCGCTCCGTGCGCGCGACATAAACGGGGCCTGGATGAGATCGCAGCGCATAGGCAGACGTTAGGCGCGGTCGCTGAAGTGACGATGAACCGTCAACTCAGGATTTGTTCAGATTTGACAGTTCCCCGAGACCCCGAGCACCGCTGGCAAGGAGCGCGAGGTTGCTTGCGGTCCTGCTCCACCGCTCAAAGCTGGCTTAGAACTATCGCGGTAGGAATGCTCGTT
>NZ_JAGGNV010000023.1 GCF_018614955.1 Variovorax paradoxus
GGTGCTTGCCATCGGCCAGTTCCTCGCGCCGCTCGGCCTCCATCGCCTTCACCTGCTGCTTGACCAACGCAAGCCGAGCGCTCTCGCGCTCGATCTCGCCGCGCAACACAGGCTGGATAGCGAATGAAAGGGCCTTCCCCGTCCCGATTAAGCCGCTGCGAGTTGCGGCTGTCGGCAACTGAGTGCCACGATGGGGTTGCGAACCTCCATCAACTCACTCGGAAAGGGGAAGCCCATGACTATTTTGTACATCGGCATCGATCTTGCCAAGAATGTTTTTGCCGTTCACGGCGTCAACGATGCCGGCAAGCCCGCTCTCGTGTCCCCCACGGTGGCGCGCGGCAAACTACTGGAATTGATCGCTTCTCTGCCTCCCTGTGTGATCGGCATGGAGGCGTGCTCCGGTGCACACCACTGGGCGCGTCAGTTCATGGTCCACGGCCACACGGTACGCCTGATGGCGCCGAAGTTCGTGAGTCCGTATCGGCTGTCCGGCAAGCAGGGCAAGAATGACGCCGTTGACGCGGCGGCCATCTGCGAGGCGGTGCAACGTCCGAACATGCGCTTCGTGCCGATCAAGAGCCTGGAGCAACAATCGCAACTGAGCGTGCATCGCGTGCGGCAAGGATTCATCGAACAGCGCACGGCAACCATCAATCGGATCCGCGGGCTGCTCAGTGAGTTCGGGATCGTGCTGCCCTTGAAGGCATCGACCGTGCGGAGTCAAGCAATGGCGTGCCTGGAGGATCTCCCTGGATGGAGCAACGCGGTCATCGGCGATCTGCTGAGCGAACTAATGCACTTCGACGAACGGATCGCGCTCTACGACCACCGGATTGCGCAAATGGCGCGCGAAGATCCCCGCGCCCAGCAGCTCATGCGCCTGCGCGGGGTCGGCCAGACCACCGCGACCGCGTTGCTCGCAATGATTGGCAACGGGCATGAATTCAAGTGTGGTCGCCAGTTTGCCGCCTGGCTCGGCTTGGTGCCCAGCCAATACAGTTCAGGCGGCAAGGCACGCCTGGGCCACATCACGAAGGCCGGGGATTCGTACATTCGATCGCTGCTGGTTCTGGGCGCGCGATCGGTGCTCAACGGCGCTCAAAACAAAACGGACGGGCTCAGCCGATGGGCCGCGGCGCTCGCTGAACGTCGCGGCTACTGGCGTGCGATCGTGGCCATCGCAGCGAAGAATGCTCGCATGGCCTGGGCAGTGCTCTCTCGGGGCGAGCAGTTCACGATGCCGGCGTGACTTCGCGAGTCGACAACCAAACAGAGGATTGCATCGAATTCCTACCGCCGCTTGACGGCTCTCGAGTGATGAAACAAGGTTGGACCTGCGCGGGGAGTGCCTGACTGCTTGACGAAGGAGGCATCGCCATCCTCGAATAGCGAATGAGGTCCCCGCGTGCGTCTTTCATCAGGGTTCCGCAGCGATTTGCTTTGCTGCATCAATGACCGTTTGTAGTCTAGCCAGTCCGCATCCTTGTCGCGTCAGTTTGCCTGCCTCACGCGATGGCCTCATGCCCGATTCCGGAATCGAATCGACCACCTGCGCGTGGTGTCGGCCAAATATTGCTTGCATGTGAGGGAAGCCCTTGTAGTCAAGCAGCATGGCCGGTTAAACGACATTCATCTTGGCCGGTTGGACGGGGATGAATGTCGCTGGTCAAGGGTTCATGGCTGTGCCTCCTTGG
The DNA here is from genome assembly GCF_018614955.1 of Variovorax paradoxus. Taxonomy (GTDB): domain Bacteria; phylum Pseudomonadota; class Gammaproteobacteria; order Burkholderiales; family Burkholderiaceae_C; genus Variovorax; species Variovorax paradoxus_J. The sequence continues at coordinate 1,698 of NZ_JAGGNV010000023.1, forward strand.
GCTGGTTGTCGTTGTCGTTAGATGATTGACGCCGGCGGTTCGCCTTGTCGTTGTCGCGCTGGACCTTCTGCGCCCGAGCGGCCGCCTTGCCGCGGTAACTCTCCACGTTGTTCAGCTCGAAGATCGTCGAGTGGTGGACCAGGCGATCGATGGCCGCTACCGTCATGCCGGCGTCGGGGAACACGGTGTCCCAGCCCGAGAAGGGCTGGTTGGCCGTGATCAGGATGCTGCGCCGCTCGTAGCGCTCAGCGATCAGCTCGAACAAAACGCTGGTTTCGGCCTGGTCCTTCCGGACGTACGAGATGTCGTCAAGGATGAGCAGGTCGTAGCGGTCGAGCTTGGCGAGTGCCTGGGGCAGCTGCAGGGTCTGGCGGGCGGCCTGCAGCCGCTGCACCAGTTCGCTGGTCCGCATGTAGAGCACGCGACGGCCGGCCTCGATCAGCGCGTGGCCGATGCCGCACCCGACGTGGCTCTTGCCCACGCCTGGCGGACCAAATATCAAGATGTTGGCTCCTTCTCGAGCCACGAGTCCCCGCTGGCCAGCGCCAAGACATGGGCCTTCGACAGCATCGGCACCTCGGAGAACTCGAAGCTGGCGAGCGTCTTGGTCACATCCAGGCGCGACTCGACCCGGTGACGCTCGATGCGGCGCTTCTCCCGTTCGGCCACTTCGTGCTCCAGCAGTCCACCCAAGAAACGGCCTGCTGGCCAGCCTTCCCTGTCCGAGCGCTCAGCGAAGTCCGGCCACAGCCTGCCGATCGTCGGCAGGCGCAGCTCATTGAGCATCAAGGCGTTGCGTCCTGGCTCGAATGCCGCGGCCGTCATGCTGGCACCTCGTCAAGGTTGTGTTCGCTCAGCAGCAGCACGTCGTACTGGCTCGGCGAGGGCATCTCGATCGTGATCCGCGGCACCTCGGCCCTGCGCGGGGCGAACTCCTCGCGCAAGCGCTTCACATCGGGCAATTCGCCGGCCAGGCGAAGCGCGTCGAGGCGTTCGGCCAGCACGCCTTCCACGCCGTCGCGAGCGGCCATCTCCAGCAGCGCGACGATGGTCTGGCAGGCTTGGCGTTGTGTCAGCTTCAGATCCAGTTGCTCCCAGGCGAGGCGGTACGCCTCGCGCGGGAACAGCGCGTCACGGAACAGCAGCCCCTTGAACGCCTGAGGCTTGCGCTTGAGCTCTTCGATGAAGTGCCGGTAGTCGATCACCCGTCCGCGGGTGGTGCCGGGCGCTCGCGCGCCGCGCGCGAGCGTCAGGACGAGCGCCCCCGAGAGGTAGCAATCCAGCCGGTCGCTGTAGAGCCGTACCTTCAGGCGGTGGCCAATCAAACGCGACGGTGCGCTGTAGAGGATGGCGCGCACAGTGAAGGTGCCGCAGCGCGTGACACGCGCCTCCTCCTCGACGAAGTCGGTGGTGCGCCTCGGGGGCAAATCCAGCAATTGTTCGCGCTCGATACGAAACGCGGCCGCGTTGCGGCGATTGCGCCTCATCACGGCTTCCCGAACGAACCCCTCGTAGGCCGGCCGGTCGTCGAAGTCGCGGTGCCCGCGCAGCAGCAGCGCCTGGTCGATCGCTTCCTTCAGGAACCGGTGCGAAGACTCGACGCTGCCGTTCTCGTGGCTCACGCCTCGGTTGTTGCGCGTGCCCACCATGCCGTAGTGGTCGAGCAGCGCCGTGTAGCGCACGGGTGAAGTCCTGTTCTTCGGTCAGGTTCTTGTACGCGGCCGACAGGCTGTCGCTGCGGTGCTCTTGCGGCGCGCCGCCGGCTTGCCACAGGGCGTTCTGCAACCCCTTGGATAGCGCCTCGAAGCTCTCGCCGCCCTCGACGACTTCGACATGCTCCCAGCGTGAGAACGCCAGAACGAAGTGATAGAGGATGTGGACAAACGGCGCGTTCGCGATCGTGACGCGCAAATCGCCCATGGCGGTGAAGTCCGAGAGACCTCGATGGCCCGGGGCATGGTCCTGAGGGAAGAACACTTCCTTGGGTGGGCCTTGCACTGCGCGCCACTGGCGGATATGCCGCTGCAGCGTGCGCAGCATGCCGTCGGAGAAGCGATCGGGGTGATCCTCCTGGAGCTTGCGCAATAGCGTGACGGCCATCAGCTTGGGTGCGGCCTTGAGGAGCGGCACCACCTCGGTGTCCCAGACCTGAACAAACGGATCGGCTCGCGAGCGCCAGTAGCGCCGAGGGTTCTGAGAAGGCAGCGTCGCCGCGCTCTCGATGCGTCGCGCGCTACGCTCGCTGATGCCGGCCTTGGCTGCAGCCAACTCCTGGGACTTCTTCTTGCGGGTGTTCATATAGAGGCGTACCTGCTGATCGGTGATTCGGGGACCTGACACGGGGCCGACCTCTTCTTGAGACCTGAACCCGCCATCGTGAACCCCGCCCACCCGGCACCGCCGGTGGCTCGTCATCTACGGCGGCTACGCCGCCTCCGACTCCTCACCACCGGCCATCATGGATGTCGTTCAGCCGGACAAGATGAGTGTCGCCGTCCACCACCGGCTCGGTGGTGCAAATTCCTCCACCCTGGCCACCGGCTCGGCGTGGCTCAACGGTCTCGGCGTGCGAGCCTCACCGCGCGTTCATCGAGGCGCAGGTGCGGCTGCGCCGCAATGCCACGGCGATCTACCAAGACCTGGTGGACCAGTTCGGGTTCGACGCGGCCTACAACAGCGTCAAGCGCTTTGTTCACAAGTTGTGCGCGCGCGATCCCGAGCAGTTCGACCGGTTGGAGTTCGCCCCCGGCGAGGAGGTCCAGGTCGACTACGGCGAAGGGGCACCGACGCGGGTGCCGGGCACGGATCGATACCGCAAGCCGCGCCTGTTCGTGATGACGCTGCGTTACTCGCGGCGCAGCTTCCGGCGCGTGGTGTGGAAGTCCAGCCAGGAGACCTGGGCGCGGCTGCATGAAGAGGCCTGGCGTTACTTCGGTGGCAGCTGCCGCTACGTCGTTCTGGACAATCTGAAGGAAGGGGTCATCAAGCCCGACCTGTACGAGCCCGAACTCAACGCGGTCTACGCCGCTACGCTGGCCCACTACGGCGTCGTGGCCGACCCGGCGCGGATCAGAGATCCAAACCGAAAAGGCACCGTTGAGAATGCCATCGGGCATACCCAAGCCACTGCGCTGAAGGGCCGGCGCTTCGAGTCCATCGAAGAACAGAACGAGTTCCTCGAGCACTGGGAGACGAAGTGGGCGGCACCGCGCATCCACGGCAGCGCCCGGCGCCAGGTGCAGGCAATGTTCGAGGAAGAACGCGCCCATCTGCAGGCGCTGCCGATCACGGGCATGCAGTACTTCACCGAGTCGCAGCGCACCGTGTGCGACGACTCGTGCGTGCGCATCGATCACAGCAGCTACGCGGCGCGGCCCGCGGCCATCGGCAGCCGCGTGCTGGTGCGGCTGTTCACGCATCGCATCGAGATCCGGGACCTCAGGACGCAGGCGCTGCTGCGAACCCACGCCCGGGTCGATCGACCCGGCAGCGTCGTGCTTCCGGCGGCGCCGAGCGCGTGTTCAACCCCTCGCGCGAGACGCACCACATCCTCAGCCAGGCGCGCGCCATCGGCGCGGCCGCCCAGCAGCTGTGCGAAACCCTCTTCGCCGTCCAAGGGCGCGTCGGTCAGAGAACGCTCTGGGGAATCGTGGGCCTCGCGCGGCGCTACCCGCGCCGCTTCGTCGACGACGCCTGCGCGCAAGCCATCAACGAAGGCGTGCATAGCTATCAGCACATCAAGGCGCTCACGCAACGGCTGCTCGACGAGGCGCTGGCCTCGATTGATGCGCCCACGAGCGGCGCGCCGCGCTCCAGCAATCTGACGCAGGACCATCCGCTGATTCGACCGGCCGATGTCTACGGCGACATGTTCACGCACGGCGCTGCGCACCAAGCGGCGCTTCCATTCAACGCACCTGAGGATTGCCCATGACGATGACAATGATCGAAATCGAGCGCGCTCTGCGCGCATTGAGACTATCCGGCATCCGGGCCACCCTGGACACCCGGATCATGGAGGCACAGGCCACGCAGCAGCCGTTCTTGGAGACCTTCTCGGCCATCCTGCAGGACGAGTTGGACCGTCGCTACTCGCGGCTCACCGAGCGGCGCTTCAAGCAGTCCAGGCTGGACGAGCGCACGACGCTCAACGACTTCGACTGGCGCTTCAACCCCAAGCTGCCGCGCCAGGCCTGCTTCGAGCTGCACACACTGAAGTTCATCACCGAGGGCAGCAATGCGTTGATCATCGGCAAGCCCGGCACCGGCAAAAGTCATGTCGCCAAGGCGGTGGCTTACCAAGCCACCTTGCAAGGCTACAACGTGCGTTACGCCGAGGCGGACACCGAGTTCGCGCAGTTCGCCCTGGCCGGGCCCGACGAGCAAAGCCAGGCGCTTCGCGCCTACACCGATCCGGACCTCCTCGTCCTCGATGACATGTTCCTGGCTCGACGCATCTCGGACCTCAGCGCAGAGCTACTGCAGACCATCGTGCATCAACGCTACAAGCTGCGCCGCAGCATCATCGCCACCTCCAACCGCGTGGTCGAGGACTGGGGTAAGTATCTCGGCGACAACACGATGAGCACCACCATCCTCGACCGCCTCATGCATCGCTCGGCGATGCTTCAATTCGAAGGCAAGAGCTACCGACTCAAAGAGGCCGCCTCGCGCATCGCACGCGACACCACCAACGTCTCATAATTCAACGTCCTGCCTGGAGGAATTTGACTGGCCAAAGGTGGGGGAATTTGAACTGGCCGCCGGGGGTTCGACTGGGTGCACTGCGCAAGAACATGGCCATCGAGGCAATGGGAGCATCACAACCAGGGATGCCACCACCAGACCCGCGCAATCCACGCGTCGAGGTCCACTTCTATCCCCGCTGACTGACCTCATTCCAGGCGTCGGAAGGACTCGCGCTTCGTCTTCCTCTTGCTATCGCGCCGGCTACAGTCTGCTCAATACCTGACGTTCGAACTTGAACGCCAACTTGTTAGTTCACGCCGATGGCCACCGTCCCCGCCGCAGTGCTCAGTTCGTCGCTGTCCGTCTACGTGAACACGCTTCCCAGCGCGCCACGGCTTTCGAGCTACCTTGCAGAACGAGATCTCGCTGGGCATCGCGAGGAAATTCAGCCCACCCTAGACGCGGCGATAAAGGACACTGGTGACTAGCTCTGGTGATTTGGCAGTGAAGGCACGTCGGCGCAAAGTGGTGGCCGAAGTTTCGGATGATTTGCGCTAGGCGGAGCACCCACGTTTCAAGGATCTGCAGGCGCTGTTCCTCTAGCTAGCCTTAGCATGCGCCGGGTAGCTCCATCGCGGATGCGAACTTGTGCGTGGGGGGCGCAGAGTTGTACATTTGAATACTTTCGATTTCACTTTCCCGGCGTCGGCCTGGAGATGGCAGCGAATGCAGTTGTAGCGGCGCGCCCTTCGTCGCTTTGGTTGGCCAGGGCCGTTCTTTGGAACAGATCAACTCTTCGGACACCAAGCCATGCGCCTATTCAACAACCTGAGAACAAGAATACAGGAGCTGTCGACTCAGGGACGCCAGGTCGGAGGCGCCATCAGCGGACTGTTCGACCTCACGCTCCACCACCAGACCCGATCGGCCCAGACCGATCATCCCAATCCGCTCAACCGCTACGGAAAGAAGTGCTTCTCCCAGACCGACGAGGATGGCCTCACCCTCGAGATCCTGAAGCGGATCGACTGCCTGAAGAAAGGCGTCTACATCGAATTCGGTGTCGGCGACGGCACGGAGAACAACACGCTGATCCTGGCTTCGCTGGGCTGGAAAGGCTTCTGGGTCGGCGGCGACACCCTCAGGATCAGCATTGACCCGAACAGCGACCGGTTCGCCTACCTCCGCGACTGGATCACGCTGGACAACATCCTGCCGCTGGTGCAGCAAGGGCTGAGCAGGATCTTGTCGACCAATACCGACGTCATCTCGCTCGACCTGGACGGCAACGACATCTACTTTGCCGAGAAACTGCTGGCCAGCGGGCTCGAGCCGAAGCTGTTCATCGTCGAATACAACGGCAAGTTCCCGCCGCCGGTGGAGTTCCAGATCGCCTATGACGCGAAGCACAGCTGGAAAGGCGATGACTACTTCGGCGCCTCACTGACCAGCTTCGCCAAACTGTTCGAACGATTCGGCTATCGGCTCGTGTGCTGCAACTCCCATTCGGGCGCCAACGCCTTCTTCGTTCACGGCGCCTATTCCGCCGCGTTCGCTGACGTGCCGGCCGACATCGAGAAGATCTACGTCGGCCCCCGCTACTTCCCGTACAGGAAATTCGGGCACCCCCAGTCGATCAGGACCATCGAGCAGATCCTCGGCGGCCAATCACGGTGGCCCTCGCCCTGCGGATGATTCATGTGTGAACAGGCCCTAGAGTTCCATGACTTTGTCCAGCCCGCGCAACACGCCAATGTGCCCCGCCACCTTGCGGATTGCCAACAGGGCGCCGTCGACATAGGGCTCCGCGCTGCTGCCGGCTTCATGCCGCAGGTGCAGGCGCTGGTCCTTCATGCCGAAGATGGCTTCGATCCCGAGGACGAAGCCGGGCACGCGCACCGCGTGCACCTGCACGCCGTTCACAGTCGCGCCGCGCACGCCGCCCGGGCCGTTGACCTTGTCAAGCGGCACGCCAAGCGCCGGTTGCCGCACGTTGCCAAGGCGAAGCGCCAGCTCGCGCCCGGTGCCGGAGGGCGCGTCGGGCTTCGAATCCTTCGCATAGTCGATGAGCTCGAAGTACGGGATGTAGCGCGCCGCCAGTTCCGCAAAGCGCTGCAGCAGCACGGCAGTCAGGGCGAAGTTGCCGCAGGCCAGCACCCCTCGCTTCGCATCATGCGCAGCGGCGTCGATCCGGGCGTAGTCTTCGTCGCTCAAGCCCGAGCTGCCGATCACCACATGCGCGCCTTTTGCCAGGGCCGAAAGGATGTTGGCCTGGACGGTGCCAATGTCGTGCGGCTTCGAGTACTCCACATAGACATCGCAGCCTGCCGCCTGCGCCAGTGCGTCCGTGGCAGTGGCGGAGACCAAGCCCGAGAGTTCGGGAACTTTGAGCACCTCGCTTAAGGACCGGCCTGCGCTTCGCTGCCCGACCGCGCCGACGAGCTGCATATCGGCCTGTTGCGCGATGCCTCGCGCCAGTGCCGCGCCGGCCCAGCCGCTGGCGCCGGAAAGAATCACTCGTTGCATCGCTGCTTCCTCCGTTCAAGATGTTGAAGGCCGCACCGATCCTGGAAAGCAGGTTGGCGGCCGAACGGCGTTCCGGTATTCATCTAGAGATGTGCGAAATCAAGCATGGCGTGCGCCCGAACCGTTTGCGTCCGACATCGTAGCAATTTGCCCCAGGCTTCCCCCTCGCCTTCGTGTGGAACCGGTGGGCCGAGGGGCGACGCGCGTTCGCCGATCGCGCAAACCTGACACCTCTTATTTCTGCTGACACCTTTTATTTATACGAACAAACCCCACTGGCCCATGACTTGCTAAACATGGGCCAATGATTGAAAATTTTCTTTTCTCGCACCAGTTTGTAATTTTCTTTTCATCATTCGCACCTTGAAGGGGCGAGCCCGAACCGAATGCTTGCCTCTTCCGCGACTTCCGCAACCACCGTGGCGCAGCGCATCGCGCAGGCCCTGCCGCAGCTGACGCGCTCGCACCGGCAGGTGGCCGACTACGTGCTGGAGCGCCCCTTGCAGGTCGCGACGCTTCCGATCGACGAGCTGGCGACGGCCGCCGGCGTGTCGGTGGCCACCGCCAACCGCTTCGCGCGCGCCCTGGGCTTCGACGGCTATGCGAACTTCCGCGCCGAACTGGTCCGCGGCTTCGAGCCCCTGCTGGCGCCGGTCGAACGGCTGCGCGGCAGCCTCGCGCAGCCCTCGACGGTGACCGAAGTCTTTGCCGCCGCGCTGGAGGAAAGCCGGGGCAACCTCGAGGCCACCCGCCAGGCGCTGGACCCGACATCCTGCGAGGCGGCGGTGGCGCGCATCCTCGACGCACGCACCATCTACATCGTCGGCTTCGGCGCCAGCGCCTGGCTGTCCGGGCTGCTGCAGCATGGCCTGGACACCTATTGCGCCGACGTGCGGCTGCTGCCCTCGGTGAGCGGCGTCACGCACGGCGCGCGCGCGCTGTCGCGCGGCGGGCCGCGCGACCTCCTGGTGGCGCTGAGCTTCCCGCGCTACCTGACGGACACCGTGGCGCTGACCGGCATCGCCCGCGCCCAGGGCGTCGGCGTGCTGGCCCTGACCGACCGGCCCAGCTCGCCGCTGGCGCCGCTGGCCGACGTGGTGCTCTATGCGCAGACCGAGACCCGCTACCGCCCCAACTGCGAGACCAGCGTGCTGGCGCTGATCGAGGCGCTGACCAGCGCCGTGGCCTTGCGCGCGCCGGGCGCGTTCCAGGCCGCCGGCAAGATCGTCCACTCGGTCATGCCCTGGCTGCACGGCGCGCAGGCGCTGCGGGTCGCCAACGCCGAAAAGAACCAACCAGCGCAGGCGCCGCGCGCGCCGAACAGAAAGAAGAAGGCACGATGAGAACCACACCGGTCATTGCCATCCACGGCGGCGCGGGCACCATCAGCGCGGCGGCGCTGGACGCGGGCGCGGCCGCGGCCTACCACGACGCGCTGCGCACCATCGTGCTCGCCGGCCAGGCGCTGCTGCTGCGCGGCGCCAGCGCGCTGGACGCGGTCTGCCTGGCGGTCGAGATGCTGGAGGACTGCCCGCTGTTCAACGCCGGCCAGGGCGCGGTCTTCACCGGCGCCGAAACGCACGAACTCGACGCCGCCGTGATGGACGGCGCCGAGCTGCGCGCCGGCGCCGTGGCGGGCGTCAGCCGCATCCGCCACCCGGTGCACGCCGCACGCGCGGTAATGGAGGACGGCGCCCACGTACTGCTGGTCGGTGCCGGCGCCGAGGCCTTCGCGCGCGAGCGCGGGCTGGAGATGGTCGAACCGGAGTACTTCTCCACCGAGGCGCGCCGCGAGCAGCTGCGTCGCGCGCGCGCCGAAGGCCGCATCGCGCTCGACCACGACGGCGCGGCACGCGCAGCGGCGCTGTCCACCGCACCGCTGGACGAGACCAACAAGTTCGGCACCGTCGGCGCCGTCGCGCTCGACCGGCGCGGCCACCTGGCGGCCGCCACCTCCACCGGCGGCATGACCAACAAGCGCGTCGGCCGCGTCGGCGACTCGCCGCTGATCGGCGCCGGCACCTATGCCGACGACAAGCGCGCCGCCGTGTCCTGCACCGGCAGCGGCGAGATGTTCATCCGCACGGCCGCGGCCTACGACGTCTGTGCGCGCATGCGCTACGCCGGCCAGTCGCTGGCGCAGGCCGCGCACGCCGTGATCATGCAGGCCGTGCCCGCCATCGGTGGCAGCGGCGGCCTGATCGCGATCGACCGGGCCGGCAACGTGTGCCTGCCTTTCAACACCGAGGGCATGTACCGCGGCCACACGCGCGGCGCCGAGCTGCCGCACACTGCCATCCATCGATGAACGCTGCCGTCCTGCCAGAACCCACCGCGACCTCCAGCACGCCGGAACTGCCCGGCCAGCGCGTGCTGGCCGTCGACGCCCTCACCGTGCGCTTCGCGAGCTCCGAGCGCACCGTGGACGCGGTGCGCAACCTGTCCTTCCACGTCGACCGCGGCGAGACGCTGGCCATCGTCGGCGAGTCCGGCTCGGGCAAGTCCGTCACCTCGCTGTCGCTGATGCGGCTGGTCGAATACGGCGGTGGCCGCATCGTGCAGGGCCGCATGGCCTTCCGGCGCCGCGACGGCCGGGTGCTCGACCTCGCGCAGGCCTCCGACGCGACCATGCGCGGCATCCGCGGCGCCGACATCGCGATGATCTTCCAGGAGCCGATGACCTCGCTGAACCCGGTGTTCACCGCCGGCGACCAGATCGCCGAGGCCATCGCCATCCACCAGGGCAAGGACCGCGCCGCCGCACGCGCCGAGGCGCTGCGCATGCTGGAGCTGGTGCGCATTCCCGAAGCGCGCAGCGTGCTCGCGCGCTACCCGCACCAGCTTTCCGGCGGCATGCGCCAGCGCGTGATGATCGCGATGGCCCTGTCGTGCCGGCCCTCGCTCTTGATCGCCGACGAGCCGACCACCGCGCTCGACGTCACGATCCAGGCGCAAATCCTCCAGCTCATCCGCGAGCTGCAGACCGAGATGCAGATGGGCGTGGTCTTCATCACCCACGACATGGGCGTGGTCGCCGAAGTGGCCGATCGCGTCCTGGTGATGTACCAGGGCGACAAGGTCGAGGCCGGGCCCTCCGAGCCGCTGTTCGCGGCGCCCCGGCATGCCTACACGCGCGCGCTGCTCTCGGCCGTGCCGCACCTGGGCGCGATGCGCGGCACCGATCTGCCGCGCCGCTTCGAGCTGCTGCAGGTGGACGCCGTGGGCGCCCGCGTGAGCGTGAGCGATGCGAGCCCGCAGGACACTGTGCAGAGCGACGCCCCGCCGATTCTGCGCGTGAAGGACCTGGTGACCCGCTTCGAGCTCAAGAGCGGCCTCTTCAGCCGCGTGACGCGCGTGGTGCATGCGGTGGAGCAGATCAGCTTCGACCTGCGTGCCGGCGAGACGCTGGCGCTGGTCGGCGAATCGGGCTGCGGCAAGTCCACCACCGGCCGCTCGCTGCTGCGCCTGGTCGAGAGCCAGGGCGGCGCTATCGAGTTCGACGGCCGCAACGTGCTCACGCTGCCCACCGGCGAGCTGCAGGCGCTCCGGCGCAACATCCAGTTCATCTTCCAGGACCCCTTCGCCTCGCTCGACCCGCGGCTCACCGTCGGCTTCTCGATCATGGAGCCGCTGTTGATCCACAAGATCGCGAGCGGCGCCGAGGCGCAGCAGCGCGTGCGCTGGCTGCTCGAGAAGGTCGGCCTGCCGGCCGACTACGCGCAGCGCTACCCGCACGAGTTTTCCGGCGGCCAGCGCCAGCGCATCGCGATCGCGCGCGCACTCGCGCTCAACCCCAAGGTGGTGGTGGCCGACGAGTCGGTGTCGGCGCTCGACGTCTCGATCCAAGCGCAAATCGTCAACCTCATGCTGGACCTGCAGCGCGAGCTGGGCATCGCCTTCCTGTTCATCTCGCACGACATGGCCGTGGTCGAGCGCATCAGCCACCGCGTTGCGGTGATGTACCTGGGCCAGATCGTCGAGATCGGCCCGCGGCGCGCGATCTTCGAGAATCCGCAGCACGCCTACACGCGCAAGCTGATGGCGGCCGTGCCGGTCGCCGATCCGGCGCGCCGCAACCGCGACCGCCCGCTGCTGCAGGGCGAGATTCCGAGCCCCATGCACCCCGTGGGCTACGAGCCCGGCGTCAAGCCGCTGGTCGAGGTCGGCCCTGGCCACTTCGTCGCGCAGCACCCGATCAACTGATTTACCTAGAAGGAGTTCCACCATGAACAAGCAACGCCTCTCCCGCATCGCCGCCGCGCTGGCCATCGCCGGCCTGGCCGGCTTCGCGCTCTCGGCGCACGCCGCCAAGGACATCGTCGTCGCCGTGCAGTCGGGCTTCACGACCACCGACCCGTACGACGCCAACGACACGCTGTCGCAGGCCGTCGCCAAGTCCTTCTATCAAGGCCTCTACGGCTTCGACAAGGACATGAAGATGGTGCCGGTGCTGGCCACGGGCCACACCGTCAGCAAGGACGGCCTGGTCTACACCGTCAAGCTGCGCACGGGCGTGCAGTTCCACGACGGCACGCCCTTCAATGCCGAGGCCGTGAAGGCCACCTTCGACCGCGTGACCAACCCGGACAACAAGCTCAAGCGCTACAACCTCTACAAGAACATCGCCAAGACCGAGGCGGTCGACGCGACCACGGTGCGCTTCACGCTCAGCGAGCCCTTCTCGCCCTTCATCAACACGCTCGCGCACCCGTCGGGCGTGATCATCTCGCCGGCCGCGCTGGCCAAGTACGGCAACAAGGGCATCGCGCAGAACCCTGTGGGCACCGGCCCCTTCAAGTTCGTCGAGTGGAAGGCCACCGACTACCTGAAGGTCGCCAAGTTCGACGGCTACTGGAAGAAGGGCTACCCGAAGGTCGACAGCATCACCTTCCGTCCGGTGGTCGACAACAACACGCGCGCCGCGATGATGCAGACCAACGAGGCGCACTTCGCCTTCCCGATGCCGCCCGAAGCGGCCGCGACGCTGAAGGAAAAGCCGAGCCTCGAGGTGAACAGCTCGCCCTCGATCATCCATCGCTACATCTCGATGAACACGCAGCAGAAGCCCTTCGACAACCCGAAGGTGCGCGAGGCCGTCAACTACGCGATCAACAAGGAAGCGCTGGTCAAGGTTGCGTTCTCGGGCTATGCCATTCCGGCCGAAGGCGTGCTGCCCAAGGGCATCGAGGGCGCGGCCAAGCTCGGCCCGTGGCCCTACAACCCGGCCAAGGCGCGCGAGCTGCTGAAGGAAGCCGGCTACCCGAACGGCTTCGAGAGCACGCTCTGGTCGGCCTACAACTACACGACGGCGCAGAAGGTCATCCAGTTCGTGCAGCAGCAGCTGGCGCAGGTCGGCATCAAGGTGCAGGTGCTGGCGCTCGAGGCCGGCCAGCGCGTCGAGCGCGTCGAGAGCGCGCAGGACCCGGCCACCGCGCCGGTGCGCATGTACTACGTGGGCTGGTCCTCGTCGACAGGCGAGGCCGACTGGGCGATGCGGCCGCTCCTGGCCTCCGAGTCCTTCCCGCCCAAGCTTTTCAACACCGCCTACTACAAGAACGACGAAGTCGATGCTGACATCAAGAAGGCGCTGGTGACCACCGACCCTGCCGCCAAGGCCAAGATCTACGCCGACGCGCAGCAGCGCATCTGGAAGGACGCGCCCTGGGCCTTCCTGGTGACCGAGCAGCTGCTGTCGGTGCGTGCGCGCAACCTGGCCGGCTTCTACGTGATCCCGGACGGCAGCTTCAACTTCGACGAAGTAGAACTGAAGTGACTTCAGTGCTCCGCCGCCGTGCTTGGCACGACCCTCGACGCATGAAGCCGCGCCCGCTAGTCGGGGAACACCGCGGAACCGGCTTTGCCGGGCCGCTGTTGTTGCCCCCGGAGAGGGGGTTGGCGGACCACACGAAGTGGGGGAGCCTGGGGGTGAGCGAGTGACCCAGTACGTCCTCAAGCGCCTGCTGGGTCTGCTGCCGACGCTGTTGATCGTCGCGGTGCTGGTGTTCCTATTCGTGAACATGCTGCCCGGCGATCCGGCGCGGCTGGCGGCCGGGCCGGACGCCAGCCCCGAGACCGTGGCGCTGGTGCGCGCCGACCTCGGCCTCGACAAGCCGCTGCCGCAGCAGTTCCTGAACTTCTTCGGCAACATGCTGCAGGGCGACTTCGGCCATTCGCTGCGTTCCAAGCGGCCGGTGTCGACCGAGATCGCCGAGCGCTTCATGCCGACGCTGCTGCTGACGATCAGCAGCATGGCCTGGGCCGTGGTCTTCGGCATGGCCATCGGCATCACGTCGGCGGTGTTCCGCAACCAGTGGCCCGACCGCCTCGGCATGACGCTGGCGGTCTCGGGCATCTCGTTCCCGGCCTTCGCGCTCGGCATGCTCTTGATGCAGATCTTCTCGGTGCAGCTCGGCTGGCTGCCGACGGTCGGCGCCGATTCGTGGCGGCACTACATCCTGCCCTCGCTGACGCTGGGCGCCGCCGTGGCCGCGGTGATGGCGCGCTTCACGCGGGCCTCCTTCATCGAGGTGATCCAGGAGGATTTCGTTCGCACCGCGCGCGCCAAGGGCGTGTCGGAGAAGTGGGTCATCCTCAAGCACTGCCTGCGCAACGCGCTGATCCCGGTGGTCACGATGATGGGCCTGCAGTTCGGTTTCCTGCTCGGCGGCTCGATCGTGGTCGAGGCGGTGTTCAACTGGCCCGGCCTCGGGCGCCTGCTGGTCGACGCGGTCGACATGCGCGACTACCCCATCATCCAGACGCTGGTGCTGCTCTTCTCGCTCGAATTCATCCTGATCAACCTCGTGGTCGACGTGCTCTATGGCTATATCAACCCCACCATCCGCTACAAGTGACGCGCCGGTCCCGGTGCTCGCCGCCGAAGGCAGGGTGCGCACGCCGTGGACCGAGTTCTGGCGCAAGTTCCGCATGCAGCACGTGGCGCTGGGCGCGCTGGTCTTCGTGCTGCTGCTGGTGGCGGTCGCGATCTTCGCGCCGTGGATCGTGCCCTACGACGCCGAGAACTTCTTCGACTACGACAAGCTCAACACCGGCCCCTCGGCCGCGCACTGGTTCGGCGTCGACCCGCTCGGGCGCGACATCTTCAGCCGCATCCTGATGGGTGCGCGCATCTCGCTGGCTGCCGGCTTCCTCTCGGTGGTGCTGGGCGCCATCGTGGGGACCGTGCTGGGCCTCCTGGCCGGTTACTACGGCGGCTGGTGGGACCGCATCGTGATGCGCATCTCCGACGTGCTCTTCGCCTTCCCCGGCATCCTGCTGGCGCTGGGCGTGGTCGCCATCCTGGGCAGCAGCATGACCAACGTGGTGGTCGCCGTGTCGGTGTTCAGCGTGCCGGCCTTCGCGCGGCTGGTGCGCGGCAACACGCTGGTGCTGAAGAACCTGACCTACATCGAGGCCACGCGCAGCATCGGCGCCAGCGACCGCACCATCCTGCTGCGCCACATCCTGCCGGGCACCATCTCGTCCATCGTCGTCTACTTCACGATGCGCCTGGGCACCTCGATCATCACGGCCGCCAGCCTGAGCTTCCTCGGCATGGGCGCGCAGCCGCCGATGCCCGAGTGGGGCGCGATGCTCAACGAGGCGCGCGCCGACATGGTGAATGCGCCGCACGTGGCGCTGTTTCCGTCGCTGGCGATCTTCTTCACGGTGCTGGCTTTCAACCTGCTGGGCGATGGTCTGCGTGACGCGCTGGATCCGAAGATCGACCGGCTCTAGAAGATGATCCTCGCGGTCCCGCGCATCGGCACCCTGCCTTCGGGCCGGCGCGATGCCATCACGGACGTTGCCGGCGTCACGGTCGGCCAGGCCACGCTGGCCGACGGCGAGGTACAGACCGGCGTGACCGTGCTGCGCCCGCATACCGGCGACCCTTATCTGCAGCGCGTGCCCGCGGGCTTCGCGGTGCTCAACGGCTTCGGCAAGAGCGTCGGCCTTTTGCAGGTCGAAGAACTCGGTGTGCTGGAGACACCGATCGCGCTGACCAACACCTTCTCGGTGCCGGCCGTGGCGGCGGCGCAGATCCGCCAGTGCGTTGCCGCGAATCCCGAGTGCGGGCGCAGCCTGCCGACGGTCAATCCACTGGTGTTCGAATGCAACGACGGCTTTCTCAACGACATCCAGCGCATGGCCGTCGGCGAGAGCCACTACCTGCAGGCCTGGGCCTCGGCCGCAGAGGACGTGGCGCAGGGCTCGGTCGGCGCCGGGCGCGGCATGTCCTCCTTCTCGCTCAAGGGTGGCATCGGCACGGCGTCGCGGCGCGCCGGAACGCACACGGTGGGCGCGCTGGTGCTCGCCAACTTCGGCCTGCTGCCCAACCTGCTCATCGCCGGCCAGCCGGTCGGCAGGCGGCTCGCAACGGCGCAGCAGGCCGAGGCGGAGAAGGGATCGATCATCATGCTGCTAGCTACCGACGCGCCGCTCGACGCGCGCCAGCTGCGTCGGCTGGCGCTGCGCGCCGGCGCCGGCCTCGCGCGCACCGGCTCGGTCTTCGGGCATGGCAGCGGCGACATCGCGCTCGCCTTCTCGACCGCCTACACGCTGCCGCAGCGGCGCGAAGCGCCGATGCCGGCCGTCGCGCTGCTGCACGACGGCCTGCTCGACGAATTGTTCCAGGCCGCGGCCGACAGCATCGAGCAGGCCATCCTGCATGCGCTGTGGCATGCGGAATCCGTCACCGGGCGCGACGGCCATGTGCGGCCCGCGCTCAGCGCACTGCTGCGCGAACTTGCATCCCCATGAAAATCCTGATCTCCGCCGACATCGAAGGCGTGGCCGGCGTCTTCCATTCCCAGCAGGTGCGCGCCGGCAATCCCGAATACGAGCGCGCGCGCCGGCTCATGACCGAGGAGGCGAACGCCGCCATCGCCGGCGCCTTCGACGGCGGTGCGAGCGAGGTCTGGGTCAACGACTCGCACGGCGACTTCCGCAACATGCTGCCCGATCTGCTCGACGCGCGGGCCCAGGTGATCCAGGGCAAGCCGCGCTACCTGAGCATGGTGAGCGGCGTCGAACTCGGCATGGACGGCGTGTGCATGGTCGGCTACCACTCGCGAGCGCAGGGCCTGGGCATCCTCGCGCACACCATCAACAGCTTCGCCTTCGCCGGCATCGAGATCAACGGCCAGGCCGTGGGCGAGGCCGCCCTCTACGGCGCGCTGGCGGGCGAATACGGCGCCCCCGTACTGATGGCCAGCGGCGACGACGTCTTCATCGCGGAGAACCGGCCGCTGTTCCCGCACGCGATCTTCGTGCAGACCAAGCGCGCGACCGGCCAGACCAGCGGGGTGTCGCTGTCGCCGGCGCAATCGTGCGAGGCGATCCGCGCGGGCGTGAAGGCGGCCCTTGCGGCACGTGACAACGCGCGTGCATTCATCATGCAGAAACCGCTGGCGGTCACCTTGCGCACCCAGGCGCCCGCCATGGCCGACCTGTTCTGCCAGTGGCCCGAGTTCGAGCGCGTCGCCGCGACCGAACTGCGCTTTTCCGCGCCCTCGGTCGAGGCCGCGGTGCGCATGCTCAACTGCTGCTCGGCGATGTCGGCGATGCTGCGCTGAACGCCGCGCCTCAGCTCGCGAAGCGTCGGCGGTATTCGCCCACGCTCAGGCCCAGCCGCCGGCCGAAGGCGCGCCGGAAGCCGTCCACGTTCGCATAGCCGACCTGGTCGGCCAGGCGCTTGATCGGCAAATCGGATTCCTCCACCAGGCGGCGCGCCGCATCGATGCGCGCGTTCTCGACGAACTCCGCGGGAGTGGTGCCCGTTTCGCTTCGGAAGACGCGCGCGAAGCTGCGCTCGCTCATGCCGGCGCGGGCCGCCAGCGCGGGCACGGAGAGGTCGTCCTTCAGATGCGCAAGCACGTGCTCCTGCACCTGGCGCACGCTCGAGCGCTCGGCGGTCTGGGCCGCCAGATGGGCGCTGAACTGGCTCTGGCCGCCCGGGCGCTTGAGAAACATCACCAGCTCGCGCGCCACGCGCAGCGCGAGCTCGCGGCCGTGGTCCTCCTCGACCATCGCGAGCGCCAGGTCCATGCCGGCCGTGACGCCGGCCGAGGTGAAGAGCTTGCCGTCCTTCACATAGATCGCATCCGCTTCGACCGAGGCTTCGGGGTATGCCGCCGCGAGGCGCGCAGTGGAATTCCAGTGGGTTGCCACACGCTTGCCGTCCAGCAGACCGGCGGCCGCGAGCACGAAGGCGCCGCTGCAGACCGAGCCGTAGCGGCGCACCGTGCGCGACTGGCGCCGCAGCCAGTCGTGAAGCTGCGCATCGCCGGCCACCCTGTCGATGTCCGGGCTGCCGGCCACGAGCAAGGTGTCGATCGGCCCGCGATGCGCCTGCACCGTCGCGTCGACGGCGAGCCGAATGCCGCTGCTGCTCTTGAGCAGCCCTTCTTCGGTGCCGATCACCTGCACCTGGTAGGCGCGCGGCTGGCCGAGCTGGCGCGCGGCCTCGGCAAAGACGTCCGCGGGGCCCGCGACGTCGAGCAGTTGCACACGGGGGAAAGCGAGGATCGCGACACGCATGGCAGTCGAGGCTCATTGATTGGCGGAAAACGCCGTGCCGCGGCGCGGACAGCGAAGGGAGTTTGGCAGAAACTAACCGTACTGACAAATTCAGCCACCGAGTCCCACCATGCAGAGCACATCCCTGAATCCTTCCATTCCACTTGTCCACCCGCCCGCCGAGGCATCGCTACGGAACCTGCCGGTCAACCTCTTCGGCTCGGTCATGGGCCTTTCAGGCCTCGCGCTGGCCTGGCGCCTGGCGCACGACAGCCTGGGAGCGCCCGCCTTCATCGGTGAAGCCATCGGCTTCTTCGCGCTGGCCGTCTTCGTGCTGATCGCGCTCGGCTACCTCGTCAAGCTCGCCAAGCATCCGCAGGCGGTAAAGGCCGAGTTCCACCATCCGATCGCGGGCAACTTCTTCGGCACCATCGCGATCTCGATCCTGCTGCTGTCGGCCGTGATCGCGCCGTACAGCGCGCCCGCGGCGCATGTCGTGTGGGCCGTGGGAACGCTGGCAAGCTTCGCCCTCGGTTTCGTCGTCGTCTCGCGGCTGCTCAAGGGGCGGGTGGACGCGTCGCATGCGGTGCCGGCCTGGCTGATCCCGGGCGTCGCGACGCTCGACATCGTCGTGACCGGCGGCCAGATACCGATGGCCTGGGCGGCCGAGATCAACCTGCTCGCCGGCGCGGTCGGCGCGGTGCTGGCGCTTGTGCTCTTCACCCTGATCGTCGGCCGGCTGGTGCACCAGGAACCGCTGGCGCCGGCCATGACGCCTTCTCTGATGATCCTGGTCGCGCCCTTCGCCGTCGGCTTCCTCGCTTACACAAACCTCATGGGCATCGACCGCTTCGCCGCCCTGCTCTTCTACTTCGCGCTCTTCATGTTCGCAGTGGTGGCGCCGACGATCTTTCGGCCGAGCGTCAAGTTCTCGCCGGCTTGGTGGGCGATCAGCTTCCCGATGGCGGCGCTGGTCAACGCGGCGCTCAAGTACGCCGAACTCCGGGCCACCGGTCCGCTCTGGGCGCTGGCAGCGCTGCTGCTGGGCGCGCTGAGCCTGGCGCTGGCGGTGCTCACCGTGCGCACGCTGCGCATCGCGCTCAACGGCAAGCTGCTCGGTGCGTGAAGACGCAGTGTCAGCGCCGCGTTTCGGACCCGAGCGCGTTGCGCGGATCGACGAACACGGTGACGACCGGGCAGGCAGTGCCCTCGCCGCGGCGGTCGGCCCGCCGCTGCAGCGCTTCGATGCCGGCCATCATCGCGGCGCTGTAGCTCGGCATCGGGCCTTGCGCGGATTCGATGGCGATCGGCTTGCCGTCGAGCTCGGCGTGCTTTTGCAGGATCCAGTAGAAGTGGCCGGCGACGGGCTCGTCCACGATCAGTTCGACGGAATCGGGGGTCATGGTGCTCTCTCTCCTACTGCGCGAACATCAGCGCCAGGCGCTGCGCGTCGTGCTCGGCGTCGACCAGCGCATCGTCGGCGGTGGCCCGCAGCTCGATGCAGACATGCACGACACGTTCTTCCGAAGCTTCGCGGATCTTGACCACGCCCGACCACCAGCCCTCGCGCCACTGGCAGTCGAGCAGCATGGTCTGGCCATGCGCCTGCGCCACGACCGCCTGTCGTCGGCGCACGGGCGAAGTCCGGTGCCAGACGCGTCGGGATGAACTCAACAGCTTGGAGAACATGGCGGCCCTTTTGTTGAAGACCAGGGAGCCCATTGGATGCGCGCGAAGCTGCGCGCGGAAGCGATGGATTTCACGCTTCGGCCGATTTGCGCAAGGGATCGGCCGAAGCGTGCAATACGCCACGGCCAAGAGTCCAGCACCGGCAAGAAGGGCAGAATGCGCTGAGCCCGCAACCCGAGGCAGCGGGCATACGTCCCGAAGGAGCGGCGCATGGCGGATCGGAAGCAGACATGGGCGGCCGGAGATCTCTATGAGCCTTACATGGGGCGCTGGAGCCGGAAGGTCGCGCCCGGATTCCTGGGCTGGCTCCAGGTGCCGCCGGGATCGAAGTGGCTCGACATCGGCTGCGGCACGGGCGCGCTCACGGCCGCCATCCTCGATCAGGCGCAGCCGGCCTCGGTGCTCGGCATCGATCCCTCGGCCGGCTTCGTCGAACATGCACGCGCGCACGTCGCGGACGCGCGGGCGTCCTTCGAGATCGGCGACGCGCAGCAACTGCCGGTCGAGTCGAAGCGCTTCGACGCTGTCGTTTCGGCCCTGGTGCTGAACTTCGTTGCGAAGCCCGAGCTCGCGGCCGGCGAGATGGCACGCGCAGTCCGATCCGGCGGCACGGCGGCTGCGTACGTGTGGGACTACGCCGGCAAGATGGATCTCATGCGCTACTTCTGGGAGGTGGCGGTCAAACTGGACCCGGCGGCTGCGGCCTTCGACGAAGGCCGGCGACCGGTTCAGCTCTGCCAGCCGGCGCCGCTCGAAGCGCTGTTCGTCCAGGCCGGGCTGCGTGGCGTTGAAGTGCAGCCGCTCGATATCGAGACACCCTTTCGCGACTTCGACGACTACTGGACGCCCTTCCTCGGCGGCCAGGGATCCGCGCCCGGCTACGCGATGTCCTTGAGCGAGGCGGATCGCGCGACGCTGCGCGATCGGCTTCGCGCGCGCTTTCCGCACCGGCACGATGGGTCGATCGATGTGGGCGCGCGCGCCTGGGCTGTGGGCGGGACCGCCCCTTCGGCCGCCTGAACGCCTCAGGCGGACTTGCCCTGCGCCCTCGCCCTGTGGGCCGCGACCTTCGCGCGGTTGCCGCACAGCGCCATGCTGCACCAGCGCCGCGCGTGCGACTTGGTGCGGTCGAGGAACATCAGCGTGCAGGCCGAGCCCTCGCAGGCGCGGATCAGGCCGAAGTCGGCTTCGACGATCAGCTCGCCGATCGCCTCGGCGATCGGATGCAACAGCTGCGCCGGTTCGGTCCAGCGGCGCGCACGGGTCAGCGCCAGCGCGCCTGTTTCGCCGTCCGCTTCTATCTGGTAGTGACTTTGCGCCCGCGCGAGCACCTGGTTGAGCGGGCCCAGCTCGGTCGCCGCGTCGGCCGCCAGCGGCCGGCCTGCGTGGCGCTCGAGGAACTCGCGCAGCCAGGCGCGCATGCTGCGCGCGCGCTGCGCCACCTCGTCGAGCTGCACGCGGCTCGCCTCGCTTCGAAACTGCATCGCAACGACCGGATCGATCGCGTTCGCGCTGACGAGCCAGTCCAGCAGGTCGTCGCCATCTTTCAGCCACTCGACGAGCTCGCCGCCGGGCATCGCACTGGTGTTCAGGAAGTCCATCGCCAGGTGGTCACCAACGAAGAGAGGTGCGGGGCGGGCCGCGGTGTCTGTGCTCATGGATGTTGCTCGCTTTGTGTAACCTGAATAATAACACTTGACAGGTTAGCGCCAACCTCATAACCTTCAATTTCCACTTTAACAGGTTACCAAGACCATGGCCCACTACCGCACCGCCACCGTCGACGGCCGTCGCATCTTCTATCGCGAGGCCGGCGATCCACAGCGTCCCACCCTGCTGCTGCTGCACGGCTTCCCGAGCTCGTCGCACATGTTCCGCGACCTCATCCCTCGGCTGGCCGATCGCTTCCACATCGTCGCGCCGGACCTGCCGGGCTTCGGCTTCTCGGAGATTCCGCAGCGTTCGCAGTTCGCCTACGCCTTCGACCGTCTGGCGCAGGTGGTCGAGGCGTTCACCGACGCGATCGGCCTGGCGCGCTATGCGATCTACGTCTTCGACTACGGCGCGCCGGTGGGCTTCAGGCTCGCGCTGTCGCGACCCGAGCGGGTGACCGCGATCGTGTCGCAGAACGGCAATGCCTACGAGGAAGGGCTCAGCACCGGCTGGAACCCGATCCAGGCCTACTGGCGCGATCCGAGCCCTGCCAACCGCGAAGCGCTGCGCAGCCTGCTCACGCTCGAAGCGACGAAGTGGCAGTACGTGCACGGCGTGGGCGACGAAGCGCTGGTCGCTCCCGAGTCGTACACGCTCGACGCCGCCCTGCTGGCTCGGCCGGGCAACGACGAGATCCAGCTCGACCTGTTCCTCGACTACGCGAACAACGTGGCGCTCTACCCGAAGTTCCACCAGTACTTCCGCGCGCATCGACCGCCGCTGCTCGCGGTGTGGGGCCGCAACGACCCCTTCTTCCTGCCGGCAGGCGCCGAGGCCTTTGCGCGCGACAACCCGAACGCGCGGGTGCAGCTCCTCGACACCGGCCACTTCGCGCTCGAAACCCATGGACAGGAAATCGCCGACGCCATCCGGCGCTTCCTCGACGAGACGGTCGCGGCCTGAAGCCGCGGCGGCGGCTGGTATTCCCTGAGCCCGCGCGGCGCCTCGCCGGCTACGATGGCCGCCCGACGGGCCCCGTCGCGAACAACAACGGAGACAACACCATGCGCCATCGCTTCCTTGCTCTCGGCACGCTCGCCCTGGCCGCCCTCTCGGGCTGCACCGGCATGACCCCCTCCACAGGACAACGCCAGCTCATGCTGGTCGCCAACGACCAGAAGCAGTCCTGGACCGACGCCGGCGCCGTGGTGCTTGCCGCCCATGGCCGCGACAACGTGCAGGTGATCGACATCGGCACCGACCCGCTCGCGCCGCGCAACGTGGTCACGCTCGCGCTGGACAACACCATCGCCGGCCCGCCGACCAACCTCGCGATCACGGCCGACGAGAAGCTGGCGCTGGTCGCCAACTCGCTCAACGTGGTCGAGGAGAACGGCGTGCGCCGCCAGGTGCCGGACAACCGGCTGTTCGTGATCGACCTCGCCGCCACGCCGCCGAAGCTGATCGACACGCTCGCCATCGGCAGGCAGCCATCGGGCCTGTCGATCAACCGCGCGGGCACGCTGGCGCTGGTGGCCAACCGCGCCGACAACTCGGTCAGCGTGCTGCGCATCGCGGGCCAGAAGGTGACGCTGATCGACACCGTGGCGATGGGCGAGTCGGTTTCGCACGTGCGCTTCACGCCCGACGGCCGGCGCGCACTCGCCAGCAAGTTCCCGAACCACAAGGTCGCGATGCTCGAGGTCGAGGGCGAGAAGGTCAGCTACAACAAGCTCGATTTCGCCGCCGGCCTCTGGCCCTACAACCTGGACGTGACGCCCGACGGCAAACTCGCGCTCACGGCCGACAACGGCAACTCCGGCGCCTCCGACGGCCAGATCGACACGGTGAGCGTGATCGACCTTGAAGCGAAGCCGCCGCGCGTGATCGACAAGGTGGTGGTCGGCGACGGCCCCGAAGGCCTGGCCGTGAGCCCGACCGGCAAGTTCGCCGTCGCGGTGCTGCTGCGCGGCAGCAACTCGGCCAAGAACGCCTACTTCTACAACCGCAACGGCTCGGTGGTGGGCCTGCGGATCGACGGCCGGAAGGTCACGCGCACCAACGAGGTCGAAGTGCGCGGCCTGCCCGAGGGCGCGGTGTTCAGCGCCGACGGCAAGTACCTCTACATCGGCAACTTCATCGACCAGGACATCACGATCCTGCGCGTCGACGGCGACACGCTGGTGCCGACGGGCAAGTCATTCGGCCTCGCCGGCCATCCGGCCGCGATGCGGGGCCGCGTCACGCATTGAGAGCTAGAGCGCAGCGGCAATGCTCTCCAGCTGCGCGAGGCGCCGCGCCATGCGGCCGACGAAGTTCTGCGTGACATGCGGCAGGATGCGCTGCGACGGCACCACGATGCCCACCTGCATCTGGTTCAGCGCCGGCAGCGCGAAGGGCCGCCACAGCAGATCGCCGCGCTGGAGCTCCTCGATGAAGGCGATCTTCGAGAAGCACGAGATGCCCTTGCCGCCCATGATCAGCCGCTTGAGCAGGGGCGTCGAATTGCAGGTCGCGGCCGGCTCCATCGCATCCCAGAAGGCAGTGAACTCGGGCGAGAGCGAAGCGCTCACCACCGGGTGCGAGCTCGAGCGCAGGAACGGAGAGTTCGCGCAGTCCTTCAGCGACACGCTGTCGTGCTTGGCCAGCGGATGCCCCGGCGGCATCACGACACCGATTGGGAGGTTCGCCAGGGCCACCGCGGTCACTCCACCGGGCAGCCGGCCCACGAAGCTCAGGCCCACGTCGACCTGGCCCGACATCACCAGCTGAGGCACCTCCATCGGCTGCGTCGCGGTGATGGTGTAGGTGACCGCGGGGAAGATCTGCAGGAACTCCTCCACCGCGGACGGCAGCAGCTCCTCGAAGAAGGAGTCCATCGCGGCGACCTTCACATGGCCGGTGCGCTCGCCCTTGAGCGCATCGAGCTCGGTGCGCATCACCTGGAACTGGTGCAGGGTTTCCTGCGCGTGCTTGAGCAGCCGCTCGCCGGCGGGATTCAGGCGCAGCCCATTGGGGAGGCGATCGAACAGCTCGACGCCCAGCTCGTCCTCGAGCTTGTGGATCTGCCGGTTGACCGCACTGGCCGCCACGTAGAGCCGCTCCGAGGCCTTGCGCACCGAGCCGCAGCTCGCCACTTCGATGAAGTACTTCAGGACGATGGCATGCATCAGCCTGCCCTCCTGCCGCTTGCGGGGTCAGGCGCGCGGCGCTTCCCGTGCGATGCGCGGATGGTCGCAGGCCACGCGCCGCGCTTCGGCGCCGCCGGGCGAGCCGAGACCGCTGACCTCGGCATCGAAGAACTCGCGGTTGATCGCAATGAAATGCCCCAGTTCGGGCGGCAGCCGAAACTCTTCGTAGATCGCCTCCGTCGGGCAGGCGGACACGCAAACGCCGCAGTCGATGCATTCATCCGGGTGAATGTACAGAGTGCGCTCGCCTTCGTAGATGCAATCGACGGGGCAGCACTTGACGCAGGCGCCGTCCTTGACGTCGATGCAGGCGGTGGTGATGACGTGGGCCATAGAAAAGGACTCGACTCGCTTAGCGGCCTTGCCACTGCGGCTTGCGCTTCTGCTGGAAGGCCAGCACGCCTTCGTTCGAATCCTCGGACTGCAGCGCCTTCACCAGCGCCGGCAGGCGCATGCCGTGGGCCTGGGCCGGCGACATGGTGCCGGTGTGCCGCACCACCTGCTTGACGGCCTTGAGCGACAGCGGCGCGCAGGCGAGCAGCTGCTGCACCCAGCGATCGACCGCCGCGTCGAGCCCGGCGCGCGGCACGACCTCGTTGATGAGCCCGATCTCGAGCGCGCGCTGCGCCTTGATTCGCTGCCCGGTCAGCATCATGGCCATGGCCTGGCGAAACGGGATCTGCCGCTGCAGCAGCAGCATGCCGCCGTCCAGCGGCAGACGTCCGACCAGCGGCTCAGGCAGGCCGAAGCTGGCTTCCTCGCAGGCCACCACGAGGTCGCAGCCCAGCACCATCTCGAGCCCACCACCCAGCGCGAAGCCATTGACGCGCGCGATCACCGGCACGTCGAGCGTATCCCTGAGCGCGATGCCGCCGAAGCCGCCGGGCCGGGCCGCGGCCCAGTAGTCGACGCCCTTCAGGTTCGAGGTGTTCTTCAGGTCCGCGCCGGCGCAGAAGGCGCGCTCGCCGGCGCCGGTCAGGACCACGACGCGGATGTCGTCGCGGCGTTCGATCTCGGTCCAGATGCGGACCAGCTCCGCTTCGGTGGGCAGGTCCACCGCGTTCATCACCTCGGGCCGGTCGATGGTGACCGTGGCGACGTGGTTCGCGACTTCGAACAGGACGCTCATGCGCCGGCCTCTTCGATCAGGGCCCGCGCCTCCGCGAGCACCTCCTCGGTGTGCTGGCCGAGCCGCGGCGGCTCGCGCAAGAGGCTCGTCTGCGCGCCGGACATCTGGATCGGGCTGGCGATGAACTTCAGCCCGCGCTTCGACGAGTCCTCACCCTCCAGGATCATCTTGTTGTGCAGCGTCTGCGGGTCGACCAGCGCCTCGCGCATGTCACGCACCGGCGCCGAGAGCAGGTCCTCTGCCTCGAGGCGGGCCAGCCAGTGTTCGCGCGTATTGCTCGCGAAGCGTTCGTGGAAGATCGCATGCAGCTCGGCCTTGTGCGCGAACTGCGCCTCGAGGTTGGCGAAGCGCAGATCCTGCGACAGGTCGTCGATCGCGAGCGCGTTGCAGATGTCGCGCAGCGGATTCGCCTTGAACGCGCCGACCAGCACCAGCGGACCGGTCTGCGTATCGAAGACGCCCGACAGCGGCATCGCGGCCCAATTGACCTCCGAGTCCTCCATCATGACCATCGCGGCCTCCTGCATCTGCATGGAGAGCATGGAGTTGTAGAGCGAGACGGCAATCTTCTGGCCTTCGCCGGTGCGTTCGCGCTGAAGCAGGGCGAACAGGATGCCCTGCACCATGTGCATGCCCGCCGTGTAGTCGGCCAGCGCGGTCGGGTAGATCGAGATCGGCACCGAGGCATCGGCACGGCGCGCCATCACACCGGTCAAGGCCTGTGCGAGCACGTCCTGCCCTCCCTTGTGCGCGTACGGTCCGGATTCGCCGAAGCCGGTGCCGACCGCATACACGATGCGCGGGTTGAGGCGCTTGCAATCCTCGTAGCCGAGGCCCAGGCGCTCCATGACGCCGGCGCGGAAGTTGTTGGTGACCACGTCGGCATCGGCAATCAGCGCCTTGACCAGGTCCATCTGCGCCGCATCGCGCAGATCGATCTCGACGCTGCGCTTGTTGCGGTTCAAGCTGCAGAAGATCGGGTTGTCATGCCCCGCGACCGGCGCGAAGGTCGAGCGGCTCAGGTCGCCGGCGCCCTTGCGCTCGATCTTGATCACGTCGGCGCCATGGTCGGCCAGCATCTGGGTGCAGACCGGACCCATCATCACCTGCGTGAAGTCGATCACGCGGATGCCGGCCAGCGGCAGAGTGGAGGTCGTCATCACGCGGCCTCCGCAAACGAGCGGGCGATCGCCGGCACATCGGTGTTCGGGCCCTTCTGGTCGCCGGGGTCGGCGCCCTGGGCGCGCAGCGTGCGCTGCAGCTTGGCGACGTCCACGTGGCGCACCGGCACGCCCGCGTCGAGCGCCAGTGCCGCGGCCACGCCGGTGGCCTCGCCCATCGCCATGCAGGGCGGGATCTCGCGCGAGATCTTCTGCGCCGCCGAGGTCGCCGAGTAGTGGCGGCCGGCCACCAGCAGGTTCTCCACGCTGCGCGGCAGCAGGGTGCGCAACGGGTAGTAGTAGTCGCGGCCGCGCGCTACGCTGTCCTCGAAGCGGGTGCGCTGGGCCAGGTCTTCCTTGGTCATCACGTACTCGCCTTCGAGCAGCCGGGTCTGGCGGATGCCGGTTTGCGGCGCCATGTCGACCAGGTAGCAGTTCTTGAAGCCGGGCATCCGGGCGCGGACGAAGTCGATCACCTTGTGGATCGTGCTGCGGCCCTGCACTTCGGCGCGCGTCAGGTCGGCCACCTTCAGGCCGTCGAGTCCAGGCATGTGCGGGCAGTTGCACCAGACGATGCCCGGCAGCGGCGTCTTGAGCCACCAGTTCTCCCAGGCGCCGCCCAGCATGTGCTTGACCTCGCGGTCCAGGGCCTGGAAGGCCTGCGGCTCCTCGCTCTCGAAGCGCTCGGCCTCGTCGGTGTCGACGCCGCCGAGCCGGAAGACGGTGGTCACGATGTAGGCACCGCTGATGTGGGGCGCGCCGGCCGATGCCGCGACATCGAGGTCGCCGGTGGTGTCGATCACCACCTTGCCCAGGATCGCTTCACGCCCGCCCTTGGTCTCGCAGACCACGCCCTTGACCTTGCCGTCCTCCACCAGCGTGCGGGAGAACCACGAGTGCAGGCGCAGCTCGATGCCGGCCTGCTGCACCATCTCGAGCGAGGTGCGCTTCCACGCGTCGGGGTCGAAGGCGGCAGCGAAGCAGATCGGATGCGGCTTCTGCTTGCTGTGGAAGTCGTAGGTGCCCCAGCGCTTCCAGCGCCGCACCGCGTCGGGCATGCTGCCCCACTCGTGCTGCTTCGGGTATTCAGCCAGGCCGAGCGCGGCCATGCGATCGATCATCTCGAGGCAGATGCCGCGCACCGAGATCTCTCTCTGGTGGCTGTCCCACATGTCGTCGAGCACCAGCACCATGCCGCCCGAGGCGAGGCCGCCGAGGTGGTTGTAGCGCTCCAGCAGCGTCACGCTCGCGCCGTTGCGCGCAGCCGCAATGGCCGCGGCTTGGCCCGCGGGGCCGCCGCCGACCACCACCACATCCGATTCGGCTGCCACACGAACGTCGTGCGCAGACTCCTGCATCCAGTCGCCGATACGGCTCATAGCTAATCTCCTGTTTGTCCTGTTTGAAATGTCGAGGTGGGCACTCAGTGCGTGCTTTCCGGATGCCAGCGAATGATCCAGCGCTCGGCCAGGGTCACGAGCAGGAAGAACAAGCCCGAAAGGCTCGCGCTCATGACGATCGCGGCATACAGCAGCGGAGAGTCGAAGTTGAAGGTGGCCTGAAGAATCATGGCGCCGATGCCGACCGTGGCGCCCACCCATTCGCCGACGACCGCGCCGATCACGCACATCGATGCCGCGATGCGCAGGGCCGAGAACAGGTAGGGCAGCGCGTTCAGGAGCCGCAGGCGGAAGAAGATCTCCGTCTTGCTGGCCGACAGCACGCGCATCAGCTCCATCGCCTGCGGGTTTACCGATTCGAGGCCGCGCACCATGTTCACCAGCGTCGGGAAGAAGCACACCAGCGCCGCGATGGTGATCTTGGGCTCCATGCCGTTGCCCATGATCAGCACCAGCACCGGGGCCTTGGCCACCAGCGGCACGGCGTTGAACATCAGCACCACCGGAAAGAAGATGTCCTGCAGCGTCTTGTTGTGCACGAAGACCGTCGCGATGGCGATCGCGGCCAGGTTGCCGAGCAGGAAGCCGCCGGCCGCTTCCATCGCGGTGGGGATCAGGTTGTCGAGCAGGCCAGCGCGCTTGGCGTAGAGCGTTTCCAGCACCGCCCATGGCGTGGGCGCGATGAAGGGCTTGACGTCGAAGATCGCGATGACGGCCCACCACAGCACGACGAGGCCGACGATGCCGAGCGCCGGCAGGATGCGGCGGCGCCAGATGCGCCGCTGCCGCGCGGCCGCCCAGGCGAGGTATTCGGGGTCGGCGGGAGCTTGAGCCAGGCCGGTCACCGGGGTCTCGATGGAACTGGTGGTCATGTCGGCCTCCCGTCAGCAGGTTTCCAGCACGCGCCGCAGATGCGCGGTGAGGCGCACGAACTCGGGGGTCTCGCGGATGTCCAGCGTGCGGTCTTCGGGCAGCTCGACCGCCACGATCTCGCGCACGCGGCCCGGATTGGCGGCCAGCATCAGCACGCGCTGGCCCAGATAGGCCGCTTCGTGGATGCTGTGGGTGACGAACAGGATCGTCACGCCGGTTTCCTTCCAGACGCGCCGGATCTCCTCGTTGAGCCGGTCGCGCGTGATCTCGTCGAGCGCGCCGAAGGGTTCGTCCATCAGCAGGATCTTCGGGTCGCTGGCCAGTGCGCGCGCGATCGACACGCGCTGGCGCTGGCCGCCCGACAGC
Source organism: Variovorax paradoxus (assembly GCF_018614955.1). GTDB lineage: Bacteria > Pseudomonadota > Gammaproteobacteria > Burkholderiales > Burkholderiaceae_C > Variovorax > Variovorax paradoxus_J. Next base: position 30,892 of record NZ_JAGGNV010000023.1, read on the forward strand.
TCGTGGGGCCAGGCCTGCGCCTTGTCCTTCAGGCCGACCAGTTCGAGCAGCTCCTGCGGCGAGCGGCGCCCCTTGCGGCTCGCGCCGCCGCCCACCTGGAGCGGCAGCTCGACGTTCTGCAGCGCCGTGCGCCACGGCAAGAGCGCCGCGTCCTGGAACACGAAGCCGATGTCGCGGTTCTTGCGCGCGGTCTGCGGGCTGGCGGAGAGCACCTCGATCTTTCCGCGGCTCGGCTCCAGCAGGTCGGCCACCACGCGCAGGAAGGTCGACTTGCCGCAGCCCGAGGGGCCGAGCAAGGTCAGGAACTCTCCGTGGGCGACGTCGAGATCCAGGCTCTTGATCGCGGTCACATCGCGGCGCTCGGTGAAGAAGCGCATGCCGATGTCGCGGCAGGAGATCGCGGGCGCGCTGTTCAACACGGCGACCATGGCATCAAGCCTTCATCCGTGCGGCCGCGCTGGCCTTGAGGCCGTCGAGCCAGAGCAGGTCTTCCACCTTCGGCGTGCGCGCGGTGAACTGGCCCAGCTCCGCGTACATCGAGATCTGTTCCTGCCAGACCGCCGGGTCCATCGCGCCCCAGCCTTGCGTCTGTGCCAGGCCGCCGAAGCTGTACGCGAGCATCACGTCGACCGCCACGCGCTCGTCCTCGCGCTTGAGATTGGGATACTCCTTGACCAGCAGGTCGACCGCCTCGTCGCGGTTGGCCTTCACGTGCTGCCAGCCGCGGGCGGTGGCGCGCAAGAAGGCCTCGATCACCTTGGGCTGCGTCTCCAGCGTCTTGGTCGACGCGTAGTACGGCAGCGCGTAGAGCTTCACGCCCGAATCCCACAGCGTCAGATCGACGCGCTCCGGGCCCAGCACCTTGAGCGCCGTCGTGCTCGTGAGCCAGCCCGTGACCACATCGACCTGGCCCGTCAGCAGCGGCGACATGTCGGCGCCGATGGTGACGACCTTGACCTCCTTCTCCGGGATCTTGTTCTTCGCCAGCAGGGCACGCAGCAGCACGGCCGCGGTCGACGGGATGCCCACCCGCTTGCCGACCAGGTCGGCCGGCTTGCGCACCGGGTTCTTGGCCAGCGAGAAGAAGGTGAAGGGGTGCTTCTGCGCACCCACGGCGAAGCACTTGATCGGCAAGCCCTGCGAGACCGCGAGCATGACGGACGGGCTCGAGGAGACCTGCCCCAGCTCGTAGCGGCCGGAGGCCACGATGGCCACGCCATCGATGTTGGGCCCGCCGGGCTGGATCGCGAAATCGATGCCTTCCTGTTCGTAGAAGCCCAGCCGCTTGGCGACCACTTCGCCGATCTGGTTGACGCCGACGATCCAGCCGAGCTGCATGTTGATGCGGGCCTTGCCCTGCGCGAACGCGTCGATCGACAGCAAGCCGCCGGCCGAAAGTCCGCCGGCAATGAGCGAGGTCTTGAGAAGGCTTCGGCGGCCGGAGTCGTGGAGATGCGCCATGGCAGGTTCCTTTTGATGCAAGAGGATGAAGGCAGTGGACGGATGCTAGGAGCGCAGGGCGTTGCCTCCAAGAACCGTTTTTCGCAACGGGCGAGCTAAAAATTAGGGCAGCCGCTCTCGGCCGGCAAAGCGAGCGGCTTGCTCAGCGGGCGCGCTGCAGCCGCGCGTAACGCGCGATCATCCAGGGCCCCAGCAGCGCGCCCAGGCCGACCGAGCTCCAGGCCGCCACCCAGGCCTGCGTGCTGCCGACACCGAATCGGCCCTGGCCCCAGTCCAGCGCGAGGCCGAACACCCAGGGGTTGAGCGCCCCGGCGCCGAAACCCATCACCGAGCGCACCGAGTAGGCGGCGCCGAGGCGATGCGGGGCCACGCCCTCGGCCAAGGCCGTCGAATAGACCGAGGAATCGGCGATCGCCAGCAGGTTGTAGAGCGCGGCCATCGCGGCCAGTCCCCACAGCGGCCAGGCCGCCATCCATCCGAAGGCGAAGGACATGCAAAGGCTGGCCAGGCTCGCGATCATCATGATCCGGGCGCGGCCCAGCCGGTCCGATGCCGCGCCGCCCAGGACGCTGCCGAACACGCTCACCAAGTGGGCGAACGCCGCCATCGCGATGCCGATGCTCTGCACCGGACCCAGCGCGCCCGACGAGGCCACCAGGTAAGTGGGCAGCCAGGCCCAGGGCCATCAGCTCCCAGCAATGGAAGGCGTAGGCCCAGTTGCCCGCCATGGCCCGCTTGTCGCGAAGTGTCTCGGCGAGCGCCCGCGCGACGCCGGCCGGTGGCGCCGCGGCAGGCGCAGGCGGGCGCAGGCGCCGCAACGCCTGGACGGTGACAAGGGCGCCGGCCGCGGTGCAGCCTGCCGCCACGAGGAGCCCGGCGCGCCAGCCCGGCCCGAGCGCCAAACCGGCGACCACCGCCAGCGACAGCGCATAGCCGAAGGAGGAGGCGGCGATGAACAGCCCCATGGCGCGTCCACGCTCCTGCGGCGCGGCATTGCGCGCCAGCAGCTGCAGGCCCGGCGTGTACGAGGCGCCGGCGCAGAGACCCGTCAGGCCGTAGAGCAGCGCGGCCGACAGCGGCCCGTTCGCGAACAGCGCGAAGGCCAACGCCGCCGCGGCACCGAGCGCGCTGCCGAGCACGAAGACTCGATGCGGGCCGTGGCGATCGGCCAGGAGGCCCACCGCGAACAGCGAAGCGAGGTAGCCCAGGTGCCAGGCGCTCTGCACCGCGCCCGCCTGCGCCGCCGTCATGCCCCAGTCGGCCATCACGAAGGGCAGCACGCCGGCGTAGGCAGCGGCGATCATGGCCTGCAGCAGCCGGCTCGCGCACAGCAGCGCTAGCCATCCGCGCACAGGGCCCGGCGCGAACGCAGAGGCAGGCGGTGACGGCACGACTACTTGCCGGCCAGGTCGCGCAGCGAGCGCTGCATCAGCACGGTGTCGACCCACTGCCCGAACTTGAAGCCGACCTGGCGCAGAACGCCCACGCGCTCGAAACCCAGGCTCTCGTGCAGGCGGATCGAGCCGGCATTGGTGCTGTTGCCGACGATCACCACCATCTGCGAGAAGCCGCCCGCGGCGCAGCGCGCAAGCAGCGTCTCCAGCAGGGCCCGGCCGACGCCGCGGCCCTGCTGGCCAGGCGCGACGTAGATCGAGTTCTCGACCGTGTGCCGGTAGGCCGGCCGCGACCGGTAGGCGTCGGCGTAGGCGTAGCCCACCACCCGGCCGTCCGCCATCGCCACCAGGTAGGGCAGCCCGAGCCGCAGCACCTCGGCGCGCCGCGACAGCATCTCGATCGCGGTCGGTGGCTCCTCCTCGAAGGAGCACAGGTCGTTCAGCACGTAGTGGCTGTAGATGGATTGGATGGCAGCCATGTGATGCGCTTCGGCATCCATGACCTCCACCGGGGAATTCGGGTTCATACGGCTCTCGCTTCGTTCTTGCGCGCTTTGGATTGACCTCGATGTTGACGGCCGCTCACGGATAAATGAAGCTTCTGCTATCTATACGATGCATAAACAATACTTTGGATAAATCCCTGAACCTGGACCAGCTGAAGTCCTTTGCGCTGGTCATCGAGACCGGCAGCTTTTCGGCCGCAGCAGAACGGCTCGGCCTCACGCAGCCGGCGGTGAGCCTGCAGCTGCGGCAACTGGAGCGCCGGTTGTCGGTGCGGCTGATCGAGCGCGTCGGCAAACGCGCCCGGCCCACCACGGCCGGCACCGAGCTGCTGCGTCATGTGCAGCAGATCGAGAGCGCGGTCGAAGCCGCCGTCGATGCGCTGGCCGAGCACGCGAGCGGCATCAGCGGCCGGGTGCGACTGGGCTGCGGCGCCACCGCCTGCCTGCACTTCCTGCCCCCGGTCCTGCGCGGGCTGCGCGAGCGCTACCCGGCGCTGGGCATCGTGGTCGGCACGGGCAACACCGACGAGTACGTGCGCAAGGTGGAGGAGAACACCGTCGATCTCGCGCTGGTGACCCTGCCGGCGAGCGGCCGCGCGCTGGTCGTCATGCCGGTGCTGCAGGACGAGTTCGTCGCCATCGGACGCAAGGACCAGGCCCCGCTCAAGGCACGCGTCGCGCCGGGCGATCTGCAGGGCCTGCCGCTGGTGCTCTTCGAGCCGGCGGCCAATACGCGCCGGCTGATCGACCACTGGTTCGCGGCCGCGGGCCTGACGCCGCGGCCCGTGATGGAGCTGGGCAGCGTCGAGGCCATCAAGGAGATGGTGGCCGCAGGACTGGGCTACGGCATCGTCCCAGGCATGTCGGTGGCCGGCCGCGCGGCCCATCCCGAGCTGAAGGTGAGCCGGCTGCAGCCGCGCATGCAGCGCACGCTGGCGCTGGTCGTGCGGCGCGACAAGCCGGTCAGCAGGGGCATGCGGCTGGTGCTCGACGCCATCGTCGCGGCTGGCAAGGCCCGAGCGCCTCGATAGGGGCAGGCGGCATTCAGCGCGCCGGCAGGCGCGCGTTGCCCACCAGCCGCCGCTGCGTCGGAAACAGCGACCAGCCCCAGCGCTGCTGCGCGTAGCCCCAGAGCCCCTGCTTGAAGAAGATGGTGACCACGATCGCCAGCAGGCCGAGACCCAGCAGGTACCAGGTGCCGTAGTCGCTGAAGAACTTGTTGAGCGCCCAGAAGATCAGCGCGCCGACCAGCGGCCCCTCGATGCGGCCGATGCCGCCGATCACCACCATGAAGATCGCAAACGCGGTCCAGTTCACGCTGAAGGCAGCGTCGGGACTGATGCGCAGATTGCCCACGAAATAGAGCGCACCCGCCAGCCCGGCGCCGAAGGCGGCGACCACGTACACCGCGAGCTTCATGCGCACCACCGGAATGCCCTGCGATTCGGCCGCCACCTCGTTGTCGCGGATCGCGAGCAGCGCGAGGCCGCGCTTGCTGCGCAGGAACAGGTAGACCAGCGCGATCGCCGCCACCACGCAGGCCAGCGCCATCCAGTAGGTCACGCTCTCTCGCGTCGCGCGCTCGATGCCGCGCAGCGCGGTGAGCGTGGTGCCGGAGCCGCCGCCCACGGCCGAGACGTTGGCGAAGCTCAGGCGGAACACCTCGGCGATCACCCAGGTGCCGATCGCGAAGTAGCCGCCCGAGAGGCGGAAGGCGACGAAGGACACCGGCACCGCGATGGCAGCTGCCGCCAGCGCGCCCAGCGGAATGGCAATGAAGGGATTGACGCCGGCGAAGTTGCCGAGCATCAGCATCACGTAGCCGCCGAAGCCGAAGAAGGCCTGCTGGCCGATGCTGACCATGCCGCCGTAGCCGGCGAGCAGGTTCCACATCATTGCGAAGATGAAGTAGCAGGCGATCTCGACGAACTCGCGCATCCAGCTCGATTCGCCCCAGAAAGGCAGGCTGGCGGCGAGCACGATCAGCACCGCAGCCACCACCAGCGCGGCGCGGCTCGCGGCCGTGCTGCGCACGACGTCGAAGGCCGGGTTCGGGGTCAGGACCGGATTCTTGGTCATCGCGTCAGCCTCGCGTCTTGGGGAAGAGCCCTTGAGGGCGAAGCACCAGCACCAGCAGGAACACGATGTGCCCGACCCAGATGCCCCAGCCCGGATCGAGCCGGAAGCCGATCTGCTGCGTGATGCCGAGGATCATCGCGCCCGCGAGCGTGCCCCAGAAGGAGCCCATGCCGCCGATGATCACGGCCTCGAAGGCGAACAGCAGCAACAGCGGCCCGTCGGAGGGCGACACCGTCGTGCGCATGCCCTGCAGCGCGCCGGCCACCGCGATCAGCACGAAGGCGATGGCGGTGGCGAAGGCATAGACCCTCTTCGCGTTGAGCCCCATGAGCTCGGCGATCTCGCGATCGTCCGACACGGCGCGGAATGAGCGGCCGAGCGCCGTGCGCGCGAACAGCCATTGCAGCGCCGCCGTCGCAAGCACCGCGATCGCCAGCACCACCAATGGCAGCACGCCCAGCGACAGCGACTCGCCGATGGAGAGCCCCAGGGTGTTGAGGCCGCCGGTCTCGATCGATCGTGGATCGGCCGAGAACAGTTCCAAGAGCAGGTTCTGGATCACGATCGAGAGGCCGAAGGTCACGACCAGCGAGGGCAGCGGGTCCTTGCCCAGCGTGCCGTTGAGCACGTAGCGCTGTAGCGCATAGCCGAAGGCGAAGGCCAGCGGCAGAACCGCGAGCGCGACCAGCAACGGCGCGCCACCGGCGAGCGTGGTGCCCGCGATCACCGCGAAGGCGCCGAGGATGATGAAGTCGCCCTGCGCGGTGTTGGTGAGCCGCATGACGCCGAACATCAGCGACTGGCCGAGCGCGAACAGGGTGTAGAGGCCGCCGAGGAGGATGCCCTGGAGAAGAATTTCGAGCACGCGATATCTCCTGGCTCAGAGACCGAAATAGGCCTGCGAGATCTGCTCGCGCGACAGCACATCCGAGCGGCCCTGCAGCGACACACGTCCCTCCTGCAGGCAGTAGATGCGCTGCGACACGCGCTGCGCCATCGTCACGTCCTGCTCGACGATCACCACCGTCATGCCTTCGCCGGTGATGGCCGGCATGGCGGCGTAGATCTCGCGGATCACGATCGGCGCCAGGCCCAGCGAGAGCTCGTCGCACAGCAGCACCTCGGGGTTGCTCATCAGCGCGCGGCCCAGTGCCACCATCTGCTGCTGGCCGCCCGACAGCTCGGTGCCGGGGTCGTGCCGCTTCTCGGCGAGGATGGGGAACAGCGCGTAGAGGCGCTGCAGATTCCATGGCCCCTTGCGGCCCGTGTGTCCGCCGATCAGCAGGTTCTCTTCCACGCTGAGGCTTGCGAACAGGCGCCGGCCCTCTGGCACCATCGCCAGCCCGCGCTTCACGATCTCGCCGGGCGCGAGGCTGCCGATGGCCTCGCCCTTGAAGTGCACCACCTCGCGCGGCGCGCGCACCAGGCCCGTGAGGCACTTGAGCAGCGTGGTCTTTCCCGCGCCGTTGGCGCCGATGACCGCGACCAGCTCGCCCTGCGCCAGCTCGAAGTCGACGCCGAAGAGGGCCTGGGCATCGCCGTAGAAGGCTTTCAGGCCTCGGGCCTCGAGCAGCTTCGTCATTCGGCAACCTCCGCGCTGCGCGCTGCGGTATTCGCCTCGGGAACGGCCCGGCGGCTCATGCCTCCATCCCCATGTAGACCCTGCGCACCTCCGGATCGCCCATCACCGCCCGCGGCTCGCCCTCCGCCAGCTTCTGTCCGAAGTTGATGACAAACAGGCGATCGGCCAGCGAGAGCAGCGCATGCACCACATGCTCGATCCAGATCATGGTCACGCCGCGCGCCTTGATCTGCTTGAGCTCTTCCACCAGCTGCTTCGCCTCGGGCTCGGTCAGCCCGCCCGCGATCTCGTCGAGCAAGAGCAGCTTGGGCCGCGTCGCGAGCGCACGCGCGAGCTCGAGCCGCTTGCGGTCGAGCAGGGTCAGGCCGCCGGCCGGCTTGTTGGCGTGGGCCATGAGCCCGGTCTCGGCCAGCACCTCCTGCGCCGTCTGCCAGGCCTCGCGCTCGGTCTGGCCGGCGCCGAAGCAGGCGGCCGTGACCAGGTTCTCGAACACGCTCATGTGGCCGAAGGGCTGCGGCACCTGGTAGCTGCGGCCGATGCCGGCATGGCAGCGCTGGTGCGGCTTGAGCGTGGTGACGTCGCGACCTTCGTATTCGACGCGCCCCGCATCGACGCGCACGTCGCCCGAGATCAGGTTGAACAGCGTGGTCTTGCCCGCGCCGTTCGGCCCGAGGATGCCCAGCGTCTCGCCCTCGGCCACCGCGAGCGTGATGTCGTCGGTGACCTTGAGCGCGCCGTAGGACTTGCAAACGCCGTGCAGCGCGAGAAGGGTCATAGCGGCTTGAGGGTTCCGCCGGCGGGAATGCTCTTGGCGGCTTCGTTGTTGACGATGGTCAGCTCGACCTTGTACTTCTGGCCCTTGTTCCACTGGCCCAGCACCAGCGGCGTCTTGCTCACGTTCTTGAACGGTCCCTGGCCGCCCCACTTCACCGGGCCCACCACCGTGTCGAGCGAGGTGGCGGCGACCGCATCGCGCACATCGCTGGCCTTGGTCGACTTGGCGCGCGAGAGCGCGTTGGAGGCGACCTCGAACAAGGCATGCGCGAAGCCGATCGGCTGCGTCCATTGCTTCTTCGCGCCCGCCTCGTAGGCCTCGGCCAGCGACTTGGCGCTCTGCTTCGTGAGGCTCGACGTGAAGGGATGCGACGGGCTCCACCACACCTCGGTCGACAGGCCATAGCCCAAATCGCCCAGCGCCTCGATCGCGCCCGGGAACAGCAGCGCCTTGCCCAGCGTGATGACCTTGGGCCTGAAGCCCTGCTGCCGCGCCTGGGTGAGGAAGGTCTTGGCATCGGGCGGGATCACCACGCCGGTCACGATCTCGACGTTGTCGCGCTTGAAGGCCGCGATCTGCGCGCTGAAGTCCTGCGTGCCGTTCTGGAAGCGACCCGGGTCGGTGAGCGTGAAGCCCATTTGCGCCAGCGGCTTCGGGAAGCCGAGCTCCTTGTCGCCCCAGGCATTGCCGTCGCCGTCGTTGGGGAACAGGCCGCCGACCTTCTTGTTGGTCTCGATGGTTTTCCAGCCGTTGGTGAAGTTGGCGATGACATCCTCCAGCCCCCAGAACAGGTGGTAGGTCCAGGCGAAGCCCTTGGCCGGATCGCCCTTGCGGCCGAAGAACCAGGGCTGCCACGGCACCACGCTGGAGACGCAGGGCACTTCGTTGAGCTCACAGGCATCGCTCACCGGATTGGCCGTCTCGGGCGTGCCGGCGGTCAGCACCAGCGCCACCTTGTCCTTGAGGATCAGGTCGTTGGCGACCTCGCCCGCCCGGTTGGGATTGGACTGGCTGTCCTTCAGCACGATCTGCACCGCGTACTTCTTGCCGCCGACGCTGATGCCGTCCTTGAAGGCGGTCTTCATCTGCTCGATGACCCACTTGTCGGCCTCGCCGAAGGGCGCGAGCGGCCCGGTCTGCGGCGACACGTAGCCGATCTTCAGCGTGTCGGCGGCGAACACCAGCGGCGCGGCGCCGCTCGCGGCGAGCGCGGCCGCGGCCTGGGTGAACTGTCTGCGATTGAATGTCATGGTCGTCTCCTTCTTTTGCTTCTCTTCTTGCACACGGGATCTCAGGCCGGCTCGCCCTCGAAGGCGCGCTGCAGCAGCGCACGGATCGCCTCGCGTTCCACCGGACGCGGATTCCAGTACGAGTTGGCCGCCGCGATGTCCGCCGCGCGGTCGAGGTCGCCTGCCTTCATGCCGATGTCCTTGAGCGCAGTCGGCGCGCCGTTGTCGCGCGCCAGCTCGAAGAGCCCTTGCGCTGCGTTCTCGCGGCCCAGCGCCCGCGCGATACGCTGCATCGCCCGCGGCGCCGCATCCGCGTTGTAGGCGATCGCATGCGGCAGCACCACCGTGTGCACCTCCGCATGCGGCAGGTTGAAGCTGCCGCCCAGCGTGTGGCACAGCTTGTGGTGCAGCGCCATGCCGACGTTGCCCAGCACGCTGCCGCACAGCCAGGCGCCATAGAGCGCATCGGAGCGTGCCTCGATGTCCTCGGGCTGGCGGCGGATTACCGGCAGCGCACGCGCGATCGCGGCGATGCCTTCCTCGGCCATCAGGTCCATCACCGGGTTGCTGTCCTGCGCATACAGCCCCTCGGCCGCGTGCGCGATCGCATTGATGCCGCTGGTGACGCTCAAACCCACCGGCAGGCTCTTCGAGAGCTCGGGGTCGTAGATCACGGTGCGCGGCAGCACGCGCGCATCTTTGCCGGTCTTCTTGAGGCCCGCTTCGGTCAGGCCGTAGATCGGCGTCATCTCGCTGCCCGCGTAGGTGGTGGGGATCGCCAGGATCGGCAGGCCGGAGTCGAGCGCGATGGCCTTGCCCAGGCCGGTGGTGGAGCCGCCGCCGATGGCCACGGCGCAGTCGGCGTCGAGCTGCCGTGCGAGCTCGCGGGCTTCGCGCGCGGTCTCGATCGGCACGTGCATCGCGGCGCGGTCGAAGATGCCGGCGGCCTGGGCGCCCAGCAGCTCGGCCACGCGCTCGGCCTGGGCGCGCTGCTCGGGCGTGCACAGCACCAGCGCGCGACGCGCGCCCAGCGCATCGATCTCGCGCGCCAGATGCTGAAGGGTTCCGGCGCCGAAGACCACGCGCTGCGGCTGGCTGGTGTAGACGAAGTCGCGCATGACGATGTGCCCTATTCGAGGCTCAGGTTGCGCTCGCGCACCAGCCGCGTCCACTTGTCCTGCTCAGTCTTGAGCGCGGCAGCGAACTGCTCGGGCGTGCTCGCGATGCCGGTCAGGCCCTGCTCGCGCAGCCGCTGGTCGAAGGCGGGGTCGGTCACGATCTTGCGCACCTCGGACTGCAGCCGGTCGATCACGGCGCGCGGCGTGCCGGCCGGCGCGAGCAGGCCGACCCAGGAGTTGACTTCGAAGCCGCGGTAGCCACCCTCGGCCACGGTCGGCGTCTCTGCATAGGCGGGAACGCGCCGTGCGCCGGTCTGCGCCAGCGCACGAAGCTTGCCGGCCTTCACGTGCGGCTGCGCCAGCACGGCCGAGAGGAACATCATCTCGACTTGGCCGCCCAGCAAGTCCTGTTGCGCAGGGCCGCCGCCGCGATAGGGGATGTGGGTGACGAAGGTGCCGGTCTGGGCCTTGAAGAGCTCGGCCGTCAGGTGATTGCTCGATCCAGGTCCGACGCTCGCGTAGTTGTACTGCCCCGGCTGCGACTTGAGCAGGTTGACGAAGCTCTTGAAGTCGGCGGCCGGCACCTTCGGGTTCACCACCAGCACCAGCGGATTGCTCGCGATCTGCGTCACGGGCTGCAGGTCCTTCGCGATGTCGAACGTGAGCTTGGGGTAGACCAGCGGATAGGTCGCGTAGCTGTCGAACACCATCAGCAGCGTGTGGCCGTCCGGCGCGGCCCTGGCCACCTCGGCCGAACCCACCGTGCCGCCGGCGCCGCCGCGGTTGTCGATGAGGACGGGCTGCCCGAGCGCCGCCTGCAGCCGAGGCTGCAGCTGGCGCGCCACGGTGTCGACGATGCCGCCGGGCGGGAAGGCAACGACCACGCGCACGGGCTTGCTCGGCCAGGCCGGCTGTGCATGCAGCGGGCCCACCGCGCCGAGCAGCACGGCGCAGGCGGCGAGGATCCTGGTGAAGGGAACGATCATTCGGTGCTTTCTGGTTGGTGTGCTCAACGCACGAAGTGCGGCGGGATCTGCGCGTCGACATTGACCCAGACGCTCTTCACCTGCGTGTATTCGCGCATCGCATCGAAGCCCATCTCGCGCCCATAGCCGCTCTGGCCGACGCCGCCGAAGGGCGAGCCGGGATTCACGCGCTTGTAGCTGTTGATCCAGACCATGCCCGCGTGCAGGTCGCGCGCGACCCGGTGCGCGCGCTGCAGGTTGCTGGTCCACAGGCCGCTGCCGAGGCCGTAGTCGGTGCCGTTGGCGATCTGCATCGCCTCGGCCTCGTCCTTGAAGGTGAGCACGGTGACGAAGGGGCCGAAGACCTCCTCCTGCGCCACGCGGTCGCGATACGACTTCGTGCGCACCACCGTCGGCTCGACGTAGCAGCCTTTCGCGAGTTCGCCGCCGGGCGAGCCGCCGCCGGCCAGCACTTCTCCGCCCTCGCCTTTCGCCACTTCGACATAGCTCAGCACGCGCTCGCGATGCTGCGCGCTCGTGAGCGGACCCATCTCGGTGGCATCGTCGAGCGGGTTGCCGAGCCGGATCGACTTGGCGAGCGGGATGAACTGGTCGAGAAAGGCGTCGGCGATCTTCTCGTGCAGCATCAGGCGCGACCCCGCGATGCAGGCCTGCCCCTGGTTGTGGAAGATGGCCCAGGCGCTGCCGTTGACGGCGGCTTGCAGGTTGGCATCCTCGAACACGATGTTGGGACCCTTGCCGCCGAGTTCGAGCTGCACCTTCTTGAGGTTGCCGGCACTGGCCTGCACGATGCGCCGGCCGGTGGCGGTGCTGCCGGTGAAGGCGATCTTCGCGATCTCCGGATGCTCGGCGATGTACTGGCCCGCGACGCTGCCCAGCCCCGGCAGCATGTTGACCACGCCGGCGGGCATGCCGGCCTCGGCCATGAGCTCGACGATCTTGAGCGAACTGAGCGGCGTGATCTCGGCCGGCTTCATCACGATGCAGTTGCCGGCGGCGAGCGCCGGCGCCATCTTCCAGCTCGTGAACATGAGCGGGAAGTTCCACGGCACCACCTGGCCCACGATGCCGACCGGCTCGCGCAGCGTGTAGTTGAGGAAGCCCTGCTCCACCGGAATGGTCTCGCCTTGGAACTTGTCGGCCATGCCGCCGAAGTAGCGAAAGCAGGCTGCCGTGCGCGGCACGTCGAGCTTGCGCGAATCACGCACCGGATGGCCGGTGTCCAGCGATTCGAGGCGCGCGAGTTCTTCGGCGTTGGCCTCGATCAGGTCCGCGAGCTTGAGCAGGATGCGTCCTCGGTCGGCCGCGGCCATCCGGCTCCAGGCCGGAAAGGCGCGCTTCGCCGCGGCCACGGCACGGTCGACGTCGGCCTTGCCGGCCAGCGCGACCTCGGCGATGGTCGAGTTGTCGTGCGGGTTCAGCGTGGCCAGCGTCTCTCCCGATTCGGCATCGACGAAGCGGCCGTCGATGAAGAGCTGGTGGCGGATGGGTGTCTTGAGGCCCGCGGCCTGCTGGATGTCTTCGAGTTTCATGTCAGGTCGTCTTTCCGGCCAACCACGGATAGCGCGCGGTGTCCTTGCCCGCGTAGTCGGGATCGAGGTAGATGAAGCAGCGCTGGATCAGCCAGTCGCGCACTTCGAACACGTCGCACCAGCGGCCCGCGCCCCACTCGGGCACGCCCGCGCGCCAGGGGCCGTCGGCATGCTCGCCGTAGCTCGTGCCTTCGCAGGCGAACAGGTCGGTGCCGGTGAAGATCCAGTTGAAGCCGGCGTAGTCGTGGCGGATTGATTTGCCGCGGCTGCCTTCGCCGAAGAGCTTGCCGATCTCGTCCTTGCCGTTGGCCAGGCCCCATTTCGGAAAGTAGACCTGCGCATCGCTCGCGAACAGGTCGAGGATCGAGCCGCCGGTGGAAGTGACGCCGCCGTTGTCGTAAGCCTTGAGGTATTCGAGCGCCACCGACTTGCGCTGCTCGTCGGTCATGGTTTGGCGGGTGAGAGCCATGGTGTGTCTCCTTCTTTCACTTCTGCGATTGCATGTACTCGATGAGCGCGGCGCGCTTCTTCGGGTCGTCCTGGAAATAGACCATCGTGTTGCCGGGCGCGACGGCCTGCGTGTCGGTGAGCCACTTGTCGAGCAGCGCGCGATCCCAGGTCTTGCCTTTCATCGCGTCGAGGTACCGTTTCGAATAGGTGAAACCGGCGTTGGATGCCGCCGGCTTTCCGAGCAGGCCGAACAGGTTGGGCCCGACGCCGTGCGGCTCGCCCTTGCCGAAGCTGTGGCACTGGGTGCACGCGGTCTGCGCGAGGCGCTGGCCGGGCGATTGCGCGTGGGCCAGGTTCGCGGCGAGCGCCAGCGCCGACATGAGAAGCCAGGTCTTCATGCGGCGCTCCTGCCTTCGGCATGCGCGGCGTTCGCGGCGCGGTAGGCGAAGGCGATGATCGGCCCCAGCGTCGCGCCGCCGGCCCAGTAGGCGCGGCCGGAGGCCGAGGCGACGCAGTTGCCGACGCCGTAGAGGCCGGGGATCGGCCGGTCGGCGCCGTCGAGCACACGGCCGCGGGTGTCGGTCTTGGGCCCGCCCTTGGTGTCGAGGGTGCCGGCGACGACCAGCGCCGCGTAGTACGGCCCGGCATCGGCCAGCGGCCACATCGTCAGGTTGGTACGGCCCGGCTCGGCCTTCACGTCGCCGTTGAAGAGCTGCTCGACGATGCGATCGCCGCGCTGGAAATCGAGGTCCTTGCCGGTCTTCGCGAACTGGTTGAAGCGCGCGATGGCGGCCTGCAGGTTGGGCAGGAAATCGGGCGCGAGCTTCGCACCTCCGGTGGCGCTGGCGTACTTGGCCAGGCGCTCGTCGATGGCGCGCGCCAGCTCCGCAAGGGTCGCGCCCTTGATCACGTGGCGGTCGTCGGTGCCGAGCGGCACGATCAGCCGGCCGTACTCAGCGCTGGCCGAATGCTGCTGCGAGCGCTGGTCCCAGACCGCGATGCGCACCAGGTTCGGGTACTCGGCCTTGGCGCCGTCCCACTCGAAGAAGGTCTGGGCCAGCTCGTTGTACTGCAGCTTCTCGTTGACGTTGCGCTGTCCGTACTTGTTGACGAAGAGCATCGAGTCGCCGGCCACCGAGAACATGCCCGAGATCGAGCCGTCCTTGGCGATCGCCTTCTCCATCGGGATCGGGCAGGTCCAGGCGTAGTTCATGTTGCGCAGCTGCGCGCCGAGCGGGCTGGCGATCTGCACGAAGTCGCCCTCGTTGCTGGGCGCCGCGCAGCCGCCGTAGATCGGGCCGTTCAAGAAGTTCTTGCGCAGCTCGGCGTTGTGCGTGAAGCCGCCGGTGGCGAAGATCACGGCCTTCCTCGCGCGCAGGCGCACCGTGGCATCGAGCTCGTCCTTCGCTTCGACGCCGATCACGCGGCCCGACCTGTCCTGCAGCACCTTGGTCACGCGCATGCCGGTGCGGATCGGAATGCCCTCCTGCCGCGCCTTGGTCGACAGGGTGCGCACCGCCACCAGACCGCCGTCGGACATGCTCGGGATCGCGTCCTTCGGCACCAGCACGCGGCCCTTGGGCGCCTTGTCTTCCGGCAGCTCGGCGAAGTAGTCGGGCACGTCGGCCACGTGGCGGTAAGGCAGCGCGCCCTTGGCCGCCAGCAGCTCGGCCGCCGGCGAGGCGCTGTCGTAGAAAGCGGAGCACATGTCGTACTCCCATGGCGTGAGGCCCAGGCGGGGATGCGCCGGGTCGTAGGTCTGCGGGCTCGACAGGCGCGCCACGTACTTCAGGAAGTCAGGCTTGGGGTCGGCGATGCCGGCTTTCTTCATCGCCTCGTTGTTCGGCACCCAGTACCAGAAGGCGGCCTTGGCGGTGGTGCCGCCGATGCTGCCGGCTTTCTCGAGGATCACCGCGCTGTTGCCCTGCCAGCGCGCGAACAGCGCCGAGGCCAGCCCGCCGCAGCCGCTGCCGCAGACCACGACGTCGTAGCTCGCGTCGAAGGCCGGTGCCGCTTCGGCGTCCTGCGCCGCCAGGCCCAGCGTCGCCGCCGCGACGGCCGCCGACCCTGCGCCGGCCTGCTGGATGAATCGCCGGCGCGAAGCTGCGCCAGCACCGGACCGGATGCGGTCTGCCATCTTTGTCTCCTCAAACACACAGAAGGACGCGCCGCTCTGCGGCGCGTTTTCCACTAGAAACTCACCGGGATCTCGGGACTCTCGCCCTTCTGGATCTCGTAGACCAGGCTCGGCGAGCCGTTCTCCCACACCAGCAGCATCGAGCGCTTCGGGCTGAAGCCCTGGTGGCGGCAGTAGGCGGGCATGGCGGCCATGTCGCCGGCCTTCATGATCACGCGGGCCATGGGTTTGCCGGTGTTCTTGTCGCCGCAGTCCCAATGGATCTCGTCGGTCATCTGGAAGAACCACTCGACCCGGTCGTTGCCATGGATGATCGGCAGGATGTGCTCTTCGGTGGTCGGGCACATGAAGCTGTGCTTCACCACCGAGGTGAAGCTCGGGTTCCACGTCACCTGCGAGCGGCTCAGGAAGCCGAAGAGGTTGAAGGCATGCACCTCGTTCTCGAAGCCGGGCTCGGGGTGCAGCTCGGGCTCCCCCTGCGGCACGTCGGCGAAGGCGCGGTTGATCGGCGCGCCGGTGTCGTCGCTGCGCAGCCGGAGGTCGTCCTTCAGGCCGACGCAGCGCTTGGCGAGCTCGCGCGCCCGGGTGATCTTGGCGGTGTTGTTGCCCTTCTTCCGGCCATAGGGCGAGCCGGTTTCCTGCGGCGCGCTGAAGGGGTCGAAGCTCTCGTTGGTCCAGTCGTCGAGCATGGCCTCGAAGGTGGCGCGGATCTGCGCGGTCGGGAAGTTCTCGAGCAGGTCGATGCCGGCTTCCTTCATCGTGCCGTTGTAGCTGCCGGCGTAGAGGTCCACCGACTGGTAGTGGTTGACGGTGCCGACCACGTCGTCGAAGTTGACCCAGCCGTAGAAGAAGCCCCAGGCCACGTCGCGCATCAGCGCGCGCAGGTAGTTGCCGGCGTCCATGGTGTGGCTCATCGGCCGGCCGTCTCGGGTCTTCCAGGTGATGTGGACGAAATATTCGTCACGCCGGAAGCCGAAGCTGCCGAGCGAGAAGTCCTTGTAGCCGAGCGTGGCGTCGGGCTGCGACGCGATGACCTTGGCGAGTTCTGCGGGTGCGTTCATGGCTTGATTCCTCCGTGGGTTCAGTGCGTCTGGCAGATCTCGGCCCACTTCTCGACCGAGAGTTCGCCCTTGCAGGTCTGCAGCACGATCACGCCGGGCTCGCCGGGCGCGCGGAACTGGTAGGCGGTGTTCTTCGGCAGCAGGCCCTGGTGGCCGCGCGAGAGCTTCATCCAGCCCATCTTCTGGCCCTTGGGTTCGCCCTTCACGCGCACCGCGCCGTTCTTCTCTACGTCGGCGACCGTCTGGGAAGCGTCGAGCTTGATGAGGTGGACCTCGAGCTCGCCGTCCATCACCAGCGCGAACTCATCGTGCGCGCAGGTGTACCAGGGGGAAGTGCCTTCGGCGCGCAGGGTCTCGAGCACGTAGATCTGGTTCTGGCCGAACACGACCTTCTCGTAGGGCTTGCTCTTGCTCGCGATCTCGAAACAGTTAGAGAAGGCGTAGTGGCGCACGTCGTCGGCGATCGGCTCGACGTGGCCTTTGTCGAAATCCTCGAGGGACCCGAAGCGGGTCTGGTAGCCGGTGGCGGTCATGGGCTTGTCTCCTGGGGTCGTCGGCGCAGCGGTGCGCTGCGATGACTGAACTCTAGGAAACGAAGGCCCCCTCGGGTAGGGCCTAAATGCGGGCCGCATTGTTCGGCGAATCCGGTCAATCCGCAGGGTTAACCCGGGATGGGGTTGGTCGTCACGCTGGGGTGCGGAGGCGGGCGATCCCCCTCTGCGGCGCCGAAGCGCGCAGCCTTTCGCGGATCAGGGCTCGCGATTGCGGCCGACGCCGGGCCGCCCCAAGACGGGCCGAGCCTCCCCCTCGGGGGGTGGCGCAGCACACGAAGTGGCAAGCCGGGGGCCATTTGGTCTCCGAAGCGAGTTCGAGCGAGACCCCGCGAAAGGCGAGCACTGCAGGGAAGCCCGAAGGGCCGGCGCAGTGGGGTCGCACGGCCCGTACCGCATACCGGGCGTGCGTGCAAGGGAATCAATTCCCGATGCGACCCGATCCTAAGCGTCCGCGATCAGCTCGGCCGGCAGCAAGCCGCGCTCGATCATCGCCGCATCCCACGGCGGCACGCGCGAGAAGGCTGCGGTGATGTGCTCGATGAACAGGCGCAGCTTGAAGGCATTGCGCGAAGTGCCCGCATAGACCGCGCTGAGCGAGAACGAGGAGAGCTGGTGCTCGGGCAGCACCACCTGCAGTTCGCCGCGCAGGATCGCATCGCCCGCCACCAGCGTCGGCAGGCAGACGATGCCGGCATGTTCGAGCGCGTACTCGCGCAGCAGGTGCACACTGTTGGTCAGCAATGCGGCGCTCATGTAGATCGTCACCTGCTCGCCTTCGTGATGGAAGGTCCAGCGGTCGCGGGTCGGGTAGCCGGAATAGAGGCCGAGCGTGTGCTTGTGCAGATCGCGCGGGCTCTGCGGCGCGCCGTGCGTGCGCAGGTACTCGGGCGTGGCGCAGAACACGCGGCGCACCGGGAAGAGCGGGCGCGAGACCAGCTCGGTCGAGGCGGCCGGGAAGATCTGCAGCGCACAGTCCACGCCGGTCTTGACCGGGTCCACCACCGCGTCGCTCACGATCAGTTCGAGACGGATGTCGGGGTAGCTGACCTGGAAGGCGCGCAGCAAGGATGCGAAATGGCCGAGCACGAAGCCGGTCAGCGCGTGGACGCGCAGCGTGCCGGTCGGCCCGGCCCGCGCGCCGCGCATCTGGTCCATGATGTCGTTGGCCCGCCCGACCAGCTCGGTGCAGTCGCGCAGGAAGGCCTGCCCGACGTCGCTGAGCCGCACGACCCGCGTGCTGCGGTGGAACAGCGGCGCACCGACGTGGTCTTCGAGCTGCTTCACGCGGCTGGTGACCACCGACTTGGCCACGCGCAACTGCCTGGCAGCCTCGGCGAAGCTCTGTGTCTGCGCGACCCGAACGAATGTCTCTATGTTTTCCAGGCGGTCCATGGACTTCCAGCTTCGATACGCGATCGCGCAATATATCGCCTGGACGATGCCTTTTCGCGTTCGACGTATTGACGGTCCCGGCGTCCAGGACTACCTTTTGCAAGGCGGCGCACAAGCGCGCAGGCCCCCGGAGCTCACCGCTTGGACGATGCCAAGGCAGGCTACAGATGAAGGACTTTCCATTGCATGGAGTTCGGTTGCCGAGAGTCTTCGGGCTGCTGCTCCTGTCTTGCGTCCTGCCTGGCCACTGCCTCGCTGGCGAGCTGAGGGGCAAGGTCCTGTACGCCGGTGCCGCCCCTGCGCGGCAGACAGTGCCGGTCACGATCGACCAGTATCTCTGCGGCAACGAAAAGCTCGCGGACGACCTGCAGGTGTCTGTCAATCGCGAGATCCGCAATGCCGTCGTATGGCTCGAGAATCCGCCGCCGGGTGCCGCGGCGCCGGCGCGAAACGAGAAGGTGGAACTCGATCAGAAGGGATGCTCGTTCGTGCCGAGGGTCGTCATCGTTCCAGCCGGCGGAACGGTGGATTTTCTGAACAGCGATCGCCTGCTCCACAACATTCATGCGACCCCGAAGCTCAACGTGTCGTTCAGTCGAACGCAGCCGATGGGCCGGACGATTCCAGTCACCTTCGCCAAGCCCGAGATCGTGCGCATCGAATGCGACCTGCATTCCTGGATGACCGCGTGGGTGGTGGTGGCTGCACACCCGTTCTACGCGGTCACCGGCGCCGATGGGGGCTTTGCCTTCGACAATCTGCCGCCGGGCCAATACAAGCTCCAGATCTGGCATGAGCGGCTGGGCACGGTGCCCGCGAGCGTCACCGTCGGCGAGCAGCAGCCTGCGCAGCTCACCGTCGAGATGAAGGCGCGCTGAGGCAGCGACGAGGGACGCTTCGCCTCAAGGAAGCACGGTGATCTTTTTCGACGCCTCCCAGGCGGCGGAATGCGTCGGTTCGGCAATCGCCGTGAGCGACCCTCCTTCGTCGAGCGCCACCGTAAAGGTCACCGTCGGCGACGAATACACCGGATGCAGGTAGACGCGTGCGATCTCCACCGTGTCCTTGTACAACGCGACGTAGCGCACGAAGTGCTCCGCAAGGGAGGGGTGCAGCGATCCGGTTCCGACGCTGACCGTCACGTTGAACCAAGCCCCTCGGCGTACGCTGTCCGGTGCCGTGATCTTCGGGGTGTGCTTCGGGTCGATGCCCTTGTGAACCTGGCGGAACTCCGGCGTGAACTGCTGAGCCTGCTCCTCCTCGGCGTGCGCGGTGAGCGCGCCGAGGCTCAACGTCAGCAGCCCTGCGATCGCTGTGCACGCGGCGCTTCGAACTGTCTTCGGCATGGAACCCCCTTTCGGCTTGCTTCAGAGGTCCGGAAGAAACTGCTTGACCATGGCAAGCAGCTCGCTCGGACTGTAGGGCTTTGCGAGGTAGCTGGACGCGCCGGCCTGCATCGCCTTCTCGCGGTCCCCGCTCAGTGCATACGAGGTGATCACGATGATCGGGATGTGGCGCGTGAGGGCGTCGGTGGTCAATCGCTTGGTGGCGTCGAGCCCGGACATCTTGGGCAGTTGCACGTCCATCAGGATGAGATCGGGCAAGTCCTGCTGCGCGAGCGCGACGCCGGTCTCTCCGTCCCCCGCCTCGATCAGGCGGCAGGACGAACGCTTGAGCAGCTGCCGCACGATCTTGCGGTTGTACTCGTTGTCCTCGACATACAGGATGGTGCGCTGGCTCATAAGGCAACCTCTTGGT
>NZ_JAGGNV010000024.1 GCF_018614955.1 Variovorax paradoxus
CAGCCAGATAGTCGCGCCACAGTCAGCCTGCAAGACACCCCTGAAGTGCCTCAGGTGGCGCACTGGATGCTCGCCCTTGCGGTTCGCCGAGTACTGGAACCACACCGCCGGGGGCGCCGTGTCGCCGCTGGGGCGGTCGTCCCTCACGTACACCCACAGGCGTCCCGTGCGAGCCTTGGCGCCTGCGCCGCCGAGCACGCGGATCGGCGTGTCGTCGCCATGGATCTTGTCGGCAGCCAAGACGTAGCGGCCGATGGCTTCGGCCAGCGGGCTCAGCAGGCGTGCCGCCTGCGCCACCCAGTCCGCCAGCGTCGAGCGCTGCAGCTCCACGCCATCACGGGCGTAGATCTGGCACAGCCGGTACAGAGGGTTGTGGTCGCAATACTTGCTCACCAACACGTGTGAGAGCAGGCCGGTTCCGGCCATGCAACGATCGATGGGTCGACCCGGCGCGGGCGCCTGCGTGATCGTGCTGCAGCTCGCGCAAGCGAGCTTGGGGCGAACGTGGCGCACGACATGGAAGCTGCCCGGCTCGTAGTCCAGTACCTCCGAGACGTCCTGGCCGATCTCGCGCAGACCGCGACCGCAAGCCTCGCAGTTGCAACCGCTGTGCGGCGTGTGCATCACGGTGCGTCGCGGGAGGTGATCCGGCAAGTCCCGCACGCCGGTGCGCTGTCGGGCCTGCCGCTTCTTGCGGCCCTGCTCGATGGATGTGACGTTGGAAGGGTGCTCGCCGTCTTCGGTGTCGGCGCCCTCGGCCTGTGTCGTCTGCGTCAATGCCGGCTGCGCGAGCTGGCCGCCCACGAGCTCAAGCTGCGCGTGCTCGAGCTGCTCGCTGGAGCGGCCGTACTTCATGCGACGCAAATACGCCACCTCGACCTTGAGCTTCTCGACGGTGAGCAGGGCGATCTTCAATGCCTCTTGCGAGCGCTGCACCTCGCCGCTGAGAGCGGCGTTGGCAACAAGCAGTTCCTCGCAGGTCATGGGTGCGACTGTGCCTGTCGCCACCCATTCCTACAGCGGGAGTTGTCCTGTCAACTGGAGAAGGCCACCTATGCCGCCGCGCGCGGCTGCCAGGTGCGCTCGGGCCGGCGCCAGTCGATGCCCTCCAGCAGCATCGACAGCTGTGCAGCGCTCAGCGAGATCGAGCCCGACTCGGCCTGCGGCCAGATGAAGCGGCCACGCTCCAGGCGCTTGGCCAACAGGCACATGCCGTCGCCGTCACTCCACAGCAGTTTGACCAGGTCCCCGCGGCGGCCGCGGAAGACGAAGACATGGCCCGAGTACGGGTCCTCGGTGAGTGCCGTCTGAACCTTCGCCGCCAGCGTGTCCATGCCGCAGCGCATGTCCGTCACGCCGGCGGCCAGCCAGACCCGAGTGCCAGCGCGCGGGCCGATCATGCGCTCTGGCGCAGCGCGCACAGGACACTGCGCAGGCTGTCTTCGTCGACAGGCCCGCGCAAGCGCAACTGGGCGCCGGCGAACTCCAACTCAATAATGCCGCTGCGCGGTGCCGACCTCGGTGGCGCCGCAGCAAGCTCGCCTGACGCGGGAATCGTCATGACCTCGGCCGCCGGCGCGACATTCACCGGCAACAGTACAGCCGCCGCCGTGCCGCCTGCAGCCCGAAGATGCTCCCTGCGCCACTTGAACAGCATGTTGGCGTTGATGCCGCTGTGCAGCGCGATTGCCGACACGGACGCGCCCGGCTCCAAGCTTTGTCGTACCAGCTCCTGTTTGAACGCTCGGTCGTGATGTCGCCGGCTGGCCTTGCCTGGGTCTTGCTCAATCTTCATGGTGTGCACCATCTCCTTTAGCGCACACCTCCAAGCGGGTCTGCGATTGAGGTCAGATGCTTCCTGCAGCCTGCGCATCAGGCAAGGACGGCCTTCGTCGGACTATTACCGTGCACCGAACTCGGCCAACTAGTCAGCGAAGGCATCCCATGCGAGCGAGACGCTCGTCCTCGCAGCGACGCGGCAACTCTGCACGTCGCTTCTCCGCAGGTTTGGCCGCCAGCATGGCAGCGACCTGTCTGCCTTGGTCGAGACTCTGCAGGATTGCTTCTACTCGCATCTGTTCTATCGCCAAATCGCGCCGAGCGAGGTTGATGGCGCGGCGGCCGGCATCCGCGTAGGCGGGCAAGACAGTCGCGCACCTCGACGCGCTGAACGATTGAGCACGATGGATCAATTCAACCACCCTACACCGCGACCAGCAGTGCGCGCCTTGACGGATGTCGAAACGCGAAGCTCAGGCAGCCGCTTTGCCGGTCGCCGGGTAGATTTAGCGGCCTCTCAGCAGACCTATAGGCAAACCGCTGCAGCCTCAACAGAAGTTATGTCGCCTTGAACACAATAGCCTTGGCGCTTTGAGCCAAGTCGTCCAAGTAGTCCGCCCAGTGCTGCATCATTGCCCTGCGCGCAGGCAAGTGAGCAGTGCGGTTGTAGGCTCGCCCATTGGGATCTTTCACACTATGTGCAAGTTGGTGTTCGATCAAGTCGGGTCGCTCGCCCAACACCTCGTCCATGATCGTCCGGGCCATCGCCCGAAAGCCATGGGCAGTCATCACTTCCTTGGCATAGCCCATGCCCCGCAGCGCCGCATTGACGGTGTTCTCGCTCATGCAGCGCTCCCCAGTGCGGATGCTCGGGAACACATACCGACCGTGCCCGCTGATGGGCTGCACCTCTCGCAGGATTCGCACTGCCTGCCGTGAGAGTGGTACGAGGTGCTCAACCTTCATCTTCATTCGTGAACCAGGAATTCGCCATTCGCCCGCGTCCAGGTCCATCTCGCTCCACTCTGCCGCCCGTAGTTCGCCGGGGCGCACGAACACCAACGGCGACAGCTGCAGCGCTGCCCGCACGGTCGGGTGCCCTTCATAGGCGTAGATCAAGCGCATGAGCTGACCGACCCGCTTCGGATCAGTGATGGCGGCATAGTTGGTCTTGTCGACCGATACCAGCGCGCCTCGAAGGTCGACGGTTACGTCGCGATCCACATGACCGACCGCCACCGCATAGCGGAACACTTGCGAGCAGATCTGCACGATGCGATGGGCGCTTTCATGAATGCCGCGTGCCTCCATGCGACGCGCCACCTTGTCCAGCACGTCCTTGGCCCGGATGGTCGAGATGGGCAGCTTGCCGATGAACGGGAAAACGTCCTTCTCGAGCCAGCTCGTGACCTTGGCCTGCGTGACCGCTGCGCGCTTGTTCGCCGTCTTTTCCAACCACTCGCGCGACACAGCCTCGAAGGTGTTCGCGGCCGCATCGGCCTTGGCGCGTTGTTCCTCGCGCTTTGCCACTCCCGGGTCGATGTCGTCGGCCAGTTGTTCCCGCGCTTTTTCGCGTCGCTGGCGGGCCTTGGCCAGCGAAACCTCAGGGTAGACGCCCAGGGCCAGGGTTCGGCGCTTGCCGTCAAACCGGTAGTCCATCCTCCAGTACTTGCCGGCAGCGCTGACCAGAAGGTACATGCCACCGCCGTCGGTGTACTTGTCCCCGCTGGGCCTGCCACTGTGCTTGACCTGTCGAACGAACGTGTCCCCGAGTGCCATCGCTGCCTCCTGTGACGGTATGTCGGCCTTGACGGTGGTGAGATACCGTCAGAGCTACCGTCAATTTGACGGTATGTCATGCTACGTAGCGTGATTGCGTGAGGCAACAAAAAACCCGCAATGCCAGGAAACATGCGGGTTCTGAGCTGTTTTGAGACCGTGCGAAACGATGTTCTGGTCCCGCCGCCAGGAATCGAACCTGGATCTCAGCCTTCGGAGGGCCGAATTCTATCCGTTGAAATACAGCGAGATGGGGCTCCGGCCAGCGACCGGAGCCTAGCATTATCGCCCATCAGGCTGCGGCCTTGCAGGCTGCGTCGACGACCGCGGATGGGCGCGCTCGAACCCGAGGCCCGCCAGGTACACGCGGAAGATGTCGCGGCCGGCCGGCACGAGATCGAAGGCCTCGGGCTCCAGCAGCCAGTCCTGGATCAGGCCGCTGATCACCGCATGCAGGCCGTAGGCCGCGGTCTTGACCGGGATCGGCAGCTGGATGCCCGCCTGCCGCGCCGCGTGCTGCAGCGCATTGCCGAAATCGACCACGCATTCGTTGCGCGCGCTGCGGTGACGCTGCAGCACCGCCTCCATGTCGCTGGTGTATTCGACCTTGAGCGTGGCGACCTCGAACACGCGCCGCACCTGCGGGTCGCTGACCATCAGGCTCAGGGCCTGGACCATCACCCGCTCGATCGCCGCCAGCGGATCCTCGCCCGTCGTGCTGGCCTCGCGCGTCGCCGCCTCCAGCGGCAGCGTGACGCGCTCCATCATCGCGTTGAAGAGGTCCGCCTTGTCCTTGAAGTGCCAGTAGATTGCGCCGCGCGTGGCGCCGGCCTGCTGCGCGATCTGCTGCAATGAGGTCTGCGAAACGCCTTGGCTTTGAAACAGCACTTCGGCAGCATCGAGCAGCCTGTGCCGTGTCGCCAGCGCCTCTTCCTTGGTTCGTCGGACCACCATGCCCCCTTATTTACGTGAGGGTAATCACTATACATGCATGAATGTATGTAAACTCAGGCCCCTCCCGATGGCCTGACTCGCCGTGATGCTTTAAGCACCTGCGCCGCGACGTACCGTCCCCCTTCTTTGCTCAAAGGATTCGCATGCCCCAACTGCATGTCTCGCGTCATTCGTTGTTTTCGCCGCGCCGCGCGGCCGTCGCGGCCGCGGTCGCTGCGGTGCTTGCGCTCGCGGCCTGCGGCAAGAGCGGAGCGCCGGCCGCTGCCGCCCAGGGCGGTGGTGCCGGCGGCGGCGCGCCGCCGCCGCCCGAAGTCGGGGTGGTGGTCGCGACGCCGACCGACGTCGGCCTGGTGACCGAGCTGCCCGGCCGGCTCGAAGCCTCGCGCGTGGCCGAGGTGCGCGCCCGCGCCGCCGGCATCCTGCAGAAGCGGCTGTTCCGCGAAGGCAGCGACGTGAAGGCAGGCCAGCCGCTGTTCAACATCGACCCCGCGCCCTACGCCGCCGCGGCGCAGAGCGCACAGGCGAGCCTGGCGCGCGCCGAAGCCAATGCAGTGCAGGCCAAGGCCCTGGCCGAGCGCTACAAGCCGCTGGTGGAAGCCAACGCCGTCAGCAAGCAGGAATATCTCAATGCCGTGGCCGCGGCCAAGACGGCCGAGGCGGATGTTGCGGTGGGCCGCGCCTCGGTGCAGACCGCCAGGATCAATCTCGGCTACGCGAGCGTGACGGCGCCGATTTCCGGCCGTATCGGCCGCGCGCTGGTGACCGAAGGCGCACTGGTGGGCCAGGGCGATGCGACCGCGCTGGCCGTGGTCCAGCAGATCGACCCGATGTACGTGAACTTCACCCAATCGGCCAGCGACGTGCTCAGACTGCGCCGCGCGATGGAGGCCGGCCAGTTCAAGCGCACCAGCGGCGCCGACGCGGCCAGCGTGCGCGTCGTGCTGGAAGACGGCAGCGAATACGCGCTCCCGGGCAAGCTGCTGTTCTCCGAACTGACGGTCGATTCCACCACCGGCCAGGTCACGCTGCGCGCCGAAG
The DNA here is from genome assembly GCF_018614955.1 of Variovorax paradoxus. Classification (GTDB taxonomy): domain Bacteria; phylum Pseudomonadota; class Gammaproteobacteria; order Burkholderiales; family Burkholderiaceae_C; genus Variovorax; species Variovorax paradoxus_J. The sequence continues at coordinate 5,551 of NZ_JAGGNV010000024.1, forward strand.
TCCCGAATCCGAAGGGCGAACTGCTGCCCGGCCTCTACGTGCGCGTGAAGGTGGAGCAGGCCCAGGCTACCAACGCGATCACCGTGCCGCAGCAGGCGGTCACGCGCACCCAGCAGGGCGACACGCTGACGGTGGTCGATGCCGAGGGCAAGATGCACAAGCGCACGGTGAAGATCAGCGCGGCCCAGAACAACCAGTGGATCGTGCTCGATGGCCTGAAGGCCGGCGAGCAGGTCATGGTCGACGGCTTCCAGAAGCTGATGATGATGCCGCCCGGCGCGCCGGTGAAGGCGGTGCCCTGGAAGGCGCCGACGCCGGCTTCCGCCGGCTCCGCGAACGCTGCTCCTGCTGCCGCGGCAGCCGCCTCGGCTCCTGCCGCGAAGCAGTAAGGAGCGTCCCCGCATGGCCAAGTTCTTCATCGACCGTCCCATCTTCGCGTGGGTGATCGCGCTGTTCGTCATCGTGGTGGGTGCCGTGTCCATCACGCAGCTGCCGATCGCGCAGTACCCGCCGGTGGCACCGCCGGCCATCGTCGTCAACGTCGCCTACCCCGGCGCCTCGGCCCAGACGCTGGAGGACAGCGTGCTCTCGGTCATCGAGCGCGAGATGAACGGCTCGCCGGGCCTCATCTACATGGAATCGGTGGCGCAGGCCGACGGCACCGGCACCATCACCATCACCTTCGAGACCGGCACCAACGCCGAACTCGCCCAGGTGGACGTGCAGAACCGGCTGTCGCGCGCCACGCCGCGGCTGCCGGCGGCGGTGACGCAGCAGGGCGTGCGCGTGGACAAGTCGCGCAACAACTTCCTGCTGTTCACGATGCTGTCCTCCGACAACCCGGCGATCGACACCACGGCGCTGGGCGACTACGCATCGCGCAACGTGGTGCCCGAGCTGCAGCGGGTGGCCGGGGTCGGCCAGGCCCAGCTGTTCGGCACCGAGCGCGCGATGCGCATCTGGATCGACCCGGCCAGGCTGCAGGGCTACAACCTGTCGGCGGCCGAGGTCAACGCGGCGATCCGCGCGCAGAACGCGCAGGTCTCCTCCGGCACCATCGGCGACTTGCCCAACGTGGCGGGCCAGGCGATCGCGGCCACCGTGGTGGTCAACGGCCAGCTCACCACGACCTCGCAGTTCGGCGACATCGTGCTGCGCGCCAACACCGACGGCTCCAGCGTCCGGCTCAAGGACGTGGCGCGCATCGAGCTCGGCGGCCAGGGCTATGCCACCTCGGCACGCCTGAACGGCGAGCAGGCGGTGGGCATCGGCGTGCAGCTCGCTCCCGGCGGCAACGCGCTGCAGTCGGCCAAGGCGATCCGCGCCAAGATGGCCGAGCTCGAGCGCTACTTCCCGCAGGGCGTGAAGTGGACCATCCCCTACGACAGCTCGCGCTTCGTGAACATTTCCATCACCGAGGTGGTGAAGACGCTGTTCGAGGCGGTGGCGCTGGTCTTCCTGGTGATGTTCCTGTTCCTGCAGAACTGGCGCTACACGCTCATCCCGACCGTGGTGGTGCCGATCGCGTTGCTGGGCACCTTCGGCATCCTGCTGGCGCTGGGGTTCTCGATCAACGTGCTGACCATGTTCGGCATGGTGCTGGTGATCGGCATCGTGGTGGACGACGCGATCGTGGTGGTGGAGAACGTCGAGCGCATCATGAGCGAGGAAGGACTCCCGCCGCTGGAGGCCACGCGCAAGGCGATGCGCCAGATCTCCGGCGCCATCATCGGCGTGACAGTGGTGCTGATCTCGGTGTTCGTGCCGCTGGCCTTCTTCGCCGGCTCCACCGGCAACATCTATCGCCAGTTCTCGGCGGTGATGGTGGCCTCGATCGCCTTCTCGGCCTTCATGGCGCTGTCGCTCACGCCGGCCCTGTGCGCCACGCTGCTGAAGCCGGTGGAGGCCGGCCACCACCACGAGAAGCGCGGCTTCTTCGGCTGGTTCAACCGCGGCTTCACCCGCACCGCCAAGGGCTATGAGAGCCTGGTGGCGCGCATCCTCAAGCGCGCGGCGCGCTACCTGGTGATCTATGTGGCCATCATTGCCGCGGTGGTGCTGGTGTACCGCCAGCTGCCCACCTCCTTCCTGCCCCAGGAAGACCAGGGCTACATCATCGTCAACGTGCAGCTGCCGCCGGGCGCGACCCAGGAGCGCATGCTGTCGGTGATGCAGGACGTCGAAAAGTACATCCTGAAGCAGCCCGAGGTCGAGAGCATGGTCGGCGTGCTGGGCTTCAGCTTCTCGGGCCAGGGCCAGAATGCCGGCCTCGCCTTCGTCACGCTCAAGGACTGGGAACAACGCCACGACCCGGGCCAATCGGCCGATGCGGTGGCCGGCCGCGCCTTCGGGGCACTGTCGGGCATCCGCGACGCCTTCATCTACCCGCTGTCGCCGCCGCCCATCCCCGAGCTCGGCAACGCCAGCGGCTTCAGCTTCCGCCTGCAGGACCGCGGCGGCGCCGGCCACGAGGCGCTGATCAACGCGCGCAACCAGCTGCTCGGCATGGCCGGCAAAAGCTCCTTGCTGACGCAGGTGCGCCCGGACGGCCTGGAAGACGCGCCGCAGCTGCAGATCGACATCGACCGCGACAAGGCGAACGCGCTGGGCGTCACTTTCGACGCCATCAACAGCACGCTGTCGACCGCGCTCGGCTCGAGCTACATCAACGACTTTCCGAACCAGGGACGCCTGCAGCGCGTGGTGGTGCAGGCCGACGCGCCGGCCCGCATGCAGCCCGAGGACCTGCTCAAGCTCAACGCGAGCAACACGCAGGGCCTGCCGGTGCCGCTGTCGGCCTTCGCGAGCACGCGCTGGATCACCGGCGCGCAGCAGACGGTGCGCTACAACGGCTACCCCGCGGTCCGCATCTCGGGCTCGGCCGCGCCGGGCTCCAGCTCGGGCGCCGCGATGGCCGAGATCGAAAAGATCGCCGCGCAGCTGCCGCCGGGCTTCGGCTACGAGTGGACCGGCCAGTCGCGCGAAGAGAAGCTCGCCGGCGCGCAGGCGATCATCCTCTACGCCTTCTCGATCCTTGCCGTGTTCCTGTGCCTGGCCGCGCTGTACGAAAGCTGGACGATTCCGCTGTCCGTGATCATGGTGGTGCCGCTGGGCGTGCTGGGCGTGCTGCTCGCGACCCTGCTGCGCGCCTATTCGAACGACGTGTACTTCCAGGTCGGCCTGATCACCATCATCGGTCTCTCGGCCAAGAACGCGATTCTGATCATCGAGTTCGCCAAGGACCTGCAGGCGCAGGGCAAGGGCGTGGTCGAGTCGGCGCTGGCCGCCGCCCATCTGCGGTTCCGCCCGATCATCATGACCTCGCTGGCCTTCGGCCTCGGCGTGCTGCCGCTGGTGCTGGCCACGGGCGCGGGCTCGGCGAGCCAGCGCGCGATCGGCACCGGCGTGATCGGCGGCATGGTGACCGGCACCGCGCTCGCGGTGATTTTCGTGCCGGTGTTCTTCGTGGTCGTGCGCAGCCTGTTCAAGGGCAGCGAGCGCCAGCACGAAGTCGATAGGCGCCATGCGCAGGCCGCAGGCATCGAGGAAGCCCCAGCCCATGACTAAGAAGAAATTCGTCTCCACCGCGCTGGCCGGCGCTGCAGCCATGGTGCTGGCCGGCTGCTCGCTCATCCCGGCCTACGAGCGCCCTGCCGCGCCGGTGCCGGCCGTCTATCCGGGCGCGCAGGCCGCAAGCAGTGCGCAATCGCCCCAATCGCCTGCTTCCACGCTCGCCTGGCAGGACTTCTTCACCGATGCGCGCCTCGCGAAGCTGATCGAGACCGCGCTGGCCAACAACCGCGACCTGCGCGTGTCCGTGCTCAACATCGAGCAGGCGCGCGCGCAGTTCCAGATCCAGCGTGCGGCCCAGTTCCCCGCGCTCGATCTCACGGCCAGCGGCTCGCGCTCGAGCCCGAACGCGCTGCAGGCAGTGGGCGTGGGCGGCAGCGTGGCATCGAGCTATTCGGTCAACCTCGGCATCACCGCCTGGGAGCTCGACTTCTTCGGCCGCGTCGCCAGCCTCAAGGAGCAGGGGCTGGCGCAGTTCCTCGCCACCGAGGAATCGCGCAAGGCGGCGCAGATCAGCCTGATCGGCGCGGTCGCCAGCGGCTGGCTCACGCTGATCGCGGACGACCAGCTGCTCGAGCTCACGCGCCAGACCCTGGCCACGCGCGAGGAGTCGCAGAAGCTCACGCGCATGCGCTTCGACAGCGGCGTGGTCTCGGAGATCGACCTCCGCCTGGCCGAGACGCTGGCCGAGTCCGCGCGTGCGTCCTATGCCGAGCAGCAGCGCCTGCGCATGCAGGACGAGAACGCGCTGGCCTTGTTGCTCGGCGCGCCGGTGCCGGCCGAGGCGACCGAAGGCGGCCGCAGCCTCGATGCGATCGCACTGATGCCGGACCTGCCGGCCGGCCTGCCCTCCGACCTGCTGGGCGAGCGTCCCGACATCCGTGCCGCCGAACAGCAGCTGCTCGCGGCCAATGCCAACATCGGCGCCGCGCGCGCGGCCTTCTTCCCGCGCGTCACGCTGACGTCGTCGATCGGCACCGCGAGCAGCGAGTTCTCGGGGCTGTTCGACAAGGGCTCCAAGGCCTGGTCCTTCGCGCCGCAGATCACGCTGCCGATCTTCGATGCGGGCCGCAACCAGGCCGGGCTGGATTCGGCCCGTGCCGGCCGCGAGATCGCGGTGGCGCAATACGAGAAGTCGATCCAGACGGCCTTCCGCGAAGTCGCCGATGCGCTCGCAGGCCGCGCCACGCTCGGCGAGCAGTTGCGGGCCCTGCGCGCGCAGTCGAACGCCGAGGAGGTCCGCTTCAAGCTCTCCGACCTGCGCTACCGCAACGGGATCGCGAGCGCGCTCGACCTGCTCGATTCGCAGCGTTCGCTCTACAGCGTGCAGCAGGCCGCCGTGCAGACCCGGCTGCTGCAGCTGCAGAACCAGGTTGCGCTCTACAAGACGCTGGGTGGCGGCTGGGCCACACGATGAGAGGGCCGCAGAGGCGCCTGCGGGGCGCCTCTCTATAATCGCCGGTTGATTTCGAAAACGCCCCCGAAGAGCCCCCGATACTGAGGACGCCAATGAGCGACGACCCGCACTACCAGGCCACAGAAGACGCCCACACCGGCCCGATCAAGAACCCGAAACAGCTGCTCCTCGCGGTCTTCTTCTCGTTCATCGCTCCCATCCTGATCATCGCGGGCCTCGTCTCCTACGTGGTCTCCGGCACCCATCCCTCGGGTGATGCGCAGGGCGACAGCATGTCGCTTTACGGCGTGTCGAAGGAAGCGCGCGACCGCGAGATCGCCGAACGCCTCAAGAAGGTCGGCTCGATCGAGATCCGCGACGCCAACCGGCCGCTCGCCGCCGGCGAGGCCGTGTTCAAGGCGCAATGCGTGGCCTGCCACGGCGCGCCCGGCATCCCGACGGCCCCGCACCTCAGCGATGCCGCGGCCTGGGGCCCCCGCATCGGCCAAGGCTACGCCACGCTGCTCGAGCACGCGCTCAAGGGCAAGGGCGCCATGCCTCCCCAGGGCGGCGGCGACTTCGAGGATGTCGAGATCGGCCGTGCGGTGGTCTACCTGGCCAATTCGGGCGGCGCCAAGTTCCCGGTGCCGGACCGCCCCGCGGCGGCCGCGTCCGAGGCGGCGGCATCCGACGCGGCTGCGCCGGCCAAGCCATAAGGCTTCACACACCCTCTCGAACGAAGAGCCCGCATGCGGGCTCTTTTTATTGGTGCGCCGGCTGCTTGAGCGGCTGGCCCGCGGCCGGGCTCATGACATGGCCGAAGCGCGCAGGCAGCTCTGCGGCACGCACGTTCTCCGGCGTCCAGCGCCCCGCTTCGATCGCCTCGGCCGCCACGCCCACATCCTGCGTATGGACCAGGCCGAGCCCGAGCGGCGCCACCAGGTAGAGCCTGCCGTCTTCATCGAGCAGGCAGGCCGAGGGTTCTACGTCCAAGCCGCTGTGCGAACGGACCGAAAAGTCTTCCGCGACGCGCCAGATCCACGGCGCGGCTTCGAGCTCGACATACACGCGCTGCGGGCCGTTCTGGAAGAACCACTGGCCGCGCTCGTCGTGCTCGTAGTTGCGCTGGATGAAATCGATCAGCTTGTCGTGCTTGAGCAACGAGCCCTTGGCCACCGGAAAAGGTCCCATGGCCTGGGTGCGGTCGTCGCGCATGTACCAGTTGCCGCGTGCGTCCAGGCCGAGCCAGCCGTAGCAGTGCGGCACGTTGGGCCACTTGGCGAGTGCCTGTTTGACGATGTCGTCCATGAGGCTCATTCTGGCGCGGATCGAGCCGCGCGGCTGTAGTTCAAGCGCTCAAATGCTGTGCCAGCCAGCCGCCGACGCGCTCCGGCATGCCGCGCACATGCCCGGGCGGCGCGCCCAGCGGAAACCCCACATGGCCGCCATGGGCCGGCTGCCAGAGCGTGACGTGGCGGCCGACCTCGCTCTGGCGCGGCAGGCTGTCCGCCGGCACGAAGGGGTCGTTGGTGGCGTTCACCGCCAGCGCGGGAATGCGGATCGCATCCAGATGCGGCTTGGCCGAGCCGCGCGCCCAGTAGTCGTCGGTGTCGCGAAAGCCGTGCAGCGGCGCGGTGAACACGTTGTCGAAGGCATAGAGATCCTGGGCCGCGATGAGCTTGTCGCGGTCGAACAGGCCCGGATGCTGGGCCAGCTTGGCCAGCGCCTTGGGCTTCATGGTCGACAGGAACATGCGCGTGTAGACCAGCCGGTTGAAGCCGCGGCCGATCGCCGCGCCGCCGGCGGCCAGGTCGAGCGGCGCCGAGATCGAGGCCACGGCGCTGACCAGCTTCGAGGCCTCGCCGCCCGCCTCCTCGGTCCAGCGCAAGAGCGCATTGCCGCCCAACGACACCCCTGCTGCAAGCATCGGCCCGCCATGCTGCGCGTGCAAGTGCCCGAGGATCCAGCCGATCTCCTCGTGGTCGCCGGAATGGTAGGCGCGCGGGGCGAGGTTGAGCTCGCCGCTGCAGCCGCGGAAATGCGGCACCGCGTAGTCCCATCCGCGGACCATCGCAAAGGCCGCGAAGGCCTCGGCGTAGTGGCTCTTCGACGAGCCCTCGAGGCCGTGGAACAGGATCAGCAGCGGCTTCGGCCCGGAACCGGCCGCATCGAGAAAGTCCACGTCGATGAAGTCGCCGTCCGGCGTGTTCCAGCGCTCGCGCCGGTAAGCAGGCAAGGGTGCGTCCACGCGCCGTGCATAGAGCGCGGGCCAGATGGTTTGCAGGTTGCCGCCCGGCAGCCAGAGGGGTGCGACGTATTGCATGTCAGTGAAGCGTCTGGGGGGCCGCGTCGTCCTCCTCCTCGGGCGCGTGCACGCTGCCCGGGCTTGCATGGTGCGCCACCATGCGCCAGCCCTGGGCGGTCTTGTGATAGACGTTGGTGGCCAGCACGAAGGCATGGCGCGGCCCCTCGGCGGTGAGCACCTCGATGCGTTCCAGCACGTTGTGCACCGCGCTCGCGAGCGACTCGACCCGGCGCACGCGCGCCGGCGTGGCGTGGATCGCGCCGTTGGCGAACATGTGCTCGAAGGCGGCGCGGATCGCCTCCGTGCCCACCAGCCGCGGGCCGCCGGGATGGACGCAGAACACCTCGTCCTCGTCGGCCCAGCAGGCCATCAATGCATCGATGTCGCCGCGCTGCAGCGCTTCGTAGAAGGCGGCCTCGACTTCGTCGGCGGTGCCGCCGACAGCGACGGCGCGGAGTTTGGTCTTGGTGGGCATAAAGGCTGCAGCCGGAATGTGCCGATTTTGCACCGGGCGCAGGTTGCGGCGCCTTCGGACGTCAGCGCGTCGTGCAAAGCCAGTTCTCGGCCACTGCCTGCAGCTCGCCCTGCGCGGCCTGCCACACCAGTTCGGGCGCGGCCACGTGCACGCCCGGCGGCGCGATGCGCAGCGCGACGTCGACCAGCTCCGCCACCTTGGTCGCGCGCACCGGCTGCTCGCTGGTCGGCACCATGAAGCGGGCGATGGACAGCATCCATGCGGCCAGCCGCTCGGCCGGATTCGCAAAGCGGGCCGCGGCGGGCTTGCGCGCCGAACGCACGATGATCACGCGCTCGAAGCCCAGCGCCACCACCGCCTCTTCGTCGAGGCTGGCGAGGCCGCGCTTCAGCGCCTCCGGCAGCCGGCCCTGGTCGTGCGGCTGCACGATGGCCAGCGTGCGCGCGCCGCAGGCCCGCAGCCAGCGTGCGAGCGCGGGCAGCTGCGCCGGCTCGGGCGTCCACAGGGCACGCTCGCGGTCGTAGTAGAGACGCGGGGGTTCGAACAGGACCAGCGCCGTTTCGGCCGCGACGAGCGGCCACTGCGCGATCTCCGCGGCAGGCGCGAGCAGGGTCTCGACGCCGCGCAGGCCGTCGCGGATCGGTTCGCGCGCGAGCACGCGCGTGTGGTCGAAGCGATGCCGGCCCGCCAGGCGCCGCACCAGCTCCTGGCCCAGCGCGCCGGTGGCGCCGGCGATCAGCAGCGTGCCCTCGCCCGTGCCGGCGGACGGCAGCGCGCGGTTCGCGGCCTGCAGGGCTTGAAGAGGGTCGGCCGACATGCATCTATGCTAACTTCGCCCACTTCGCACCCCGGAGAGTTCGACATGGTGAAACGCTGGCTCCTGATCATCCTCACGGCGCTGTCGCTCGCAGGCTGCGGCTACAACGACTTCCAGCGCCTCGACGAGGCCAGCAAGTCGGCCTGGAGCGAGGTGCTCAACCAGTACCAGCGCCGCGCGGACCTGGTGCCGAACATCGTGGCCACGGTCAAGGGCGAGGCCAACTTCGAGCAGGAAACGCTGACCAAGGTGATCGAGGCGCGCGCCAAGGCGACCTCGATCCAGGTCACGCCCGAGACGCTCAACAACCCCGAGGCCTTCAACAAGTTCCAGCAGGCGCAGGGCGAGCTCTCCAGCGCGCTGTCGCGCCTGATGGTGGTGGCCGAGCAATACCCCAACCTCAAGGCCAACCAGGCCTTCCGCGACTTGCGCGTGACGCTGGAAGGCACTGAGAACCGCATCACCGTGGCGCGCAACCGCTACATCCAGACGGTCCAGGAATACAACGTGCTCGCGCGCAGCTTCCCGACCATCATCACCGCCAAGGTGTTCAGCTACGACCCGAAGCCCAACTTCAGCGTGCAGAACGAAGCCCAGATCTCGACACCGCCGACGGTCGATTTCGGCGCGCCCAAGAAGTAATTTCCTAGATGACGGCCGCCCGCATCCGGCGCGCGCTAACAGCCCTCTTCCTGCTGGCCGTCGCGCTCGCCGGCGCACAGGCCCAGGACCTGTTGCCGGTGCCGGCGCTCAGCGCGCGAGTGATCGACGAGACCGGCACGCTCGATGCCTCGCAGCGCCAGGCGCTCGAAGCCAAGCTGCAGGCCTTCGAGCAGCAGAAGGGTTCGCAGATCGTGATGCTGATGGTCCCGACCACGGCGCCCGAGGACATCGCGAGCTACGCCAACCGAGTGGGCAATGCCTGGAAAATCGGCCGCAAGGAGGTGGGCGACGGCATCCTCGTCATCGTCGCCAAGAGCGACCGCAAGATGCGCATCGAGGTCGCGAAGACGCTCGAAGGCGCGGTGCCCGACATCGCGGCGGCGCGCATCATCGACCATGCGATGAAGCCGCGCTTTCGCGACAACGACTTCGCGGGCGGGCTCGACGCGGCGGCGGACCAGCTGATCGCGCGCGTCAAGGGCGAGGCGCTGCCCGAGGTCGACAACACGAGCGGCGACTTCGGCAACGGCGAGGGCGACCGCAGCGGCTTCGACTGGCAGGACCTCGCCGTCTTCCTGGTCTTCGGCGTGCTGATCGGCGGCCCGATCGCGCGCGCCATCCTCGGCAAGGTGCTCGGACCGCTGGCGCTGGGCGGCGCGACGGGCGTGCTCGTGATGGTGCTGACCTCCAGCCTGGTGGTCGCCGTGCTGGCCGGGCTCGGTGCGCTGCTCTTCACGCTGTTGTCGACGGCCTTCGGCGCCGGTGCCGGCCGGCGCGGCGGTGGCTTGGGCGGAGGCGGCTTCGGCGGCTGGGGCACCGGTGGCGGTCGCGGTGGCGGCGGCTGGAGCGGCGGTTCGTCGGGCGGCGGCGGCTTCAGCTCCGGCGGCGGCGGCGATTTCGGGGGCGGCGGCGCCTCGGGGGACTGGTAGCCATGGCCAGCACATCCTTCTTCTCCAAGCTCGCGCGCCTCTGGCGCCATCGCTGGATCGACGCGGCCGACGTGCGGCGCGCACTGCCGCCGGAAGCGCTCGAGCGCCTCGCGCGACGGGTTGCGGCCAGCGAGCGCCGGCACAGCGGCGAGGTGCGCATCTGCATCGAGGCCGGCCTGCCGATGTCCTACCTGTGGCGCGGCGCGACGGCGCGCGAGCGCGCGATCATGATGTTCGGCAAGCTGCGCGTGTGGGATACGGCGGACAACAACGGCGTGCTGATCTACCTGCAGATGGCCGAGCACGCGATCGAGATCGTCGCCGACCGCGGCATCGATGCGCACGTGAGCCCCGGGGAATGGGCTGCGATGGCGCAGCGCATGGCCGCCGCCTTTCGCGAGGGCCGCTTCGAAGACGGGCTCACGCAGGCGCTGGAAGAAGTGTCGGCGCTCTTGGTCGCTCACTTCCCGCTGGCCGAGGGCCAGGCCGACCACAACGAGCTGCCCGACGCGCCGGTCGTGCTGATCTGAGGCTCAGGAACGGCCTCGGGCGTCGAGCAGGCGGCGGTTCACTGCATGCGACGCATCCAGCTCCGACTGCAGCGCGCGCGTCACCCGCGACAGCGTGCGCAGCCGCCGGTTGCCTTCGCGCAGCCGCTCGGCCAAGCCCTTGGACACGCCCAGCATCAGCCGCGCCGCGGCGGCTGGGTGCGTCTCGACCAGCTCCAGCAGCGAGCTGCGCGACAGCACGCCGAGCTTGACGTCGGTCAGCGCCGTGCAGCTCGCGGAGCGCGGTCCGCCGTCGATCACGCCCATCTCGCCAACGAGGCTGCCCGGATCGATGACCGAGATCACGACCTCGTCGCCGGGTACGCCGTTGCTGCTGACCACGCGCAGCTGGCCTTCGAGCACCAGCACCATGTAGTCGTTGTCGACCGCATCGCCTTCCTCGAACAGCAGGGTGTCGGCCAGCAGGTGCAGCGGCCGCATGGCATCGACCACGGTCCGCGCCTCCTCCAGGCTCATGCCCGCCAACGGGGCGGCTCGCATCAGAAGATGGACGGCGTGCTCGCGCAGGTCGACGCGGGGGCGCGGAGGCGTGATGTCGTTCATGTCGTGCCTGCGGATGCGGGAAGTGCCCAGACCGCTTCGCCGCCGACGCCATAGAAGCGGCGTTCCGGGGCGGGCTCCACGTGCCAGCCGCCAGTGAATTCACCGAAGGCCGGCAGGATGGCCTGCTCGCCCTCCTGCACGAAGCAGGGCATGCGCATGCTGTCGCGGCCGCGGCCGTAGAGCTTGCAGGTGGGATGGAGATGGCCTGCCAGCACAAAGTGGGTCGGATGCCTCTGCGGATGGTGGCAGGCCGCGAAAGGGCCGATGAGATGAGGCTCGTCGACAATGGCGATGCGAAGCGACGCTGGCGGATCGCCCGCGCGGCTATCGTGGTTGCCGCGCACCAGCGTGCAGGCCGGCCGCGACTGGCGGGCGCGCCAGGCGTCGAGCGCGGCCAGCAGCGACGAGGTGCGCGCCTGCGCGGCATGCAGGAAATCGCCGAGGAAAACGATCTGCTCCGGCTGCCGCGCCTCGATCAGCCGCTCCAGCCGCGCGATGTTCTCCTGCGTCGTGCCGCCGGGGACGGGCTGGCCCAACGCACGGTAGGTCGCGGCCTTGCCCAGATGCACGTCGGCGATGAACAGCACCCGCTCGGCTGGCCACCAGATGGCGGGGTCGGGGAGCAGGTGAAGGGCTTGGCCGGCCCATCGGACCTGGCAGACAGTGGCTTCTTCGGTTGGCACGCAGCCTAGTTTGGCAGAGATCGAAAAAGGGCCGGCGTGCGGTTTTTCGGGTCTAGGCGATTTTCTTTCTTCCCTTCCCTTCGGCAGAGGAGGACGAAGCGCCGAATGCCAAGCCTTCCCTCACCCGCTCCACCCCTCCCGTCTGCACCTCCCCACCCGCCGCCTTCTCCAGCTGCGCCACCATGCGCGCGATCCGGTCCGCCACGTTCTCGTTCGAAAGCTTCTCGCGGAACAGCTCGACCATCAGCGGGAAGGCAAAGGGCGTCGGCCGCGGGAGCGCCTGCATCACGAGCTGCTGCGTCGCGATGCGTGCGAGGCTGGCGCGCATGCGGCCGATCTCGAGTTCCTGTGCGAGCAGTTCTTCCTCGGCCTGCAGCAGCAGGCGGTTGGCCGGGTCGTATTTGCGGAACACCTCGTAGAAGAGCGAGGACGAGGCCTGCAATTGCTTGCTGCTGCGCTTCTCGCCCGGATAGCCCTGGAAGATCAAGCCCGAAACGCGCGCGATCTCGCGGAAGCGGCGCCGCGCCAGCTCGCTCGCATTGAGCGAGGCGAGCACCTCGTGCAGCAGCTGCGTCTCGGCGGCCGGCGCAAGCACCTGCGGCAGCAGCGCTGTCCAGTCGACCTCGGCCGCGCTGAGCAGCTCGAAGCCGTAGTCGTTGACCGCGATCGAGAAGGTGCGCGGCTCGTGCTGCGCGACGCGCCAGGCGATCAGGTTCGCGAGACCCATGTGCACGGAACGGCCTGCGAAAGGGTAGAGAAAAAGATGCCAGCCCTCGCGCGTCTTCAGCACTTCGGCCAGCAGCGTCCCGGGCGTCGGCAGCGCAGACCATTTCTGCTGGATCTCGAGCAACGGTCGCACGCACAGTAGCTCGGCCGATTCGTAGCGGCCTTCGCCCGCCAGCGCCAGCTGCCGCACCACGGCATCGGCCAGTGTGGTCGACAAGGGCATGCGCCCGCCGTTCCAGCGCGGCACGGCGGGCTTCTTGCCCGCGGCGCGCCGCACCCAGGCCGTCATATCGTGGATGCGCACAAGCTCCAGCAGCCGGCCGCCGAAGAGGAAGCAGTCGCCCGGCTTCATGCGCGCGACGAAGCTCTCCTCGACGCTCCCGATCTTGGCGCCGCGCAGGTACTGCACGGCCATGCTGGCATCGCTCACGATGGTGCCGATATTCATGCGGTGGCGTCGCGCCAGCCGCGCATCGGGCACGCGCCACACGCCTTCGGCATCGGGCACGGCACGCCGGTAGTCGGGGTAGGCCGAGAGCGAGGGCCCGCCCTGCGAGACGAAGTCCAGGCACCACTGCCAGCTCTCGCGCGACAGGCCGGCGTACGCGGCGGTGCCCCGCACTTCCTCGTAGAGATCGTCGGGCACGAAGCCGCCGCCGAGCGCGACGGTCACCAGGTGCTGCACCAGCACGTCCAGAGGCTGCACCGGCGAGCTGCGGGCTTCGATGTGGCCCTCGGCGATGGCGGCGCGCACGGCCGCGCCCTCCACCATCTCGATGCTGTGCGTGGGCACGAGGGTGATGCGCGAGGGCCGGCCCGGCGCGTGGCCCGAGCGCCCGGCGCGCTGCAGCAGCCGCGCCACGCCCTTGGGCGAGCCGATCTGCAGCACGCGCTCGACCGGCAGGAAGTCCACGCCCAGGTCGAGGCTGGAGGTGCAGACCACGGCCTTGAGTTCGCCGTTCTTCAGGCCGAGCTCGACCCATTCGCGCACCGCGCGGTCCAGCGAACCATGGTGCAGCGCGATCTGCCCGGCCCATTCGGGCCTGGCCTCGAGCATCGCCTGGTACCAGATCTCCGACTGCGAACGCGTGTTGGTGAAGACCAGCGTGGTGCGGCTGGCCGCGATCTCGTCGACCACCTGCGGCAGCATCGTGAGGCCCAGATGCCCACCCCACGGAAAGCGCTCGGCGCGGCCGGGCAGCAGCGAATCGATCACCAGTTCCTTCGGCACTTCGCCCTGCACCAGCACGCCCTCTTCGCTGCCGAGCAGCGTGTGCATCGCCTGCTTCAGGTTACCCAGCGTGGCCGACACGCCCCAGACGCCGAGTCCCGCGTTCCAGCGCTTCAGCCGAGCGAGCGCGAGCTGCACCTGGACGCCGCGCTTGTTGCCCATCAGCTCATGCCACTCGTCCACCACCACCATCCGCACGCGGCCCAGCACCTCCTGCGCATCGGCGCGGGAGAGCAGCAGCGACAGGCTCTCGGGCGTGGTCACGAGCACCGTCGGAAGCCGCTGGTTTTGTGCGCTGCGCTCGGCCGACGTGGTGTCGCCGCTGCGCGCGCCGGCTGTCCAGTCGGGCTGCAGCATCTCGAGCGGCTGCTGCAGCGCGCGCAAGGTGTCGGCCGCGAGCGCACGCATCGGCGTGAGCCACAGCACGGTGAGCGGCGGCGGCTTCGACGCGGGCTCGGCCGCGAAGGCCTGCAGCGCACCCAGCCACACCGCGTAGGTCTTGCCGGCGCCGGTGGTGGCGTGGAGCAGGCCGGACTGCCCTTCGGCGATGGCTTGCCAGACCTTGCGCTGGAACTCGAAGGGCTGCCAGCCGCGCGAAGCGAACCAGGCGTCGGCGTCGCGCTTCATGAGGAGGGCAGCAGCGCCGCCAGCGTCTGCAGGGTATCGGCCTCCTCCACCGGCTTGTCCTCGCGCCAGCGCAGCATGCGCGGAAAGCGCACCGCGATGCCGCTCTTGTGGCGCGTGCTCTTCGCGATGCCTTCGAAGCCGAGCTCGAACACCAGCGTGGGCTCGACGCTGCGCACCGGCCCGAAGCTCTCGATGGTGGTCTTCCTGATGACCGCATCGACACGTGCCATCTCGGCGTCGGTCAGGCCCGAGTAGGCCTTGGCGAAGGGCACGAGCTTGCGTTCCTGCGCTTCGGGTGGCCCGTCCCAGACGGCGAAGGTGTAGTCGCTGTAGAGGCTGGCGCGGCGGCCGTGGCCGCGCTGCGCATAGACCAGCACGGCATCGACGGAGAGCGGATCGATCTTCCACTTCCACCACAGGCCCACGTCCTTGGTGCGGCCCACGCCGTAGTGCGCCTCGCGCTGCTTGAGCATCATTCCTTCGACGCCCATCGAACGTGCGGCTTCGCGCTGGCGCGCGAAGTCCTGCCAGCTCTCGCCGTGCAGCATCGGGCTCGCGACCAGCGAAGGATGCTGCGCGGCGGTCAGCAGATCGTCGAGCAGCACGCGGCGCTCGGCCTGCGGCAGCGCGCGCAGGTCGCGGCCTTCCCATTCGAGCAGGTCGTAGGCCAGCAGCACCGCGGGGATTTCGCGCAGCAGCTTCGGGCTGAGCGTCTTGCGGCCGATGCGCTTCTGCAGTTCGGCAAAGGGCTGGACGCGATCCTCGCGCCAGATCACGATCTCGCCGTCCAGCACCGTGCCGTCCGGTAGCGTCTCGCCCATCTGCGCGAGCTCGGGGAAGCGATCGGTCACGAGCTCTTCGCCGCGCGACCACAGCCAGACCCGGCCGGCGCGCTTGACCAGCTGGGCGCGGATGCCGTCCCACTTCCACTCGACGATCCACTGCGAAGGCGGCCCGAGCGCCGCATCGAACTGTTCGAGCGGCAGGTTGAAGGGATGCGCGAGGAAGAAGGGATAGGGCTGTCCGCTCGCCTGCTGGTCGAGCTCGCCGCTGCTCTCGGGCGCGATCAGCGCGGCGTAGTCGGCCGCGGTGGGCTGGCCGGCGATGTGCGTGTAGCCCATCAGCCGCTGCGCGACGCGCTTGGGGTCGAGCGCACCGACCGCCGACAGCGCCTGCGTGACCTGCAGACGCGAGACGCCGACGCGGAAGCCGCCGGTGATGAGCTTGAAATAGACCAGCCGCTCCTCGGGCGCGAGGCGGCGCCATTGCGCGCGCAGCGCGTCGGAAAGCAGCTCGGGCGCCATGCCGCGCAAAGGCAGCAGGTACTTTTCGACCCACACCGCGAGCCCCAGGTCGTGCGCCTCGGTCGGCGGCGGCATCAGCAGGGAAATGGTTTCCGCCAGATCGCCGACCGCCTCGTAGCTTTCGACGAACAGCCATTCCGGCAGGCCGGCGGCCTCCTGCGCGAGCAGCCGCAGCAGCTTGGTCGGCACCAGTTGCCGCGGCTTGCCGCCGGCCAGGAAGTACACGGCCCAGGCGGCGTCGGCCGGCGCGGCGGTTTGCAGGTAGCGCTGCAGCGCGGCCTGCTTGGCCAGGCTCGAGGTGCTCGCATCGAGCTCGCGGTAGAGCGCGGCGAACTGCTTCATGAGAGGGCTGTTGCTCCTTCCCCCGCCAGAGGAAGGCCGGGATGGGAGCTCGCGGCCGTCGGAGCCTCCATGTCCTCATCCCCGTATTCGGTCTTGAAGCCCTGCGCCTCCAACCCGTTCTCCGTGAGCCAGCGCACCATCACCGCCACGCTGCCGTGCGTCACGAACACGCGCTCGGCTCCGGTGCCCGCGATGGCTTGCTGCAGACCCGGCCAGTCGGCATGGTCGGACATCACGAAGCCGCGATCGACGCCGCGCCGCCTGCGCGTGCCGCGCAGCTGCATCCAGCCGCTGGCGAAGGCGTCCGAGTAGTTGCCGAAGCGCCGCATCCACGGCGTGCCGTGCGCCGAGGGCGGCGCAAGCACCAGGGCGCGCTGGAGCAGCGCGGCATCGACGCCCTCGTCGGTCACGCGCAAGGTCGGCGGCAGCACCACGCCGGCCGCGCGGTACACCGCATTCAAGGGCTCGACCGCGCCGTGCACCACGATCGGCCCGATGCCCGCATCGACGCCGTGCAGGATGCGCTGCGCCTTGCCGAAGGCATAGCACAGCAGCACCGAGGCCCGGCCCTGTTCGGCGTTGGTGCGCCACCAGCCATTGATTTCGGCGAACAGCTCGGCTTGCGACGGCCAGCGGTAGATCGGCAGGCCGAAGGTCGATTCGGTGATGAAGGTGTCGCAGGGCACGGGCTCGAAGGGCGTGCAGGTGCCGTCGGGTTCGGTCTTGTAGTCGCCCGAGGCGACCCAGACGCGACCGCCGTGTTCGAGCCGCACCTGCGCCGAGCCCAGCACGTGGCCGGCCGGATGCAGCGAGAGCTTCACGCCGTGGTGGACGATGACTTCGCCGTAGTCCAGCGTCTGCAGATTGATCTCCCCCAGGCGCGCACGCAGCGTGCCGGCGCTGTGGCGATGCGCGAGGTAGTGCGCGTGGCCGAAGCGCGCATGGTCCGAATGCGCGTGCGTGATGACGGCGCGATCGACCGGCCGCCACGGATCGATGTAGAAGTCGCCCGGCGGGCAGTAGAGGCCTTCGGGGCGCGCGATGACCAGGTCGTCGGGCATGACGGAGATCCTAGGGCCTGCCCTGCCCTGCCCGCGCAGACGGGCCGACGCGAAGCGCTGTCGGCGGCAGCCTACTTCTTCTTTTGAGCGCCCATCATGTCCAGCACGTTCATCTTCATGCCGTTCGACATCACCATGTCGCCCGGCTTCTGGCCGGCCTTGCAGGGCCCGACCCACTTGGCCTCGATGATGGCCGTGCCCTCCTTGCGGCCCGCGAGCGGCGGGTTGTAGCTGGAGCGGCTTTCCATGCGATAGCCGGTGCCGAAGTCGCCCGAGACCACGGCGTGCGTGGTGGCGGTGGTGGTGCCGATCTTGCACACCGAGTCGACCACCATCTTGCCGCCCTCGGTGCGCATGTCCTGCTTCGAGCAGCCTTGCTGGCCGGTGCTGCTGCCCATCTCGCGCATGGCCTTGTCGGTGGCGGCGTCGATGCATTGCTGGGTCTGCATCGGTGGCGCCTTGGAGGCCCCGTCGTCCGCCTGGATCGTCATTTCCCACAGGCCCGGCTTGCGCGGCGGATAGTCGAGCGCGCTCGCCGTGCCGGCGAACAGAAGGCAGGCCATGGCGGCGATCCCGAGGCGGGGTGTGTGAATCCTCATCGTGTACTCCAGCAAAGACGGATTGGAAATGAAAGCCAGCCGCTTTCTAACCCGGCCACCGGATCGGCGGAATAGAGCGATCGGCCGGCCGGCCCCGGCCTTCCGCCCGCTTGACGCGGCGGGCAATGCCGTGGCCTGATTTCCTACATGGGGGTGATGGTGCATCTCCTAGGGTGCGACAACCGACAGGAGCAAACGAGATGAAAAAAGCAGCCATAGCGGGCGGCGGCATTCACTCCGACCGCATCGACATCAGCACCGCCCGCGAGCTCGACAAATGGTCCAGGAAACTGGACGTCACGCACGATCGGCTGCGCGAAGCCGTTCGCGCGGTCGGCAGCCGCGCATCGGACATCGAGTGGCATTTGCGGGGAAGCCGCCATGCCGGCGCCGGACGACGTTCCAGCGCGTCACACTGACATCCGCGCTAAATCCGACTCGGGAACCCGCTTCAGATCCTCCAGCCAGACCTCCGCTTCCGAATCGCTGGGCGCGCGCCAGTCGCCGCGCGGCGAGAGCGAACCGCCGGAGCCGACCTTGGGCGCGTTCGGCACGCAGGAGCGCTTGAACTGGCTGATCTTGAAGAAGCGGTAGAGGAAGGTGCCGAGGTGGCGCTTGATGTCGGCCAGCGCGTACTCGTTGCGCGCCGGTTGCAGTTCGTCCTCGGGCCAGCGGCCGCGCGTGCGGTCGCCCCAGGCCGCATGCGCGAGGAAGGCCACCTTGGTCGGCCTGAAACCGTAGCGCAGCGTGTAGTAGAGGTGGAAATCCTGCAGCTCGTAGGGGCCGATCACGTCCTCGGTCCGCTGGCCGGGCTGCGCCGACGCTTCCTTGCCGGCATCCGGCTTCGCATCGTGGGGAATCAGCTCGGGGCTGACCTCGGTCTCCAGGATGTCGCGCAGCACCTCGCTGCCGTCGGCCCCCAGCACCTCGGTCGCCGCGACCCAGCGCACCAGGTGCTTGATCAGCGTCTTGGGCACGCTCGCGTTCACGTTGTAGTGCGACATGTGGTCGCCGACGCCGTAGGTGCACCAGCCCAGCGCCAGCTCGCTCAGGTCGCCGGTGCCGACCACGATGCCGTTGTGGTGGTTGGCGAGCCGGAACAGGTGGCTGGTGCGCTCGCCAGCCTGCACGTTCTCGAAGGTGATGTCGTACTGCGGCACGCCCTGACCGAAGGGATGGCCCAGGTCTTCCAGCATCTGGCGGCAGCTCGGACGGATGTCGATCTCACGCGCGGTACAGCCGATGCTGGCCATCAGCCGGTGCGCCTGCGCCAGCGTGCGCCCGCTGGTCGCGAAGCCTGGCATGGTGAAGCCGAGGATGTTGGCGCGCGGCAGGCCGAGCCGGTCCATGGCCTGCGCACAGACCAGCAGGGCATGGGTCGAATCGAGCCCGCCGGAGACGCCGATCACAAGCTTGTCGATGCCGCTCGCTTCCAGCCGCTGGACCAGCGACTGCACCTGGATATTGAACACCTCGCTGCAGCGCTCGTCGCGCCGCGCCGGATCGGCGGGCACGTAGGGAAAGCGCTCCACCGTGCGCAGCAGGCCGCGCGGCACTCGAGGCGGCGGCGCGAGGTCGAATTCGACGGTGCGCCAGTTCGCCAGCGCGCCCTTGTGCTTCTGGGCCGAGGTGCCGAAGCTGTTCTGCCGCATGCGTTCGCGCGACAGGCGCTCGAGGTCGACGTCCGCCGCGATGAAGTGCGAGCTGTTGCTGAAGCGCTCGCTCTCGGCCAGCATGTCGCCGCTCTCGCAGATCAGCGCCTGCCCGTCCCAGGCCAGGTCGGTGGTCGATTCGCCGATGCCGGCCGACGAGTAGAGGTAGGCCGCGAGGCAGCGTGCGGACTGCAGGCTCACCAGCCGATGCCGGTAGTCCGCCTTGCCGATCGTGATGTTGGAGGCCGACAGGTTGACCAGCACCGTCGCGCCGGCCAGCGCCGCGTAGCTCGAGGGCGGAATCGGCACCCAGACGTCCTCGCAGATCTCCACGTGGAGCTTGAAGAGCGGCATCTGCCGGGACTGGAACAGGAGTTCGCTGCCGAAGGGCACGCGTTCGCCGCCGAGCTCGACCTCGGTCGCGAGCGCGCTGTCGGCGCCGTTGAACTGCCGCCCCTCGTAGAACTCGCCGTAGTTCGGCAGGTAGGTCTTGGGCAGCACGCCCAGCACCCGGCCGCCGGCGACCACGGCGGCGCAGTTGAAGAGGCGGTGGTCCGCGCGCAGCGGCAAGCCGACGACGGCAACCGCGCCGATGTCACGCGAGGCCGCGGCAACCTCCAGCAGCGCGCGCTCGCAGGCGTCGAGCAGGGCGGCCTGGTGGAACAGGTCGTCGCAGGTATAGGCCGAGAGCCCCAGTTCGGGGAAGGCCACCAGCACCGCGCCGTCGGCCGCCGTCTCGCGGTACATGCGGATGGTCTCGGCCACGTTGAACACCGGATCGGCCACGCGGTTGCGCGGCACCGCCACGGCGAGGCGCGCGAAACCGTGGGTATAGGGATTGAGGAACTCGTGTTCGGTCATGGGCCGGATTGTGGCGGTTGTGCCGGCCGCTCGCTGCCAACCCGGATTCCGGACCCATGCCGGCGCTTGCAGGACCGGCCGCGTCTTGGCGTCTTAAAGCGAAAGCAGGCGCTGGAAAAAGGAGCGATAGCGCCGCAAGGCCATGCGCAGGTGCTCCGTCGACGCCTGGTCCGCCCCGTCCGTCTTGCCGTCGAGCGCGCCGCGCTCGTTCGAGAAGGTCTGCTTCAGGTTGTCCAGAACCTGGCGGACCAACTCGTCGGCCTGGCGTACCGCCTGCTTCGGGTCGTCCACGAAGCCGATCTGGACGGCGTCCCAGCTGGCGCGAAAGTCGCGCGCCGCCTCGGCGGAGAACAGCGGGTCGAGCGACTCGTCCTGTTCTCTCTCGGCAGGCGCTCGCTGCTCGGCCACCGGCTGTCGCAGATCGTCCGGCGCGAGGCGCTGCTCTTCGCTGCGTTCTTCCACAGTCGCGGCAGCCTGGGGCCTGCCGCGGTCTTCCTGCGTCACATCGCGATTCATGATCGTGCCTCCACCGGCCTCGCCGGCATGCTCTGCCGCTGGTCCACCTCAGGCCGCACTTCGAGCAGCTCGTCGAAAAGCGCCCGGTAGTGCACCACCGCCTTGCGCAGTTCCTCGGTATCGACTTCGCCGCGCAGGTTGCGCGCCCGGATCTCCTGCGCCGCGCGGTAGTTGCTCACCACGTCGGGATGGTCGACCGAGATGTCGGCGGCGCGATGCTCGAAGTCGCCCATTGGATAGCCGCGCTGCTGCATCAGCTCGCGCACCAGTTGATCCGCCTGGCCGACCACCCCCGCCGGGTTGTCGACGAACTCGGCCTGCAAGCGCTTCCATTCCCGGCTGAATCTGGCGGCTTCGCCCGGCGCGAGCGCCACGATGTCCAGCGCTTCGACGCGCGCTTCGCGCCGCCTGAGCTCGGCCTCGGCCTTGCTGCGGCTGCCGAGTTCATCGACGGCATGGCCGTACTCCGAGCCGAAGCGAGCCGCGAGCCGGCGCGACTGTCGTTTTCGATAGGAAAAGTAAACGGCCAGGGCGACCAAGGCGAGGATCACGACGATCCCGAGGGCCAGCAATGCCTGCGTGTTCGTGGCATCCATACACATCTCCCTTCGCATCGGGACACTCGCGGTCCACCGCGATCGGCGGTCATCGCGGGTGTCTCCATGGGGATGCTGTCCTGGCGGCCGCGCCAAGTCAGCGGCAGAGCGGACATTCAGCTGTGGGAAGGTACCTACAGCGACAGCACGGCATGCGGACTGCGCGCATGCAGGCTCACCAGGCCGTCCACTTCGCCTCGCTCTTCGCGGAAGCCACCGTGCGCTCGATGAAACGCACGCCGCGCGCGCCGTCCTCCACGCGCGGGTAGTCGGCCTCCAACGGATCGGCCGCAAGGCCCGCGAGCCGCGCCCGGATGTCGGCCACGACGCCGCCATACACGTTCGCGAAGGCCTCGATGAAGCCTTCCGGATGGCCGCTCGGCAACCGGCTCGCGCGCTTCGCCGACTCGCCGAGCCAGGGCGATCCGCGCGTGAGGATGCGCCGCGGTCCGTCATGCGGCAGGTGCAGCAGTTCGCTCGGCTGCTCCTGCCGCCAGACCAGCGTGCCCAGCGTGCCGGAGACGCGCAGGCGCAGGTCGTTCTCCAGGCCGGTGTTGACCTGCGAGGCGATCAGCACGCCGCGCGCGCCGCCCTGGAAGCGCAGCAGCAGGCTGCCGTCGTCGTCGAGCGCACGGCCCGGCACCAGCGAGCTCAAGTCGGCGCAGAGGCTTTCGATCTCGAGGCCGGTCACGGTCGCGACCAGGTTCTCGGCGTGCGAGCCGATGTCGCCGACGGCACCGGCCGCGCCGCTCATGGCCGGGTCGCTGCGCCAGGCGGCCTGCTTGTTGCCTTCGCTCTCGATCTCGGTCGAAAGCCAGCCCTGGTTGTATTCGACCACCACCTTGCGGATCTCGCCGAGGCGGCCCGAGCGCACCAGTTCGCGCGCCTCGCGCACCATCGGGTAGCCGGTGTAGTTGTAGGTGACCGCGAACACGGTCCCTTTGCGCGCCACGGCCGCGACGAGTGCATCGGCCTGCTCGCGCGTGTGCACCAGCGGCTTGTCGCACACCACGTGGAAGCCAGCCTCGACGAAGGCCTGCGCCACCGGGAAATGCACGTGATTCGGCGTGACGATCGACACGAAGTCGATGCGCTCGTGCGCCGGGCGCTTCAGTTCGTCGTCGAGCAGGCTTTGCCAGTCGCCGTGATTGCGATCGTCGGCCAGCAGCAGGTCGCGGCCCGAAGCCCGGGCCTTCTCGGCGCTCGACGACAGCGCTCCGGCCACCAGCTCGGCCTGGCCGTCGAGCGCGATCGCCTTGCGGTGCACCGCACCGATGAAGGCGTCGCGCCCGCCGCCGACCATGGCGTAGCGCAGCTTGCGCGGGGAGGTGTCGGCGGTCATCGGCCTCAGAACGGCGAGTTGGGGTGGTAGAAGTCTTTCGCGTTTTCCTTGGTGATCAGCACCGAGGGGATGATGGTCGTCGCCGGCAGCTTCTCGCCCTTCAGGCGCGCCTCGGCCGTGAGCTTGATCGCGTCGTAGATGAACTTGGGCGAATAGCTCACGTCGGCGTCGATGCGCTTGTCCTTGCCGTCGAGAATGGTCTTGACCATGCCCTTGGCGCCGGCGCCGCCGAAGATGATCTTGATGTCGTCGCGCTTGGCCTGCTCGATGGCCTTGAGCACGCCCACCGCCATGTCGTCGTCGGCGGCCCAGATGGCGTCGATGTTCTTGAAGCGCGTCAGGTAGTCCTGCGTGACCTTGAAGGCATCGTCGCGGTTCCAGTTGGCGTACTTGGCGTCGAGCAGCTTGATGTCGGGGTAGTTCTTGAGCACGCCGTTGAAGGCATCCATGCGCTCGTTGTCCAGCGTGGTCGCGATGCCGCGCAGCGCCACCACGTTGCCCTTGCCGTTGAGCTTCTTGGCGATGTACTCGGCCGGGATCTTGCCGAAGGCGGTGTTGTCGCCGGCGACATACGCGTCCTGTGCGCTGGTGTCGGTTAGGCCGCGGTCGACCACGGTGACGTAGGTGCCCTTGGCCTTGACCTGGGCCACCGGCTTGGTGAGCGCGGCCGATTCGAAGGGGAAGATCACCAGCGCGTTGATCTTGGTCACGGTCGACAGATCCTGCAGTTGGTTGGCCTGCTCGGGCGCGTTGGCCGCCGTCTTGATCGTGATCTTGAGATCCTTGTGTTCCTTCTCGAGATCCTTCTTCGCCTGGTTGGCCCAGTAGTTGATGCCACCCATGAAGCTGTGCGTGGCGGCGGGGATCGAGACGCCGAGGTTCACTTTCTCCGCGGCCAGTGCCGGGAAGGCCGCGAAGCTCGCGGCTGCGACGGCGGTGAGTGCGATGCGTCGGGTGATGAGATTCATGCTTGTTGTCTCCGTGGTTGAAAAGAGATAGGCGCCTAGCGGCGTCCGCGCTGAAGAAAGGCGACGACGATGATCACGATGCCTTGCACCGCGGCGTTGAGATACACGCTGATGATGCTGGTGAGGTTCAGGATGTTGCTGATCACCGAGAGCAGGATGGCGCCGATCACAGTGCCGGTGATGCTGCCCGCGCCGCCCTTGAGCGCGGTGCCGCCGACGATGACCGCGGCGATGGCTTCGAGCTCCCACAGGAGGCCGGTGGTCGGCGAGGCCGAGCCCAGGCGCGGCACGTAGAGCAGCGTCGCGATGCCGACGCAGACACCGAGCAGCACGTAGGTGAGGATCTTCACGTTGTCGACGCCGACCGCCGCATAGCGCGCAACCTGCTCGTTGGATCCGATGGCCTGCACGTAGCGGCCGTAGGCGGTGCGGTTCAGGATCACGCCGCCGATGATCGCGACGATGAGGAACACCCACACGGGCACCGGGATGCCCAGCAAGCTCGCGTAGTAGACCGGCGCATAGAGATCGGAGAGCTCGTTGTCGAGCGTGAGCGCGCCGCCGTCGGCGAAGTAGGTCAGGTAGGCGCGGAAAATGCCGAGCGTGCCCAGCGTCACGATGAAGGGTTCGATGCGCCCCTTGGTGATGAGCAGGCCGTGCGCGAGCCCGAAGGCCGCGCCCAGCGCCACGGCGAGCAGCGCGCCGAGCACCACCGCCAGCAGCGGCGAGCCGAACATCGGACCCATCGCGTTGATGAACATGATCACGCAGCCCGCGATCAGCGCCGCCATCGAGCCCACCGAGAGGTCGATGCCGCCCGAGATGATCACGAAGCACATGCCCACCGCGATGATGCCGATGAAGGCGGTGCGCGTGAGCACGTTCATCGCGTTGTCGACGGTGGCGAAGTCGCTGTTGAGCATGGTGCCGGCGATGCACAGCAGCACCAGGCCGATGACCGGGCCGAGCCCGTGCAGGCGCTCGGTCCAGCGCGGCTTGCTTTCGGAGCGATGCGCTGCGCCTGCAGCCGTTGCGGCTTCAGGCGTGGCTGGTTGCGGTTCCGGTGGCATGAGCGATGAGCTCCTCTTCTGTGAGTTGATCGGCGTCGAGGGTGCTGACGAGCCGGCCCGCACGCATCACCGCGACGCGGTGGCACAGGCCGATCAGCTCCATCAGCTCCGACGAGACGACGATCACGGCCAGCCCTTCGCGGGCGAGCTTCTGGATCAGGAAATAGATGTCGCGCTTGGCGCCGACGTCCACGCCGCGCGTGGGCTCGTCGAGCACCACCACCTTGGGCTGCGGCTGCAGCACCTTGGCGAGCGCGAGCTTCTGCTGGTTGCCGCCCGAGAGCGAGGAGGCGCGCGCGTCGAGGTCGCCGGTGCGGATGCCGTAGTCCTTCACCGCCGCGGCCAGCGCGCTGCGCTCGGCCTCGGGGTGCAGCCACGGCGTGGCATAGCGCTCGAGCGCCATCAGCGTGAGGTTCTGGCGCAGGCCGAGGTGCACATGCAGCCCCTTGCCCTTGCGGTCTTCGCTGAGATAGGTGAAGCCGTGCTTGGCGGCATCGCGCGGGTTGCGCAGCTGCACCGGGCGGCCCTGGATCTCGACGCTGCCGCTCGCAGGGCGGAGGCCCATCAGACCCTCGAAGAGCTCGGTGCGGCCGGCGCCGACCAGGCCGGCGAAGCCGAGGATCTCGCCGGGGCGCACCTCGAAGCTCGCATCCTCGGCCCAGCCGGGCACGCTGAAGCGGCGCACCTGCATCGCAGGCGCCGCGTCCGCGACCACGACATCGCGCGGCGGATACAGGTCGGC
Organism: Variovorax paradoxus; assembly: GCF_018614955.1. Lineage (GTDB taxonomy): Bacteria > Pseudomonadota > Gammaproteobacteria > Burkholderiales > Burkholderiaceae_C > Variovorax > Variovorax paradoxus_J. The sequence continues at coordinate 31,138 of NZ_JAGGNV010000024.1, forward strand.
GAGCTCGCGGCCGACCATCAGGTTGGCCATCTGGTGGCGCGTGAGTTCGGAGGTCGGCGCGCGCGTCACGAAGCGGCCGTCGCGCATCACGATCACTTCGTCGGTGATGCGCTCGACCTCGTCGAGCTTGTGCGAGATGTAGACGACGGTCACGCCGTCGGCGCGCAGCTGCGCGATCAGCTTGAACAGACGCTCGGTCTCGCCGGGTGTGAGCGTGGCGGTCGGCTCGTCCATGATCAGGAGACGCGCATGGCGCGAGACCGCCTTGGCGATCTCGACCAGCTGCTTCTCGGCGACGATCAGGCGGCGCACCTTGGTGCGCGGGTCGACCTGGAGGCCGACCTGCGCGAGTGCGGCGGCGGCTTCGCGCTCCATCGCGGCGTCGTCGAGCAGCCAGCCTTTCTTCTTTTCGTGGCCGAGGAAGATGTTCTGCGCCACGCTCAGGTCTTCCGCCAGGTTGAACTCCTGGTGGATCAGCACGATGCCGAGCGCTTCCGCATCGCGCGAGCTGACGAAGTGCTGCGGCTCGCCGTTCACGCGCACGACGCCGCCGGTGATCGATTCGTAGCCGGCGAGGATCTTCATCAGCGTGGACTTGCCCGCACCGTTCTCGCCGAGCAGTCCGTAGACGCGGCCCGGCTCGATGGCGAAGCTCACGCCGTGCAGCACCTGCACCGGGCCGAAGGCCTTCACCACCTGCTCGAATTCGACAGCGACGCTGCGCCTGGGCTGCTGCTGCGTCATGGCGCGACCCCGCGAACCTTGAGCGTCTCGTGCATGGCCAGCACGCCGGCACCGATCAGCCCGGCCTGCGTGCCGAGCGGCGTGTACTGGATCTCGAGATGCCGTGTCGAGAGGGCGAGCGAGCGCTGGTACACGCTCTGGCGCAGGGCCGCGAGAAACAGCGGACCGATGCGCGTGATGCCGCCGCCGATGAACACGTGCGACGGGTTGAAGAAGTTGACGATCGAGGCCAGCATCTGGCCGATCAGGTTGCCGGCGCGCTGCACGATCGCGTTGGCCGCCGCATCGCCGGCGCGGCTCGCTTGGCCGACGTCGACGGCGTCGATGCGGCCCTGCGTGCGCAGCCGCTCGGCCAGCGCGGCGCTCTCGCCGGCTTCGGCCGCCTGCACGGCCATGCGCGTGATGGCCGGGCCGGCCGCCATGGCCTCCACGCAGCCGAGGTTGCCGCAGTGGCAGCGCGGACCTTCCTGGTCGACGCAGATGTGGCCGACGTCGCCGGCCGAGCCCGCGGCGCCGCGGTACACCTCGCCGTGGCAGACGATGCCGCAGCCGATGCCGGTGCCGATCTTGATGACGAGGAAATTGGAGAGCGAGCGCTTCAGGCGCCAGAGCTCGCCGAGCGCCATCAGGTTCACGTCGTTGTCGACGAAGACCGGCGCCGCGTAGTCCTCGCGCAGGTAGTCGCGGATCGAGAAGCTGTCCCAGGCCGGCATCAGCGGTGGGTTCACGAGCTGGCCGATCTCGAAGTTGACCGGCCCCGGCACGCCGATGCCGATGCCGATCACCTGCTTGGGCTCGAAGCCGCATCGGCCCAGCAGCTCGCGAATCAGCACGCGCACGCGGGCCAGCACCACGCCCGGGCCTTCGCGCACGTCGGCCGGCTCCGCATGCTGGGCCAGCACCGTGAGGTCGGGCCGCAGCACCGCGACGTCGAGGCTGGTGGCGCCGATGTCCACGCCGACCAGCACGCCGAGGCCCGCATGGAGCTGGAGGTTCTCGGCCCGCCGGCCGCCGGAGGAGCGCTGCAGGCCGGCTTCGGCCAAGAGGCCCTGCTCGACCAGGCCGGCGATCAGCGCATTGGCCTTGCTCTTGGAGAAGCCCAGCTTTTCGGCCATGCCATGGCGCGAGCCGCCGGCCGACCAGAAGGTCGTCTCCAGCAGCTGCATCTCGTCGGCAGTGAGGCCGCTCCAGGTGCCCAAGCTTTGTCTCCAGTGGTCGTTCTTCGTTACCCTGCGGCCTCTACGGACCCGGGCGAAGGCGAATACTAGGCGCTGGGCTTCAGCCGAACAAGATTGAACTTCGGCCTGATTCAAACCGAAGGGTATGAAAAAAGCCGCCCGGAGGCGGCTCTTTCGAAGGACAGCACTGCTGCCTTACTTTTTTTGGCGGTATTTGCGGAGTGCGGCGATCTGAGCGGCCATCACGGCCAGTTCCGATTGCGCCAGCGCGATGTCGATGTCGCTCCTGGCGTTCTTGAGCGCTTCCTCGGCTGCGGCCTTCGCCTTGCTGGCCTTCTCGTCGTCGAGGTCCTTGCCGCGGATCGCGGTGTCGGACAGCACGGTCACGGTGCTGGGCTGCACTTCCAGGATGCCGCCGGCCACGAAGACGAATTCCTCGCCGCCGTCGGCCGTCTCGATGCGCACCGCACCCGGACGGATGCGCGTGATCAGCGGCGTGTGGCGCGGATAGATGCCGAGCTCGCCAGCTTCGCCGGGCAGCGCGACGAACTTGGCCTCGCCCGAGAAGATGGACTCCTCGGCACTGACCACGTCGACGTGAATGGTGTTTGCCATCTGGATTCCTATGCCGCCTTAGGCGACCTTCTTGGCTTTCTCGAACGCCTCGTCGATGCCGCCGACCATGTAGAACGCTTGTTCCGGCAGGTGGTCGGCTTCGCCGTTCACGATCATCTTGAAGCCGCGGATGGTTTCGGCCAGCGGCACGTACTTACCGGGCGAGCCGGTGAACACTTCGGCGACGTGGAAGGGCTGCGACAGGAAGCGCTGGATCTTGCGGGCGCGGGCCACGGCCAGCTTGTCGTCCGGAGCCAGTTCGTCCATGCCCAGGATCGCGATGATGTCGCGCAGTTCCTTGTAGCGCTGCAGCGTGCCCTGCACGGCGCGGGCCACGTTGTAGTGCTCTTCGCCGACCACGTGCGGGTCGAGCTGGCGCGAGGTCGAGTCCAGCGGGTCCACGGCCGGGTAGATGCCGAGCGAAGCGATGTCGCGCGACAGCACCACGGTGGAGTCCAGGTGGGCGAAGGTGGTGGCGGGCGACGGGTCGGTCAAGTCGTCGGCCGGCACGTACACGGCCTGGATGGAAGTGATCGAGCCGACCTTGGTCGAGGTGATGCGTTCCTGCAGGCGGCCCATTTCTTCGGCCAGCGTCGGCTGGTAGCCCACGGCGGAAGGCATGCGGCCCAGCAGAGCGGACACTTCGGTACCGGCCAGCGTGTAGCGGTAGATGTTGTCGACGAAGAAGAGCACGTCGCGGCCCTCGTCGCGGAACGATTCGGCGATGGTGAGGCCGGTCAGCGCCACGCGCAGACGGTTGCCCGGGGGCTCGTTCATCTGGCCGTAGACCATGGCCACTTTCGACTCGCCGAGGTTCTCGAGGTTGACCACGCCCGAGTCGGACATCTCGTGATAGAAGTCGTTGCCTTCGCGGGTACGTTCACCCACGCCGGCGAACACCGACAGACCCGAGTGGGCCTTGGCGATGTTGTTGATGAGTTCCATCATGTTCACGGTCTTGCCGACGCCGGCGCCGCCGAACAGGCCCACCTTGCCGCCCTTGGCGAAGGGGCAGACCAGGTCGATCACCTTGATGCCGGTTTCCAGCAGGTCGGTCGACGGCGAGAGCTCGTCGTAGGCCGGCGCCTTGCGGTGGATCGAAGCGGTGACTTCCTGGCCGACCGGGCCGCGCTCGTCGATCGGGCGACCGAGCACGTCCATGATGCGGCCGAGCGTCGCCTTGCCAACGGGCACGGTGATCGGCGCGCCGGTGTTGGTCACGACGAGGCCGCGGCGCAGGCCGTCGGACGAGCCGAGCGCAATGGTGCGCACCACGCCGTCGCCGAGCTGCTGCTGCACTTCGAGGGTCAGCGTGCCGCCTTCGTATTGCAGCGCGTCGTACACCTTGGGCATCTGGTCGCGCGGAAATTCCACGTCGACCACGGCGCCGATACATTGAACGATCTTGCCTTGCGCTGTATTTGCTTGAGCCATCATCTGCTCCGGTAAAAATTAAATCTGGTTGAGGTCGAAGGACCGAAGGTCTTCAGACGCCTGCGGCCGCCGCAGCGCCCGAAACGATCTCCGACAGCTCTTTGGTGATGCCGGCCTGGCGGGTCTTGTTGTAGACCAGCTTGAGCTCGTCGATCACGTTGCCGGCGTTGTCGGTGGCAGACTTCATGGCGACCATGCGCGCCGACTGCTCCGACGCCATGTTCTCGGCCACGGCCTGGTACACCAGCGACTCGACGTAGCGCACCAGCAGCTCGTCGATCACGCTCTGGGCATCGGGCTCGTAGATGTAGTCCCAGGAGTGCTGGCCCTTTTCCATCTTCAGCGACTCGGCGGCCAGCGGCAGCAGCTGCTCGACCACCGACTCCTGGCGCATCGTGTTGATGAACTTGGTGTAGCAGAGGTAGACCGCGCTGAGCTTGCCCTCGGCGTACGCGTCGAGCAGCACCTTGACCGGGCCGATCAGCTTGTCGAGGTGCGGCGTATCGCCCAGCTGGGTGACATGCGAGACCACGCGGGCGCCGATGCGGTTCAGAAAGCCCAGGCCCTTGTTGCCGATCGCCACCGCCTCGACGGCGACGCCGGCCGACTGCTGCTCGCGCAGCTTGGTCGTCACGACGCGCAGCACGTTGGTGTTCATGCCGCCGCACAGGCCCTTGTCGGTCGTCACGACGATGAAGCCCGCGGCCTTCACGTCGTTGACCTTCATGAAGGCGTGCGTGTACTCCGGGTTCGCCTGGCCGAGGTTGGCCGCGATGTTGCGGATCTTCTCGCTGTAGGGGCGGGCGGCGCGCATGCGTTCCTGCGCCTTGCGCATCTTCGACGCGGCCACCATTTCCATGGCCTTGGTGATCTTCTTGGTGTTCTCCACCGATTTGATCTTGCCGCGGATTTCCTTACCAGCTGCCATTGGGGCTCCTTGCGTGGTCGATCAGGCGAACGACTTCTTGAACGCCGTGACGGCGGCCGTCAGCTCGGCCTCGGTGTCCTTGTCGATCGCCTTGGCTTGTTCGATCTTGTCGAGCAAGGGGGCGTGGCTGGACTTGAGGAACTGGTGCAGGCCGTGTTCGAACGACAGCAGCTTCTTCACGTCAATGTCGTCCAGGAAGCCCTTGTTCACCGCGAACAGCGAGGCCCCCATCAGCGAGATGGGCAGCGGGCTGTACTGGGCCTGCTTCAGCAGTTCGGTCACGCGGGCGCCGCGGTCGAGCTGCTTGCGGGTGGCTTCGTCGAGGTCGGAAGCGAACTGCGCGAAGGCCGCGAGTTCACGGTACTGCGCGAGGTCGGTACGGATACCGCCGGACTGGGCCTTGATGACCTTGGTCTGCGCTGCCGAACCCACGCGCGACACCGAGATACCGGCATTGATGGCGGGGCGGATGCCGGCGTTGAACAGGTTGGTTTCCAGGAAGATCTGGCCGTCGGTGATCGAGATCACGTTGGTCGGAACGAAAGCGGACACGTCGCCGGCCTGGGTTTCGATGATCGGCAGCGCGGTCAGCGAACCGGTCTTGCCCTTGACTTCACCTTTGGTGAAATCTTCAACGTACTTTTCGTTCACGCGAGCGGCACGTTCGAGCAGACGGCTGTGGAGATAGAACACGTCGCCGGGGTAGGCTTCGCGGCCCGGCGGGCGGCGCAGCAGCAGCGAGACCTGGCGGTAGGCCACGGCCTGCTTGGACAGGTCGTCATAGACGATCAGCGCGTCCTGGCCGCGGTCGCGGAAGTACTCGCCCATCGTGCAGCCCGAATACGCGCTCACGTACTGCATGGCGGCCGATTCGGAAGCCGAGGCGGCCACGACGATGGTGTAGTCCATCGCACCGGCCTGCTCCAGCGCGCGCACCACGTTCTTGATCGACGAAGCCTTCTGGCCGATCGCGACGTAGACGCAGGTCATGTTCTGACCCTTCTGGTTGATGATCGCGTCGATCGCCACCGCGGTCTTGCCGGTCTGGCGGTCGCCGATGATCAGCTCGCGCTGGCCGCGGCCGATCGGCACCATCGAGTCGATGGACTTGAGGCCGGTCTGCATCGGCTGGTCGACCGACTTGCGGGCGATCACGCCCGGGGCGACCTTCTCGATCACGTCGGTCATCTTGGCGTTGATCGGACCCTTGCCGTCGATCGGCTGGCCCAGGGCGTTCACCACGCGGCCGATGAGCTCGGGGCCGACCGGCACTTCCAGGATGCGGCCCGTGCACTTGACGGTGTCGCCTTCCGAGATGTGCTCGTACTCGCCCAGAATCACGGCGCCGACCGAGTCGCGCTCGAGGTTCAGCGCCAGGCCGAAGGAGGGCGTGCCGTCCGCCGTGGGCGGGAACTCGAGCATTTCGCCCTGCATCGCGTCCGACAGGCCGTGCACGCGCACGATGCCGTCGGTCACCGACACCACGGTGCCCTCGTTGCGGATGTTCGCGCTGACGCCGAGGCCTTCGATGCGGCTCTTGATCAGTTCGGAAATTTCTGCGGGATTGAGTTGCATGACTCTTTCCTTCTTTCTTTGTAAGGGCTGACGGCCTCAGGCTGCCAGCGCAACTTTCATTTGTTCGAGGCGCGCCTTGACGGAGGTGTCGAGCACCTCGTCACCCACCACCACACGAATGCCGCCGATGAGGGCCGGCTCTTGCTGGACCGTGACCTGCAGCTTGCGGCCGAAGCGCTTTTCGAGCGTCGCAGCAACGCCATTCAGCGCTGCCGCATCGATCGGGAAGGCGCTGTACACCACGGCGTCGGACGAACCGCTTTGCGCATTCGCCAGGGCCCGGAACTGCTTCGCGATTTCCGGCAGTGCGGAAAAGCGCCCGTTCTCGAGCAGGGCCATCAGGAAGTTGTTGGCGGCAGCCGGCAACTCAGCGCCGTAAGCGCCGGCGATGACGCCGAGCACCTGCTCGGGCGTGACCTTGGGGTTGTCCGCGAACTGCTGAAGTTCGGGGCTGGCGGCGATGGCGGCGACTTTTTCGAGCCAGGCGCCGGCGCCTGCCAGGTCCGACGAAGACGCCTTGAAAAGCGCTTCGGCGTAGGGACGTGCAATGGTGGCGAGTTCTGCCATGGCTTCGATCAGAGTTCGGTCTGCAGGCGGGCGAGCAAATCGGCGTGCACGGCCGGATTCACTTCCTTGCGCAGGATCTGCTCGGCGCCCTTGACGGCCAGCGCGGCGACCTGCTCGCGCAGCACCTCGCGCGCCTTCACGGCCTGCTGCTCGGCTTCGGCGCGAGCGGCGACGACGATCTTGTTGCCTTCTTCCGTGGCGCGGGCCTTGGCCTCTTCAACGATGGCCTGCGCACGACGTTCGGCATCGGCAAGACGTTGCGCGGACTCGTTGCGCGCCTTGCCCAGTTCGACTTCCACCCGCTTGTCCGCATCGGACAGCGCGGCCTTGGCCTTGTCGGCAGCAGCCAGGCCATCGGCGATCTTCTGGGCACGCTCATCCAGCGCCTTGGCGATCGGCGGCCACACGAACTTCATCGTGAACCCGACAAGAATCAGGAACACGATCATCTGGACGATCAGGGTACCGGTAATGCTCACTTTTCACCCTCTCTTTGGGATTGGATCCGACGAGAAGCCGGGTCCCCGATCACTTCGGCAGGTTGGCGATTTGCGAGAGGAACGGGTTGGCCGTTGCGAACCACAGCGCGATACCGGTACCGATGATGAACGCGGCGTCGATCAGACCGGCCAGCAGGAACATCTTGGTTTGGAGTTCGCCCATGAGCTCGGGTTGGCGTGCGGCCGACTCGAGGTACTTGCTGCCCATGATGCCGATGCCGATACATGCGCCCACAGCGCCCAGACCGATGATCAGGCCGGCGGCCAGTGCAACAAAGCTAATAACTTCCATGATGACTCCTAGAGGACTTTGGTTGAAGAGAAAAGAAAAAACGGAAAACTAAAAGAGCGGATCAGTGGTGATCGTGCGCCTGGCCCACGTACACCAGCGCCAGCATCATGAACACGAAGGCCTGCAGCGTGATGATCAGGATGTGGAAGATGGCCCACGCGGTGCCCGCGACGATGTGGCCGAGCGCCAGGAACACGCCCGTGGCCGACAGCGTCCAGGCGCCGCCCATCAACGCGATGAGCAGGAAGATCAGTTCGCCGGCGTACATGTTGCCGAACAGACGCATGCCGTGCGACACGGTCTTGGCGATGAACTCGATCAGTTGCATCGCGAAATTGAAGGGGTAGAGCGCCCAGTGGTTGCCGAAGGGCGCGGTGAACAGCTCGTGAATCCAGCCGCCGAGGCCCTTGATCTTGATGTTGTAGAAGAGACAGATCAGCAGCACCGAGACCGACATGCCCATGGCGACCGACAGGTCGGCGGTGGGAACGACGCGCAGGTAGGCATGGTGCGGGTCGCCGCCGGCCACGCCGAAGATCCAGCCCCAGATCGCCGGGAACAGGTCGACCGGGAACAGGTCCATCGCATTGAGCATGAAGATCCACACGAAGATGGTCAGCGCCAGCGGCGCGACGAACTTGCGGCTGTTGGCGTTGTGGACGATGCCCTTGGCCTGCTGGTCGACCACTTCGATCAGGATCTCGACCGCGGCCTGGAAGCGGCCGGGGACGCCCGAGGTCGCCTTGCGCGCAGCCAACCACAGCACCCAGCAGCCCAGCACGCCGAGCAGGATCGAGAAGAACAGGGAGTCGAAGTTGAAAACCGAGAAGTCGGCAACACCTGCCGGCTTGGAGCTCTGAAGATGCGTCAAGTGGTGAACGATGTATTCACCAGCGGTCTGACCATGTTCCGCAGCGTTTTCAGCAGCCATCCGTTACTCGTCTTTAAGTTTCAAGCGCCGGGGAGCCAGCATCACTGCCACCCACGCCGCCTTCATTGTCACCACCAGGCCGACCAGCATCGCCGGCCAGCTCAGCGCCGTTACCAGCCTTGGTGCGGCGATCAGCATCGCCACCGTCAAGGCCATCTTGACCATTTCCCACAAGAAGAATCCGAACACCGCAGTGCCCGGATTCAAGGAAGAGAACCTTCCGGTGAGCCCCCGCGCGAACACCGCAGTGGGAATGACCACTGCCAGTGCGCCGTATCCGGCGGACCACCCCAGATTTTGCCTCCCTGTCAGGCCCCAGGCGGCCAACGCCACCAGCAGCCCCGCTCCGACCTGAACCGCGATCACGCGCCAGGGCGAGATCGACGGCTTCTTTTCTCGCAGCCGTTGGGCCTCTTCGGCGGTCAACGGCTTGAAGTCAGCATCCGGGTCTTGAGCGTCCTCTCGGACTTCCCTCTCTCTCACATCGCGGGCGATTGTTTTCATTTCGAATGAAGCCCGGATGACGACCCAGAATTTCTACAAAGCCATTGATTATAAGTAAAAACCCATGCCTCTCCGCCATGTTCCGGGCCAGGCTCGCAAAACATCCTTGCCCCGCGCTGCGGCAAGCGCGCAGCGCTTGGAAAGCAAGGAAGAGCCCCCACCATAATCTCTTATGCATCCGATCGCCGACGCCCTCCCCGACTCTCTCTGCTATCTCGACGGTACCTACGCGCCGCTTCGCGACACCAAGGTCAGCGTACTCGACCGCGGCTTCATCTTCGGCGACGGCGTCTATGAAGTGGTGCCGGTCTACGGCGGCGTGCCCTTCTGCTTCGAAGAACACATGGCGCGGCTCGACCGCTCGCTGGGCGAACTGCGCATCGCCAATCCGTTGACGCATGCGCAATGGCGTGCGATCACGATGCATCTCATCGATGCCAGCCCGCCTTCCGAGCGCGCGGCCGTGCAGGCCATCTACATCCAGGTCACGCGCGGCGTGGCCCCGCGCGAGCATGCGATGGTGCAGGGCCTCGTGCCCACCGTCTTCGTCATGCTGAACCCGATGAAGCCGGTGTCCGACGCGATGCGCGCCAAGGGCGTCGCTTGCGTGAGCGCGCACGACTTCCGCTGGCAGAAGGCCCACATCAAAAGCACCAGCCTGCTGGGCGCGGTGTTGGCGCGGCAGATCAGCGTCGAGGCCGGCGCGGCCGAGACCATCATGTTCCGCGGCGACTGGCTCAGCGAGGCATCGTCGAGCAACGTCTGGGTGGTGAAGGACGGCGCGGTCTACGGACCGCCCAAGGACGAGCTGGTGCTCACGGGCATCCGCTACGGCCTGATCGAGCGCATCTGCGCCGAGGCGAACATCCCCTTCTCGCTGCGCCGCATTGCACGCGACGAAGTCTTCGGCGCCGACGAACTGCTGCTGTCCTCGGCCAGCAAGGAAGTGCTGCCGGTGGTCACGCTCGACGGCCAGACCATCGGATCGGGACGTCCTGGCCCGGTCTTCCAGGCGTTGCACGCGGGCTACCAGCGGGCCATCGAGCGCAGCGCGCAAGAGCAAGGAGTGCCTGCATGAGCCCCGCCCCCGACACCCCACCGATCGACGCCCGCAAGGAATCGCTGATCGAGTACCCCTCGCAGTTTCCGATCAAGGTCATGGGCGTCAAGGCCGATGGCTTCGTGCACGCGGTCACGCTGATCGCCGAGCAGTTCGATCCGAACTTCGACGCCAGCACCATCGAGCTGCGCAACAGCAAGGCCGGCAACTACCTGGGCGTGACCATCACCGTCACCGCCACCAGCCGCGAGCAGCTCGACGCAATCTACATGGCGCTGTCGCAGCACCCCATGGTCAAGGTGGTGCTCTGAGCACAGCGCTCGCGCCCGTGTGGCTCGGCCGCGTCGACTACGCGCCGACCTACGCGGCGATGCAGCAGGCGACGCGGGAGCGCACGCCGGACACTGCCGACGCACTCTGGATCTGCGAACACCCTCCGGTCTATACGCAGGGCCTGGCCGGCAAGGCCGACCATGTGCTGGATCCCGGCGACATCCCGATCGTGCAGACCGACCGCGGCGGCCAGGTGACCTACCACGGCCCCGGCCAGGTGGTGGCCTACCCGCTCGTCGACCTGCGGCGCGCCGGCTACTACGTGAAGGAATACGTCTTTCGAATCGAGGAGTCGGTGATCCGCACGCTGGCGCACTTCGGCGTCACCGGCCACCGCGTGGGCGGCGCGCCGGGCATCTATGTGCGGCTCGACGACCCCTTCTCGCACGCCGCGCTGACCGGCCCGATGCATCCCACCGACCCCTTCCGCGGCCTCGGCAAGATCGCCGCGCTGGGCATCAAGGTCAGCCGCCATTGCACCTACCACGGCGTCGCGCTCAACGTCGCGATGGACCTGGAACCCTTCTCGCGCATCAACCCTTGCGGCTACGCAGGGCTCGAAACCGTCGATCTTTCTACAATCGGCGTTCAAACAACCTGGGACGAAGCCGCGCAGGTGCTGGCCAGCAAGCTGGCCGCCTACCTCGCGCCTTGAGCCCCACTCAAGAGAAGCCATGAGCACCCTCGAAGTCGTCCGCGACGCCCAAGGTCCCGAAAGCTACAACCCCCTGGCCAAGCAGAAGGCCGCGGCCAAGCTGTCGCGCATCCCGGTCAAGGTGATCCAGCAGGGCGAGGCGCTCAAGAAGCCCGACTGGATCCGCGTCAAGGCCGGCAGCCCGACCACCCGCTTCTACGAGATCAAGCAGATCCTGCGCGAAAGCAACCTGCACACGGTCTGCGAGGAAGCCTCCTGCCCCAACATCGGCGAGTGCTTCGGCAACGGCACCGCCACCTTCATGATCATGGGCGACAAGTGCACGCGGCGCTGCCCCTTCTGCGACGTCGGCCACGGCCGGCCCGATCCGCTGGACAAGGACGAGCCGCTGAACCTCGCCAAGACCATCGCCAAGCTGCGCCTCAAGTACGTGGTGATCACCAGCGTCGACCGCGACGACCTGCGCGACGGCGGCAGCCAGCACTTCGTCGACTGCATCCGCAACATCCGCGAGCTCTCGCCGCAAACGCAGATCGAGATCCTGGTGCCCGACTTCCGCGGCCGCGACGACCGCGCATTGGAGATCCTCAAGGCCGCGCCGCCCGACGTGATGAACCACAACCTCGAGACCGCGCCTCGCCTCTACAAGGAAGCGCGCCCCGGCAGCGACTACCAGTTCAGCCTGAACCTGCTGAAGAAGTTCAAGGCCTTGCATCCCGAGGTGCCGACCAAGAGCGGCATCATGGTCGGCCTCGGCGAAACCGACGAAGAGATCCTGCAGGTCATGCGCGACATGCGCGCGCACGACATCGACATGCTGACCATCGGCCAGTACCTCGCGCCCAGCAGCAGCCACCTGCCGGTGCGCCGCTACGTGCATCCCGACACCTTCAAGATGTTCGAGGAAGAGGCCTACAAGATGGGCTTCAGCCATGCCGCCGTCGGCGCGATGGTGCGCAGCAGCTACCACGCTGACCAGCAGGCCCACGCGGCCGGGGTCTAAGCCTCGACCGGAAGCCTGCTCGGGGCTTCAGCGCGCGAGCGCATTCGCCAGTGCCGGCAAGCGCCTTGCGCACTTGGCCTGCTCAACGTAAAAAACCACTTCGGATTCTCGAGGCGCAGGCAGATCGCGTGAGCTGCGTCCTGTGCGCGTACCTCTTTTTTGTTCATTTGGTGGCCGTTGGCGCCGCATGCTGATCAATCAGGAGTAGGACCGATGCGCCCCTCGCAATTTTCACAACTGGGTGCCTTGGCCCTGCTGACGCTGGCCAGCGCCGCGGTACGGGCCGAAGACATCGACATCTACCAGGGCACGTCCGGCGGCGGCGCCCCGAACATGCTGATCATTCTCGACAACGCGGCGGCGGCCAGTGCGAGTTCGAGCTTCACATGCCCATCCCTCTCGGTCAACGATCCGAACAAGAACCTCGGCTTCGAACAATGCGGCCTGCACAGCGCGGTCTCCAAGATCGGGGGCAACAAGGCACTCAACGGCAACATCAATCTGGGCTTGATGTACTTCCCGGGCGGCCCCACCGACGGCGGCACCTTCGTCCTGCCCGCAGCATCGCCGGCGCCCGGCTCGCTGCTTCTCATGGACGGCACCAGCTCCGATGAAAGCAAGGGCGTCGGCAAGATGCTCCGACGCGTCGAGGCGCTGAGTCTCAACAAGGACAAGGGCAACAACAACCAGATCGCGCAGGCGATGCAGGAAGCCTGGGCCTTCTACCAGGGCAAGACCGGCCTCTCGGGCACCAGCTACCCGGGCCTGGCGAACCAGCAAGCCTGCGGCAGGAACTTCGTTCTCTACATCACGCTCGCCACCAACAACCAGAAGCCGCAGGACGGCGGCAACCTGGGCGGCACGGCCTTGCAGGCCGCAGAAGGCTTAAGCGCACTCCCTGCGCAATTGGCGCTGCCGGCCTGGAAGTCGCAGCTTTCCTCTAAAACGGCCTCCGGCAAGTACCGCAGCGACTATGCGGACGAATGGGCGAACTTCATGTACACGGGCAGCTCGCCCAATCTTGCGACGACGTACCCGGGGATCACGACCTACACCATCATCCTCAGCGATGGCAGCAACCCCGACTACGAACAGCTCATGGTCAGCATGGCCAACCAGGGCGGCGGAAAGTATTTCCTGGTCGAGCTCGGAGACGTCCAGGGCCTGATCGACGCCATCCTCCAGATCTTCAACGAGGTGCAGGCCGTCAACAGCGTGTTCGCGGCGCCGGTGCTGCCGGTGAGCGCCAACACGCAAGGCACCTACCTCAACCAAATCTACATGGGCATGTTCCGCCCCGACGGCGACGTCAATCCGCGCTGGCAGGGCAACCTCAAGCAATACCAGTTCGGCGTCGACATTACCGACCCGACGGCGCCGCAGTTGTTCCTCGCCGACGCCTCCTGGGGCACGTACTCGGACGGATACGACTGGGAGGATGGGCAGGTCGTCGAGAAGGGTGGCGTCGGGCAACAGATTCGGCTCAAGTACCTGACAGACAGCTATTCGGCGACCGCGGCCGTCACGACGCCCACCACAACGCGCAACATATTCACCTGCATCGGCACCGGTTGCGGCGCCAATGCGGCTTTGAGCACGATGCCCTTCAAGGCCGACAACACGAATCTCAGCTCGACGGCGCTGGGCATCACCGACAGCAAGGTGACCCCGGCCAACCTGATCAATTGGGTACGCGGGGAAGACACCTACGCGGCCGGCGACGCCGCAGCGGGCCGGGAATCGAGCAGCCCGCCCGACGCCAGCATCAAGATCCGCGGCTCCGTCCACGGCGACGTCCTGCATTCCCGCCCGGCGGTGATCAACTACGGCGGCACGACCGGCGTGGTGGTGTTTTACGGCGCCAATGACGGCATGTTCCGTGCCATCAACGGCAACCAGCCGAACAACGCCACCGACAGCAGCAAGCCCAAGGGCAACTGCACGGTGTCGTCGACCTGCGCCCTCACCATGAAGGATGCTACCGGCGCCACCACCAGCATCCCGCCGGGCGGCGAGTTGTGGAGCTTCGTGCCCTCGGAGTTCTACCCGGGCCTGCAGCGGCTCTACGAAAACAGTCCGACCCTGAAGCTGGGCACCTTGACCACCGGCAGCGCGAAGAACTACTTCTTCGACGGCGCACCCAGCGTCTACCAGAACAGCGCCACCGGGAAGGCCTACATCTTCCTCTCGGCGCGCCGCGGCGGCCGCTTGCTCTATGCGCTCGACGTGAGCGATCCCACGAACCCCAAGTTCATGTGGAAGCGCAGCAATGCCGACACAAACTTCGCGGAACTCGGGCAGACATGGTCGCAGCCGAAGGTGGCCATGATCAAGGGCCATGCCAACCCGGTGCTGATCTTCGGTGCGGGCTACGACACCAACGAGGATGTCGAGCCGCCCAACGCCGACACCATGGGCCGCGGGATCTTCATCGTCGACGCGGTGACCGGCAACGTGCTGTGGCAGGCCGGCCCTGGCGGCGCAGGCAGCAGCTGCACGGGCAACCCTTGCAAGCTGGCCGAGATGACCTACTCGATCCCCGCCGACGTCACGCTGGTGGATCGCGACTTCGACGGCCTCATCGACCGGCTCTATGCAGCAGATGCCGGCGGCAACATCTGGCGCGTGGACCTTCAGCCGACCGGCAGCGGCGACATGAGCACCTGGCAGGCCACCCATCTCGCCGCCCTGGGCGGAAGCGGTGCCACCAAGCGCAAGTTCTTCTTCCCCCCGGACGTGGTGCTGACGAAGACCTACGACGTGGTGCTCGACATCACCGGTGACCGGGAGCACCCGCTGCTGACCCACAAGGCCACCAGCATCGTGAACCGCTTCTACATGATCAAGGACACCAAGGTCGGCATGAGCGCGAGCGGCTGGACGCCGGTGCGCGACGACACCAGCAGCAGCGCCGACCTCGCGCCGGCGACGCTGTTCAAGGCCACCAACACGACCCCGTACGACGGCTCGCTGAACGGTTTCTACGTCACCCTGGCCGGGGCTGGAGAAAAAGGCGTGAACGCGCCGACGACCGTCGGCGGCCTGGTCTACTTCGGCACCAACCAGCCCATCGTTCCCAGCAGCACCACTTGCCAAGCCAATCTCGGCACGGCACGCAGCTATTCCGTGAACTTCCTCACCGGCGCTTCGAGCTTCCGTGTGCTCGACGGCGGCGGGCTGGCGCCGTCGCCCGTGTTCGGCATCGTCACGGTCAACGTCGGCGGCACGGACCGCAAGCTGCCCTTCCTGATCGGCGGGGGCGGTGGCTCCGGCGCCGACGGCAGGTCCGGCCTGGGGGCGCAAAAGCCGGTCATACCGATCAAGAACATACGGAAACGGACCTACTGGTATCGAGAGACGGACCGCTGAGGCGGCGGATGCCGAAGCCGGCGTCCAATCACCTCCCGCTGTTGGCATCCTTGGCCGCCAGGACTTCGGTATCCTGTGCGTGCCACATCCTTCTCACCACGTATGACCGACTTCCAGGCGGCGATGGACCGCGACTTCGGCGTCATCGCCGAGCTGATCCGGCTCCATGCCCAGGCCTCGCCTGAACGGCCCGCGCTGGCCGATGCGACACGCACGCTGAGCTACGGCGCGCTCGACGCGCTGATGGACCGCATCGCGGCCAGCCTTCAACGCGACGGCCTGCGCGCAGGCGATGCGATCGCGATCTGCGCCGCATCGAGCGTGAACTATGCGGCGGTGTTCCTGGGCGCCCTGCGCGCCGGCGTCGCGGTCGCGCCGCTGGCGCCGGGCTCCACGCCCGCCAGCCTGGCGCGGATGATCGAGGACGCCGAGGCGCGCATCCTGTTCATCGATGCGGCCGCGGCCGAAGTGATCGGCGATGCGGCAGCAGCAGCCGTCCCGCGCATCGCACTCGACGGCTCGGCGGCCGGGCGCGCGCTCGAAGCCTGGCTCGCGCCGGCCGGTACGCAGCCCGCCGCCGTCGAGCCGGAGCCCGGCTGGCCCTTCAACATCATCTATTCCTCGGGCACCACCGGCGAACCCAAGGGCATCGTGCAGGGCCACGGCATGCGTTGGGCCCATGTGCGACGCGGCGCGAAATACGAGTACGGGCGCGACACGGTGACGCTGCTGTCGACGCCGCTCTACTCCAACACTACGCTGGTGGTGTTCTTTCCGACCATCGCCTACGGCGGCTGCGTGATCCTGATGCCGAAGTTCGACGCCGCTGTATACCTGAAGCTCGCCGAGCAACATCGCGTGACGCACACGATGCTGGTGCCGGTGCAATACCAGCGCCTGATGGCATACCCGGCCTTCGATGCGCACGACCTGTCGAGCTTCCGCTTCAAGTTCAGCACCAGCGCGCCCTTCAACGCTGCCCTCAAGGCCGACGTGCTGAAGCGCTGGCCCGGCGGCCTGATCGAGTTCTACGGCATGACCGAAGGCGGCGGCACCTGCATCCTCGAGGCGCACCTGCATCCGGACAAGCTGCACACGGTCGGCCAGGCGGCAGAAGGCAGCGACATCCGCTTGATCGACGAATCGGGCCGCGAAGTCGCACCCGGCGAGGCCGGCGAGGTGGTGGGCCATTCGGCCGGCATGATGGTCGGCTACCACCGCCAGCCGGAGAAGACGCGCGAAGCCGAATGGTTCGATCCCGCGGGCAAGCGCTTCATCCGCACCGGCGACGTCGGCCGCTTCGACGAGGACGGCTTCCTCACGCTCTTCGATCGCAAGAAGGACATGATCATCAGCGGCGGCTTCAACATCTATCCGAGCGATCTCGAGGCGGTGTTGCGCGGCCATGCGGCGGTGGCCGATGTCGCGGTGATCGGAGTGCCCTCCGCGCAATGGGGCGAGACGCCGGTGGCCTTCGTGGTGCGGCGCCCCGGCGACGACACCGGCGCCGACGCGCTGCTGCAATGGGCCAACGCCCAGCTCGGCAAGACCCAGCGCCTCGCGCGCCTGCAGCTCATCGACGAGCTTCCGCGCAGCGCGATCGGCAAGGTGCTCAAGCGCGAGCTGCGTGAGCGCGATACAGCACGCTGAAGCCGAGCCCGCGCACGGCGGCGGCAACACGCTGCTGTGGGTGCTGGCGCTGGTCGCCATCGGGTTCGCTATCGCACGGCCGCTTGCGCCGGTGGACTACCTGCGATTGGTCGACTGGCAGACCATCGGCGCGCTCGCCGGCCTGCTCGTCATCACCCAGGGCGTGGAGAAGAGCGGCATGCTGCAGGCCGCCGCCGCGCGGCTGCTCGCGCGCACCACCGAGCTGCGCACGCTTGTCTTTCTGCTCACCGCGAGCGCGGCGCTGCTCTCGGCGCTGGTCACCAACGACGTGAGCCTGTTCCTCCTGGTGCCGCTCACGCGCGTGCTGGCTGCGCAGGCGCACCTGCCGCTGGCGCGGCTGGTGGTACTGGAGGCGCTGGCGGTCAACGCGGGCTCGGCACTCACGCCGATCGGCAACCCGCAGAACCTCTTTCTCTGGCATCGCTCGGGCGAGAGCTTCGTCGGCTTCATGGGCATGATGGCGCCGACCGTGGCGCTGATGCTGTTCTGGCTCTTCCTCGCCATCCGCTTCCTGGTGCCGCGCGCGCCGATCCTGCTCAAGCCGGCCGGCGATGCGGCGCCGATGCGGCCGCGGCTGCTCGCCCTGTCAGGGCTGCTCTTCATCGGCTTCGTGATCGCGCTCGACCGCCACTGGCTCGCGGCCGGCCTCGCCGTGGTGTTCGGCGCCTTCCTGCTGTTGCGCCCGCGCGTGCTGCTGGGCGTCGACTGGGCGCTGCTCGCGATCATCGCGCTGATGTTCGTCGACCTGCGGCAGCTGGCCGAAATGCCTGCCGTCGCGTCGCTGCTCGGCCGATGGACCATCGCCGAGGGCTGGCGCGCCTACCTCGCCGCGATCGTCACGTCGCAGTTCATCAGCAACGTGCCCGCGGCCATCCTGCTGGAACGCTACGTGCACGACCTGCCGGCGCTGGCGGCCGGCGTGAGCGTCGGCGGCTTCGGCTGCGTGCTGGGTTCGCTGGCCAACCTGATCGCGCTCAGGCTGGCCAAGGTGCCGCACGGGCTGCGCGAGTTCCATCGCATCAGCATCCCTTTCCTGCTGGTGTGCGCGGCCTCGGCGCTGCTGCTGCGGCTGGGGTGACAGGCGCGCGCGGGCCGAGGACAATCGGCGCCCTCCCATGCAGTTCAACAGCACGTTCTCGTCGCCTTCGCACGGTCTTTCGCTGCGGCGCTACGGCGCCTCGCGCGGCAGCCACGCGCACGAGCACTTCCAGGTGCTGGTGGGCCTCGACGGCGTGCTCGACCTGGAGATCGAGGGGCGCGGCCGGCGCATCGGCGCCGGCGAAGGCTGGGTGGTGACACCCGGCGATCGCCACGACTTCGAGTCGCGCACCGGCAGCCGCTGCCTCGTGCTCGACACCACGCAGGACCTGTGGGCGCAGTGCGCGGGACGCACGCCGATGGCACCGCAGCTGCTTTCGCTGGCGCGCTACCTGGCGTTGTGCGTGACGCAGCCTTCGCCGCCCGCGACGGCGCTGCATCACGCGCCGGCGCTGCTGCTGGAGGCCTGGGGCCCCGTCGTTCCGAACGGCCGCCGGCGCGCCATCGACTGGCCGGCCCTCGCCGCGTGGGCGCAGGCGCGCTGGCACCGGCCCCTGAGCGTCGCCGATCTCGCGGCGGTCGCGTGCCTGAGCCCGAGCCAGTTCGCCCAGCGCTGCCGCGACGAGCAGGGCATGGGCGCGATGCAATGGCTGCGAAGCCAGCGACTGCTGCAGGCGCGGCAGCTGCGCAGCGGCGGCATGAGCGTCGCGGAGACCGCGCGCCGCACCGGCTACCGCTCGCCTTCGGCGCTCACTGCCGCGCTGCGAAAAAGCTGAGAACCGTCGTTCCCGACGACGAACCGTCGTTGCGCGACGAGTCGGCCGCTTAAGCTCGACCGATGTCCGCCACGCTGTACGCACTCGCCGCCATCGCCCTCTGGGGCACCCTCGCCTCGCTCGGCACTTCGCTGGCGCATCTGCCGCCCTTCCTGCTGACCGGGCTCGCGCTGATGATCGGCAGCGTCATGAGCTGGCCCGCCGTGCTGCGCGACCGCCGGGCCTGGGCGGTCCCGGCGCGCACGCTGGCGCTGGGCGTCTACGGGCTGTTCGGCTTCCACTTCCTGCTCTTCATCGCGCTGCGGCACGCGCCGCCGGTCGAAGCCAACCTGGTCAACTACCTGTGGCCGCTCTTCATGGTCGTGCTGGCGCCGGCGCTGCTGCCGGGCGTGTGGCTGCGGCCGCTGCATGTGGTCGCGGCCCTGCTGGGCTTCGCGGGCGCCGCCATCGCGATCCTCGGCACGCGCGGCGCCGGTGCGGCATCGGCCGGCAGCGTCTACTGGGGCTTTGCGCCGGCCCTGGGCTCGGCCTTCATCTGGGCCAGCTATTCGCTGTGGACCCGGCGCGTGCCCGCGTTCCCGACCGCGGCCATCGGGCTCTTCGGGCTGGTGTCGGGCGCGCTGTCGCTCATCTGCCATGCGCTCCTGGAGCCGGCCGCGGCGCTGTCCTCGCGCGACTGGCTGCTGGTCGCCCTGTGCGGCCTCGGCCCGCTGGGTGCGGCCTTCTTCCTCTGGGACATGGCGCTCAAGCGCGGCGACGTGCGCCAGATCGGCATCCTGAGCTACATCACGCCGCTGGCCTCGACCGCGCTGCTGCTGGTGGTCACGGCGCGGCCGCTGAGCTGGAGCATCGCGCTCGCGGCGGCCTTGATCATCTCCGCGGCGGTGATGGGGTCACGAGCGCGTTGAGCTCAGCCCGGCGCCGGGCCGCCCCAAGGCGGGCTGCGGCCCCCTCGGGGGGCAGCGAGTACACGCAGTGACAGAGCGTGGGGGCCATTTACTCTGCGACCTTGAGCACCAGCTTGCCGAAGTTCTGGCCCGTGAACAGGCGCGTCAACGCTTCCGGGAAAGTGTCGATGCCTTCGACTACGTCTTCGCGGCTCTTCATGCGGCCATCCTTCAGGTAGACCGCCATCTCGGCCACCGCCTCGTGGTAGCGGTCGGCATAGTCGAACACCACCATGCCCTGCATGCGCGCCCGGTTCACCAGCAGGCTCAGGTAGTTCTTCGGGCCTTGCGCGGGTGCGCTGTTGGCGTTGTTGTACTGGCTGATCGCGCCGCAGATGATGATGCGCGCGCCGCGCGCGAGCCGCGCCAGCGCGGCGTCGAGGATCTCGCCGCCGACGTTGTCGAAGTAGATGTCGATGCCCTTGGGGCAATGGGCCTTCAGGCCATCCCGCACGGCCGAGGGGCCGGCCTTGTAGTCGATGCAGGCATCGAAGCCGAGCTCCTTCACCACCCAGTCGCATTTCTCCTGGCCACCGGCGATGCCGACGGCGCGGCAGCCCTTGATCTTCGCGAGCTGGCCCACCGTCTGGCCGACCGCGCCGGCGGCGCCCGAGACGACGACCGTATCGCCCGGCTTCGGCTGGCCGATGTCCATCAGGCCGAAATAGCCGGTCATGCCGGGCATGCCGAGCACGTTGAGCCATTGCGTGATCGAGCCGGCGCGCAGGTCGATCTTGGTGAGCCCGCTGCGCTTGATCTCTTCCTGGGGAATCAGGATGTATTCCTGCACGCCCAGCGTGCCGTAGACCGTATCGCCCACCGCGAAGGCCGGGTTGCGCGAGGCGATCACACGGCCGATGCCGCCGGCGCGCATGACGGCGCCGATCTCGACCGGCGCGATGTAGCTCTTGCCCTCGTTCATCCACCCGCGCATCGCGGGGTCGAGCGAGAGCGACAGGGTCTTGACCAGGACGCCGCCTTCGGCCGGCTCGCCGACCGGCTCGGTCGTGAACTGCCAGTTGTCGCGCGTGGCCGCGCCTTCGGGGCGCTTGGCGAGACGGACCTGGTGGTTGGTGAGGGTGCTGCTCATGGGCGTGTCTCCTGCTGCTTGTCTGCGGGAGCGCATCGTAGCCCCGCCCCCCGCACGAGCCGGTAGCGCAGGCGACACGACGCGCAGCCTAGAACGGGTAATGCCGCGGCGTGGTCTGCACCGTGATCCAGCGCAGCTCGGTAAAAGCCTCCACGCCGGCCTTGCCGCCGAAGCGCCCGTAGCCCGAGGCCTTGATGCCGCCGAAGGGCATCTGCGCCTCGTCGTGCACCGTGGGCCCGTTCACATGGCAGATGCCGGCCTCGATGCGGCGCGCCACGTTCCAGGCCCGCGCGACGTCGCGCCCGAACACGGCCGAGGAAAGGCCGAACTCGTTGTCGTTGGCCGTAGCGACCGCCTCCTCCACGCCGCGCACGCGCACCACCGCCTTCACCGGGCCGAAGGATTCCTCGCGGTAGATCTGCATTTCGCGCGTCACATGGTCGAGCACCGTGGCCGGCATCAGCGTGCTGTCGGCGCGGCCGCCGCACACCAGCGTCGCGCCCTTGGCGAGCGCGTCGTCGATGAGCGCGTTGCAGCGGGTCACCGTGCTCCGGTCGACCACCGAGCCGAGCACCACCGGCCCCTCGCGCGGATCGCCCAGCGGCAGGCTCTGCGCCTTGGCCGCGAACTTGGCGACGAATTCGTCGGCGACGGCCGCGTCGACCACGATGCGCTCGGTCGACATGCAGATCTGGCCCGAGTTGGCGAAGGCGCCGAAGGCGGCCGCGTTCACCGCCGCATCGATGTCGGCATCGTCCAGCACCACCAGCGGCGCCTTGCCGCCAAGTTCGAGCACCACCGGCTTCAAGTACCTGGCGCAGGTCTGCGCGATGATCCGGCCGACCTTGGTCGATCCCGTGAAGTTGACGCGGCGCACCGCCGGATGCGCGACCATGGCTTCGACCACGGCGCTCGCATCGGCCGGCGCGTTGGTCACGAAGTTCAGCACGCCGGGCGGCAGGGCGGCCTCGTTGAGCGCCTCCACGATCAGCGCATGCGTCTGCGGGCACAGCTCCGAGCCTTTCAGCACCACCGTGTTGCCGCAGGCCAGCGGCGTCGCGATGGCGCGCACGCCGAGGATCACCGGCGCGTTCCACGGCGCGATGCCGATCACCACGCCGGCAGCCTGCCGCACGCCCATCGCGAGGCTGCCCGGCACATCCGAAGGAATGACCTCGCCGCCGATCTGCGTGGTCAACGCGGCGGCCTCGACCAGGATGCCGGCCGCGAGATGGACATTGAAGCCGGCCCACATCGCCGAGGCGCCGGTCTCGCGCGCCATGGCCTCCACGAAGGCCCCGGTGCGCGCCTCGAGCGCCTGTGCGGCCTTCAGCAGCAGCGCACGGCGCTCGCCAGGGCCGGTCTGCGACCAGCTGGCAAAGGCCTGCGCCGCGGCATCGACCGCGGCGATCGCATCCGCGGGCGTGGCTGCGGGCGCGATGGTGGCAACGCTGTCGTCCAGCGGATTGCGGCGCTCGAAGGTGGCGCCGCTCGCGGCCGAGCGGCGCTCGCCGTCGATGAGCATGGAAATGGTGGCGGTCATGCGAGGGTGCTCCAGAAAGGAAAAGGGGGTTCAGGCCACCCCGAGGTAGGCCTGGCGGATCACGTCGGAGTCGAGCAGCGTCTTCGCATCGCCGGAAGCGACGATGCGGCCGCGTTCGAGCACGTAGCCGCGGTCGGCGGCCATGAGCGCCTTGCGCACGTTCTGCTCGACCATCAGCACGGTCACGCCCTGGGCCGCGATGCGCCGCACGATGGCCAGCAGCTCGTCGACCATGCGCGGCGCGAGGCCGAGCGAGGGCTCGTCGAGCATCAGCAGGCGCGGGCCGCTCATCATGGCGCGCGCCACCGCCACCATCTGCTGCTCGCCGCCGCTCATGGTGCCGGCCAGTTGCGTGGCGCGTTCCGCGAGGCGCGGAAAGTCCTCGAAGGCGCGCGCCAGGCGCTCGGCGCGCAGCCGCGCGGGCGCGAGCCAGGCGCCGAGTTCGAGGTTCTCGGTCACGCTCATCTGCGGGAAGAGTTGCCGGCCTTCGGCAACCAGCGCGAGCCCCTGGCGCACGCAGGCCGTGGCGTCGTTCGAAGGCAGGGTCGCGCCGTCGAGCAGCAGCTCACCCGCACGCGGCAGCAGCCCGGCGAGCGCCTTCAGCAGCGTGGTCTTGCCGGCGCCGTTGGGGCCCAGCACGACGGTGATGCCGGGCAGCACGTCGAGATCGAGTCCCTGGATCACCTGGAAGCCGTGATAGCCGGCCGCCAGCCCGCGGACATGCATTTCCGAAGCGCTCACGCCTGGCCCTCCATCTCGTCGCCCAGATAGGCCTCGACTACTTCGGCATTGCGCACCACGTCGGCCGGCGATCCATCGGCGATCTTGCGGCCCTGGTGCAGCACCAGCACGCGCTCGACGTAGCGCAACAGCGTGGTCACCGCATGCTCGATCCAGACGACGGTGAGGCCATGCGCGTCGCGCAGGCTGCGGATGCGCCGCGCCATCGCATCGACCTCGGCCTCGGTGAGACCGGCCGCCACTTCGTCGAGCAGCAGCACGCGCGGCCGCGTGCCGAGCGCCATGCCGATCTCGAGCAGCCGCTGCTGCGAGGGCGTGAGGTCGGCGGCCAGGCGATCGGCCAGGGCGCCGAGACCCAGCATGTCGAGAATGTCGCCCTCGCTCTTCAAACCCGCGAGCGGCGTGCGATGGCGCCCCGCGAACTGCATGCCGAAGCGCACGTTGTCGCCCAGCGTCATCTCGGCCATGACGCGCGGCGTCTGGAAGGTGCGCGCGATGCCGTGCGCCGCGTAGTGGTGTGGGCCGCGGCCGGTGAGATCGATGGTGCCCTGCACCAGCAGCTTGCCGGACGTCGGCGCGATCACGCCAGAGATGGCGTTGAAGAAGGTGGTCTTGCCCGCGCCGTTGGGCCCGATGATGCCGACCAGCTCGCCCGCATGCAGCCGCGCGCTGACCGCGTCCACGGCCGTGAGTCCGCCGAAGCGCACGGTGAGCGCGCGGGCTTCGAGCAGAGGAATTACCGCGTCATTCATTTCTCTGCCTTTGCCACAGCGACGCGATCCCGTTGGGCAGGTACATCACGCACAGGATCAACAGGAGACCCAGCACCATCATGTAGCCGTAAGGCAATTGCAGCCGCAGCGTCTCGGCCAGCAGGCTGAAGACGATGGCCGCGACGATCGGCCCGCCGATGCTGGCGGCGCCGCCGATGAGTGCGACCAGCACGGTCTGGAAGCCGATGAAGGGGCTGAACACAGCGGCCGGCTCGATGTAGGTCCAGCGCACCGCCATCGCCGCACCGGCCGCACCGGCGAAGGCGGCGGTGAGCGCGAAGCCCGCGATCTTGATGCGGCGCGTGTCGACACCCAGCGTCTGCGCGCGCTGCTCGTCGGCGCCGATGCCCGCAAGCGCAAGGCCGAATCGGCTGCGCTTGACGAGGATCGCCGTCGCGATCGCGGCACCGGCGATCGCGAGCACAGTGAGGTACACCGTCTCGTTGGCAGGCACCACCGTCAGCACGCGGCCGACGGTGCCCGAGACCTGCTTCTCGACGAAGGTGACGGCATGGCGGATCAGCTCGGTCATGCCGAAGGTCAGCACCGCGAAGTAGGTGCCGCGCAGATGCAGCACGGCCGCGCCCATCGCCACCGCGACCACGCTGGCGACCGCCGCGCCGCAGAGGATCACGAGCGGCCAGGGCAGCACGCCCAGCAGCGTCGCGCTGGCGTACGCGCCGAGCCCGAAGAAGGCGGAGGTCGCGAGCGACAGGTAGCGCGTCGCGCCGCAGAACAGCGACCAGCTGGTGGCGAGCGCGATGTACATGAGGCAGCTCAGCGCGATCGCGCTCACGAAGTCCGAGGCCACCCACGGCAGGCCGGCCGCGAGCAGCAGCCCGATGGAGAGCCAAAGCCAGGGCTTGTTGGCGAACCATGCCTTCATCGCGAGAACAACCCGTTGGGGCGCCAGATCAGGACGCCGATGAACACCGCATAGGACAGCAGCATCTTGAACGAGGGGCTGGTGAAATGCATGCCCAGCGCCTCGACCACGCCCAGCAGCAGGCCGCCGACCAGGCTGCCCGCGATGCTGCCGAAGCCGCCGAGCGTGATGACGATCAACGCGGTCACGGTGTAGGGCTCGCCCATGGAGGGCGAAATCTCGTAGGTCATCGACAGCAGTGCGCCGGCCACGCCCGAAAGCCCGAGCCCGATACCGAACATCAGCGGATGCAGCCGCTTCGTGTTGATGCCCACCAGCTGCGCGCCGACGGGCGACTGCATCAGCGCGCGCACCGCGTTGCCCAGCAAGGTGAGCCTGAGCAGCGCGATGAGCACGAGACTCAGCGCGAGCGCGACGCCGAAGAGCACCAGTTTGTTGAGGGTGAAGCGCATGTCCGCGATCTGCACCGGCTCGGCCAGGTAGTCGTAGCCGCGCAGGTCGCCGCCCCAGATCAGGAGCGCCGTGTTCTGCACGAAGAACATCAGGCCGAAGCCGACCATCAGGCTGCGCGCCTCGAACACTTCGACGCTGGGCGCGCGCGCCGCGACCTGGCGAAAGCACAGCCGGTGCACCGCCATGCCGATTCCCATCAGCACCAAGAAGGCGGCCGGCAAAAACACCAGCGGCGAGATGCCCCAGGCGGTGTGCGCCCACCAGGTCAGGAAGGCGCCCAGCATCAGGAACTCGCCGTGCGAGATGTTCATGATGCGCATCAGGCCGTACTGCAGGTTCAGCCCGATCGCGACCAGCGCATAGATGCCGCCCGTGATCAAGCCGCCGGCCAGGAGCTCGGCCCATCCCGTATAAGACACGCTGCTACTTCCAGGCTGGCTTGGGCATCAGCTGGGCCGTGGCACGATTCTTCGGCCACACCACCTCGAACTCGCCGCCCTGCCATTGCGCCACGGTGCCGGGAATGGAGACGTTCTCGCTGCCCTCGAAGCGCATCGGCCCGAGGATGGTCTTGAACTCGTTCTTCGCGATCTGCTCGCGCAGCGCCTTGCGCTCCAGGCCCACCTTGGCTACCGCCTGCTGTAGGATCTCGAGGCCGGCCCAGCAATGGCCGCTGGCCCAGCGATCGGGCTCCTTGCCGAACTTCTTGGTGTGCGCATCGAAATACGCCTTGGCCTCGGGACTGGTCTTGGCGTTCCACGAGCCCATGCCGATCACGCCCTCGGTGTTGGCCGCCATCACGTTCTTGTAGAGCTGGAAGGCGGTGCCGACCGAGGCATAGAAGTACTTCGGATTGAAGCCCACCTCGCGCGCCTGGCGGCTGGCCAGGATGGTGTCGGGCGGGTAAGTGATGCCGATGAAGGCATCGGGGTTCATGTCCTTCATCGTGCGCAGCACCGGCGCCAGATCCTTCACGCCGAGCGGGTAGCTCTTGCGCTCCAGCACCTGGATGCCGGTCTTCTTGAGCGCGGCATTGAGGGCCGCGAAGTTCTCCAGCCCGAACAGGTCGTCCATGTAGACGATGGCGATCGTCTTCACGCCGTTCGCGACCAGCATGTCGACCAGCGCGCCCATCATCTTGTCGGGCTGCTGCAGCAGCGAGAAGAAGTACGGCAGCTGCATGTCGATCAGCTTGCGCGAGAGCGCGGTGGGCGCCAGCATCGGATAGCCGAAGCGGTTGGCCAGCGGCGCCACGGCGAAGTTGGCGCCCGAGCCCCAGGGCGGCAGGATCAGGTCGACCTTGTCGCTGCCCATCAGCTTCTCGAAGGTGCGCACACAGGTCTCGGTCTCGCTGCGGTCGTCGTAGCCGACGAGTTCGATGGGCCGCTTCGCGCCCTTGACCGACAGTCCGCCGGCCGCATTGACCTGCTCGGCCCACAACAGGTAGTTGGGCTCCTGGCTCACCTGCGCGCCGGCCGCCCAGGGACCGGTGCGGGCGATGGCATAGCCGATCTTCACCGGCGCACCCTGCGCGAACAGGCGCGGCGCGACGGCGGCGGCGCCGACGGCGGTGGCGGCTTGCTGGATCCAGCGGCGGCGATTGGCGTTTGGCATGCGAGTCTCCTTGCGGGCGTCGTTTGCGTCCGATGCCGTGATCGTAGGAAGTGCAACCCTGCGCCGCTGTGCCCGCTGCGCACAAAGCATTTGACGCAGCGCGCACGCCGCTAGTGGTTAACCCGCAAAGCCCACCAGCCGCAGCCCGCCAGACAATAGGCGCATGACCGCCTCCCTGCTGCTGTCGACCGACGAAGTCCCGCCGCGCGAGCGCGCACCGGTCTGGCGCGAATGGGTCTGGCGCCATTTCGGCGGCCTCGATTCCGAGCTCTACGGCGACAGCGAATTCGACGGCCACATCGCGGCCTCGCATGCCGGCGACGTGATCCTCACGCGGCTGGAAGCCAATCGGCACCGCGTGCTGCGCACCCCGCAGATGGCGCGCAGCAGCGAGGCCGCCTACCTGAAGATCGTCGCGCCCTGGCAGGGCTCGGCCGCGGTGACGCAGCGCGGCCGCGAGGCCTCGGTGCGCACCGGCGGCTGGACGCTCTACGACACCACCGCCGACTACACGGTCGCCAACCCCGAGCGCAGCGACCACCTGATCGTGATGCTGCCCAAGGACCAGCTGGCGGTGCCCGACCTGCCGCTGGGCGAGCTGGTGGCGCGCCGCGTGGGCGGCGCGAGCGGCATCTCGCGCGTGGCGCTGGAGACCATGCGCAACACCTACCTCGAGCTGCCCTACATGAGCGAAGCGGCGGCGCGCGGGGCGGGCGAGCTGATCATCCAGCTGGTGCGGCTGTCGCTGATGGAGCTGGCCGGCCAGGAGACGCCGCGCACCCAGCGCGAAGCGCTGAAGGACCGCATCCGCCAGCACGTGGCGCAGCATCTGCGCGACCCTGCGCTTTCCATCGACGGCATCGCGCAGGCGCTGCGCTGCAGCAAGCGCCACCTGCACAACGCCTTCGCCGGCGACGAGGACACGCTGGCCGGCTACATCCTGCATCAGCGCCTGGCCTGCTGCATCCGCGACCTGGTGGATCCGGCCAACGCCGCACGGCCGATCACCGACATCGCACTGGCCTCGGGCTTTTCCAACCTCTCGCATTTCAGCCGCGTGTTCCGCGAACACACCGGCGGCAGCCCGAGCGAATTCAGGCGCCAGGCAGCACGGCGCTGACCGCGAGGCCCGGCTGCGCGTTGCGCACGCGAAGCGTGCCGCCATGCGCTTCGGCCACCAGCCGGCACAGGTACATGCCGAGCCCGACGCCGCCGGTGGCGCGCTGGCGTGCGCTGTCGGTGCGGTAGAAGGGCTCGGTCAGGCGTTCGAGCTGCTCCGGGTCGACGCCGGGCCCGAAATCGCGCACCTCCAGCTCGATGCTGCCCTGCCCCGCCGCGCGCAGCGCGATGTGCGGCGGCTCGGCGGCTTCGGCGCCGTAGCGCAGCGCGTTGTCGAGCAGGTTGCGCACCAGCAGACGGATGCGCAGGCGGTCCAGCGCCAGCGCCGGCAGTTTTTCTGCAAGTTCCAGGACGACGTGCCCACCCTCGGGATGTTCGGCCGCCACCTCGCGCACCAGCGCCGCCAGATCCACCGGCTCGCGCTGCAGCGCTGCATGCGGGCTGGCCAGGCGCTCGCTTTCGAGCAGGTCGCTGATCAGGTCGCGCATCTCGGCCAGGTCGCGCAAGAGCGCGGCGCGTTCGGTCTCGCCCTCTGGCGTGGCCGGCAGCAGCTCGGCATTGAGGCGCGCACGCGTCAGCGGCGAGCGCAGTTCGTGGCTCAGCGCCAGCAGCAGCGCGCGCTTGGCGTCGAGCATGGCCTGGATGTCGTGCGCCATGGTGTTGATGCGCTGGGCCAGGTCGCCCAGCTCGTCGCGCCGGCGCAGCGGGATCGGCTGGTCGAAGGCGCCGCGGCCGAAGCGCTCGGCGCCGGCGCGGATGTCGTCGAGCGGCCGCAGCAGCCGGCGCACATAGACGTAGGCGA
This sequence comes from Variovorax paradoxus, assembly GCF_018614955.1. Classification (GTDB taxonomy): domain Bacteria; phylum Pseudomonadota; class Gammaproteobacteria; order Burkholderiales; family Burkholderiaceae_C; genus Variovorax; species Variovorax paradoxus_J. Next base: position 60,279 of record NZ_JAGGNV010000024.1, read on the forward strand.
GCACGATCAGGCCCAGCAGCAGCGCCAGCGTGATCCAGCCGATGCTGTGCGGCTCGCGCTGCCACGGCAGGGTGCCGAGGCCGAAGCTCACGCGGTGGCCGTCGGCGGTGCTGCGCGTGAGCCAGTCGCCGCTGCGCGGGCCGAAGCCGCGTAGCCGGCGCTGGGGATGCGAATCCCAATTGACCTGCGGGCCCTGGATGCGGATCGAGATCGGCAGCCGCGTCACCATCGCCTCGGCGCGCGCGACATCGGGCGGCGTGCCGAGCTCGGCCACCAGCCGGTCCATGTAGTCGGCCACCAGCGGCTGCGCCGCCTCGCGCCAGCCGCTGGAAAACGCGCGCTGCATGCCGCCCAGGAACACGGCTGCCATCGCCATCGCGAGCAGCACGAACACGGTGATCAGCCGCAGCCGCAGCGAATGGCGCCAGCGGTGGCCCCACTGGCGCGGCGTGCCGTGCCTGCGCCTCACGGCCGGCCCTTGCCGACGGCGAGCGTGTAGCCCGCGTTGCGCAGGGTCTTGATGCAGTCCAGCGGCTCCAGCTTCTTGCGCAGTCGGCTCACGACGATGTCGACCGCGCGCGTGTAGAGCTCGGCCTCGTGGCCGCGCAGGCGGTTGAGGATGTCGTCGCGGCTCCAGACCTTGCCGGGCTGGTCGGCCAGCAGCGCCAGCAGTTCGAACTCGGTGCCGGTCAGTTCCACCCGCTCGCCCTGGCGCAGCACCTCGCGCTTGTCGAGGTCGATCGACAGGCCTTCGAACACGCGGCGCTGCGTGGCCGCTGCCGGCGCCGGCGCGCGCTGGCGGCGCAGGATGGTCTGCACGCGCGCCACCAGCTCGCGCGGCTCGAAGGGCTTGGGCAGATAGTCGTCGGCGCCGATTTCGAGGCCGACCACGCGGTCCATCACGTCGCCGCGCGCGGTCAGCATCACGATCGGGATGTCGCTCTCCTTGCGGATCTCGCGGCACAGCGCAAAGCCGTCCATCTCGGGCAGCATCACGTCGAGAATGGCGGCGTCGTAATGGCCGGCGCGCAGCTTGGCGAGGCCTTCGCTCGGCCGCGTGGCGCTCTCGAGCGCGCAGTCGAAGCGCGCGAAGTAGCTGGCCAGCGGCGCGGCGAGGTGCTCGTCGTCGTCGATCAGCAGGATGCGGGGCATTCCGCGATTGTGCATACCGGCGAACACATAGCTCGGGATCAGCCCCGCCGGCATTGGATCGCCGCGCTCACCACGGATCGGCGCGCCCGATGCGGCCCAGGTGCGTGGCGCCGAACTCGCTGCCGTACTTGAGTCCGTAGCCGAGCGCACGGTCGAAGCCGATGTGTGCACACCAGATCAGCCCGAGGGCCAGTGCGGCAGGCATGTCGCCAACGAAGCCCAGCGCCAGCAGCGCGACCGGGCCGATGTACGAGTGCGCCGCGTTGTAGACGACGGCGCCCACGCGCGGCCCGCCGAGGTAGCCCAGGAACGACAGATCGGGCAGCAGGAACAGCATTGCGAAGGCGCCCCAGCCCGCGCCCAGGTGCTGGTAGGCCGCCACCGCCGCCGCGAGCACCACGACGCCTTCTAGGCGGAGCACGTTGCGCACGCCGCCCAGCGTCGCGCCGGACGACGAGCCTTCGATCGGGGCCTGCCGGACCCAATGCGCGCCCGGCGCTCGCGATGCCACGAAGTGCGGCGCAGAGGCTTCAGCCATGACGTCCCCAGCGGCGGCCGCCGCGCTCCATGAACTCGCGTACCTTCTGCTGCTGCGCCGGGTTCAGGTTGTCGAAGAAGTCGGCCGCGGCCGCGATCACTTCCGGGCTGCCGGCCTGGATGGCGGCGGTCTTGTCTTCCACCAGCTTCTTCGCGCGCTCCTGGTCGAGCTTGGCGCCGGCGAACAGGGCACGGAACTCGGCGCGCGGATCGCCACCGCCGCGCAGTGCGGCACGCTGGGCCTGGATTTTCTCGCTCAGCACCGTGAGCTTCTGCTTCTGCGCGGCATCGAGATCGAGCTTGCTGCCCACGCGCTCGACCATCTTGGCGCGGAATTCGGCGCGGTCCTGCTCGGAAGCACCGCTCCAGCCATGACGATGACCGCAGCCGACCAGGCTGCCCGCGATCAGCGCCGCACCGGCCACACCGAAAAGTGAACGTTTGAACCAGGGTTTCATGAGAGTCTTCCTTCTGGACTGATCGGACGTCGATCAGGAAGACTCGATGGTGCGATTGCGCCGCCGCGAAGTCCTTTCGCGCCGGTTTCGCCGTGTTTCGTTTTATTGCGGCGCAGCGGCGGGCATGAGCGCGGCGGCCGGTTCCTCGGCCTCGAGCACCTGCTGCGCCCAGGCTTCGAGCTTGCTCGTGTCGGCGCGCAGCACTTCCTGCTTGACCGCCAGGATCTGCGAGGGGTGCATCGAGAAGCTGCGCAGCCCCATGCCCAGCAGGAGCCGCGTGAACATGACGTCGCCCGCCATCTCACCGCACACGCTCACACCCTTGCCCTGGCGGCGGCACTCGGCGATGGTCTCTGCCACCAGGCGCAGCACCGCGGGATGGGCCGGATCGTAGAGGTGCGCCACCGATTCGTCGGCGCGGTCGATGGCCAGCGTGTACTGGATCAGGTCGTTGGTGCCGATCGACAGGAAGTCGAAGTACTTCAGGAAGGTCTTGAGCGTGAGCGCTGCGGCCGGGATCTCGATCATCGCGCCCAGCTTCACGTTGCCGTGCACCACGCCGCGGTTGTCGAGCTCGGCGCGCGCAAAGTCGATCAGCGAGAGCGTCTGGCGGATCTCGCTCGCGTGCGCGAGCATGGGGATCAGGAGATGGATCTCTCCATGCGCCGCGGCGCGCAGGATGGCCCGCAACTGGGTCAGGAACATGGCGGGGTCGGCCAGGCTCCAGCGGATCGCGCGCAGGCCCAGCGCCGGATTCAGGTGACCGTCGTCGCGCACCGACTTGCCGTCGAGCGGCTTGTCGGCGCCGACGTCGATGGTGCGGATCGTGACCGGCATGCCCTGCATGCCTTCGACCGCGCGCTTGTAGGCCTGGTACTGCTCTTCCTCGTCGGGGAGGCGCGTGAGGCGTTGCGCTTCGCGGCCCATGAACAGGAATTCGCTGCGGAATAGGCCGACGCCGACCGCGCCGGCCTTGACTGCGTTGATCGTGTCCTCGGGCATCTCGATGTTGGCCAGCAGGTCGACGCGCTGGCCGTCGAGCGTGACGGCCGGCTTGTGGCGCAGGCGCGAAAGCCGCCCGCGCTCCAAGTCGTTCTGTCGCTGCTTGAAGCCGTACTCGGCCAGGATGATCGGCGAGGGGTCGACGATCACCACGCCGGAATCGCCGTCGATGATGACCCAGTCGTCCTGCCGCACCAGCTGGCTCGCGCTGCGCGCGCCGACCACGGCCGGGATGTCCATGCTGCGCGCGACGATCGCGGTGTGCGAGGTGCGGCCGCCGACGTCGGTCACGAAACCGGCGAACACGCTCTTCTTGAATTGCAGCATGTCGGCCGGCGAGAGATCGTGCGCGATCAGTACCAGCGGGGCGTCGATGGCGTCGTTGGCGGTCGGATCGGCATCGTCGTCCTCGGCCCTGCGCTTGCGGCGCGGCGGGGTCGGAGCCAGCACCGCGGCGGTGCCCTTCATGCGGTGCAGCAGCCGTTCGACCACCTGTTCGAGGTCGGCCTTGCGTTCGCGCAGGTATTCGTCCTCCATCTCGTCGAACTGGCGCGCGATCACTTCGAGCTGCGTGGTGAGCGCCCATTCGGCGTTGTAGAGGCGCTCCACGATCCAGTGCTTGACGCCGCCGGTGAGCACCTCGTCCTGCAGCAGCATCTGGTGCACCTCGAGCAGCGCCGCGAGCTCATGCGGCGCGTCGTTCGGCCCCATCAGCGCGACGCTGGCCTGCAGCTTCTGCAGTTCCTCGGCCACCGCGTTGCGCGCGGTGCGCACGCGGTCGATCTCGGTCTCGACTTCCTCGGGCTTGATGAAATAGTGCGCCACGTCGATGCGGCTCGAGACCACGAGCACGGCGCGGCCGATGGCAATGCCCCGGGCAACAGGGAGCCCGTGGACGGCAAAAGTCATTCGCCTTCTCCGAATTTGTCGTTCATCAACGCGACGATCGCATCGAGCGCCTCCTGCTCGCGTTCCCCGTTGGTTTCGATTTCAACCGTCACGCCGATGCCCGCTGCCAGCATCATCACGCCCATGATGCTCTTGGCATTGACGCGGCGGTCGCCGCGCGAGAGCCAGACCTCGCAGGGATAGCTGCCGGCGACCTTGGTGAGTTTGGCCGAGGCGCGCGCATGCAGCCCCAGCTTATTGCTGATGGTCACGGATGTCTTGATCACTGTGCTTTCTTCTTGCCTGATTCTGGGGTGCCGCCACCGCCACCTGCATCACGCCCGCGGTACCGCCGGTGAGCGCGCGCTGCACCAGGGTCTCGAGCGGCTCGTTGCGGTAGCTCACGGCGCGCAGCAGCATCGGCAGGTTGACGCCGGCCACGAGGCGCGAACGCACGCCGTCGACCAGCTTCTGCGCCACGTTGCAGGGCGTGGCGCCGAACACGTCGGCCAGCACCAGCACCTGCGAGCGCGGCGCGCGCTGCAGCTGGGCCAGCGTAATGCGCGCCGCCGCGAGGGTTTCGTCCGGCGACACGTTGGGCAGCACGTCGAGCGCGACGACCGAGGTCTCGCTGTCGGGGAACACATGCAGCGCGCACTGCCGCAGCGCCTGGGCGAGCGGCGAGTGGGCGATGATGAAGATGCTGTTCATGCGGGTCGGAAGGCTGCCTGTCGATTATGCGGGGGCGCCCACAGGAAGTAGAAATAAGACAACAAACAGCATCCCAGAAACAGGCCCAGCGCGCCACGAAAGGCGCCCACAGTGTCGAAGCCGGCACGACCGAACAGGTCGATCAGGAGCCCGACGCCCCACTGAACCACGAAAACGCCGAGAAACACCACCAGGTTGTACGCCGAGAGGGCGCGCCCCGCCAGCGTGGCGGGCAGCGCCATCGCGACCGCGGGCTGGGCCAGCGCCACCACGGTCGAGCTGCAGAGGAAGATCGCCCAGGCCAGGGTGCCCGCTGCGGGGCCGAGCACCAGGATGGCGGCGAGCGCCAGCATGGCGAGCGGCAGGCCCCAGCCGATCAGCCGGGCCGCGGCGATGCCCCGGCGCACCAGCCACGGGTTGGCGGCGCCCCAGAGCCAGTAGGTGACGAGCATCGCGATGCTGATCCAGAACAGTGCATCCGCGGCCTCTGCAGGTGCGTAGCCGGCGACGCGCGTGAGCCATGGGACGACCCAGAGCGTCAGCATGGCGACGAAGCCGCCGTAATTGAAGAAACCGATCGGCATGAGCTTGCGGAAAAAAGGGTCGCGCCAGACGTCGTCGTAGCCGGCGTGCCGGCGAGGAGTCGCGACTTCCTGAACGTTCGCCGCATGGGCCGCGTTGTCCCACGCGGGCGCCGCCCAGGCGATCAGCAGCATCGAGCCCAGCGCGCCGGCCGCGAGCAGCCAGAAAAGCGGCCGCCAGCCCACCAGCGGCATCAGCCACTGCACGGGCAGCGTGGCGGCGACCAGGCCCAGCGAGCCGATCATCAGCATCCAGGAGTTGCTGCGCAGTTGCAGCGCCGGGTCGAACCAGCGGCGGTAGCCGGTCAGCGGCGCCATCAGGCAGGCGCTGACGCCCACGCCGGTGAGCACGCGCGCCCCCAGCAGCAGCCAGAACTGCGTCGCCACCGAGAACAGCAGGCAGCCGGCGACCGCCACCGACAGGAATGAGAGGATCACGCGCTTGGGGCCATGCCGATCGAGCCAGCTGCCCATGGGCAGCTGCGTGAACGCGAAGCCGAGGAAATAGCCGCCGGCGAGCAGCCCGAGGTCGCGCGAATGGAGGGCGAACTCCGCGGTCAGCGTGGGCGACAGCGTGGCGGTGATGGCGCGCACCAGCGTCGAGAGAAAGTAGGCGAAGGCAAAGGCCAGGAAGACCGCCGCGATCCGGCCTCGACCAGCCAGAGCGCCGCCGCTCATGGAAGGCGCAAGCCCTCGAAGAAGATGGCAAGCGCCTCGGTCGAAGAAGGCGTGCCGAGCACGGTCGCCTGGTAAAGAGCCACCTTTCCGGCGCGCTGCTGGGCGAACCAGAGCACGTGGGTCGGCGCGCTGGCACCGGGCTGGGTGTCGAGCCGCATCGGACCGGGCGAGTCGGCGGCGCGGGCCTGCACGACCGGCGTCTCGGCAACCGGGGCATTGCCCAGCTGCGTGCGCGTTGCCGCGCGCCACGCGCGCATCCAGGCATCGGCCTGCGCCGCGTCGCCGGCCGCGGCGTGCGCGACGGCAAAGGTGGCGCCACCGGCCTCGCAACCTGTCACGTCGACGCTGATCAGCTCGGCACCGAGCGGCAGCATGCGCGTCGCCCGGTCGGCCTTGCAAGGCAGGAGCGCGATCAACCCATCGTCCGCGATCGGCATTTCGCGCCAATTGAAGACGGGACTGCAAGCGCCGAGGGCTGCAGCAGTCAGCGCGAGCGCCGCGAATCGGGGACGGAACGGAAAGGGCATCGGAGCGCGATTATCGAGCCGCTCCCTGCCTCTCCAACTCGGGACTAACGCAATGCGCCGAACACCTTCTGCAAAATCGCGCTGCCGCTGCCCACCGGGTCCTGCCGGATCTTGCGCTCTTCCTCACCGATCATCAGGTAGAGGCCGTCGAGCGACTTGCCGGTCACATAGCGCTGGATGTTGGCGTCTTCCTTTTTCACCAGGCCGTAGCCGGCTGCCTTGCCGGCGAGGTTGTTGTACTTCTCGGCCAGCTTGACCTTGACCGTGGCGTAGGTCACGACGGGCAGGAATTTCTCGGTGAGCGGCGCGCGGGTCTTGTTGGCGAAGAACTGGGTGACCGAGGTCTCGCCGCCGACCAGGATGCCCTTCGCATCGGCCACGCTCATGCTGCGCACCGCATTCACCAGCAGGTCCTTGGCAGCCGGGACCGCCTGCTCGGCGGCGCGGTTCATCGCGGTCACGAGCTCGTCGATGCGACCGCCCTGGCCCACCATGCGCAGCATCTTGCCCGCGTCTTCGAGGTAGCCGGGCAACGGAATGCGGACCTTGGGGTTGCCCAGGAAGCCGTCCTGGCGCCCCAGCAGGCTGACCGCCGCGGTGGCGCCCTTCTCGAGCGCGGCCTTGAGCCCCTTCGAGGCGTCGCCGGCGCTGAGATCGTCGATCGTCAGCGCATGAGCCTGCCGCATCGCCAGCAATGCCAGGGCGGCGGGCGCGGCCAGGAAGGCGGAACTAAAATCTCGGCGGTCCATCCATCGTTCTCCCATGAAAAAAATCATCTACGCCGCAGCCGTCGCGATCGCCCTGGCCGTCGGCGTGGGCGTGTATCTGAATACGGGGGTGTCGGCGGCGCCGGCGTCGACCTTCGTGCTGCTCGACGGCAGCAAGAAGAGCACGGACGATCTTAAAGGCAAGGTCACGCTGGTCAATTTCTGGGCCACCAGCTGCGTCACCTGCGTGGCCGAGATGCCCAAGGTGATCGCCACCTACGACAAGTACAAGGCCCGGGGCTACGACACGCTGGCGGTGGCCATGAGCTACGACCCGCCGAGCTACGTGGTCAACTTCGTCGAGACGCGCAAGCTGCCGTTCAAGGTGGCGATCGACAACACCGGCGCGGTGGCGCAGGCCTGGGGCGACGTGAAGCTCACGCCGACCACCTACATCGTCAACAAGCGCGGCGAGATCGTGAAGCGCTATGTGGGCGAACCCGACTTTGCCGAGCTGCACAAGCTGATCGAGAAGCTGCTGGCCGAAGCCTGACCGGCGTCCGGGGACGCCGGTCGAAGCGCGCGAGTCTTTTTTCTCGGAAGCTCAGTCCTTGCGGAAAGTGTCGTGGCACGACTTGCACGTGTCACCCACCGATGCCATCGCGGCCTTGAGCGTATCCAGATTGCCGGCAGCGGCGGGCAGCTTGCTGGTCTCGGCCATCAGCTTCTCGTTGAACTCCTTGAATTTCGCCTGCTCCTTCCAGATTTCCGGCTTGGCCTTGCCGCCCTCGGCCCCGGGGGCGAATCCGGCCCAGGGCAGCTTGGAAATCTCGGCCACCACCTGGGCATTGGCGGTTGCTGCCGCAGCGTCATAGGGTGCGCGACCGCTGGCCATGGCGCCCAGACGGGCCACGTGCTGGCTCTGGATGAACATCGCGCTCTGGCGATACTTGATGGCGTCTTCTTTCTTGGCAAACTGGGCGACTGCCGGCAGGCAGAGCGCGGCACCGGCCGCAGCCAGGGTGAACGAGGCAAGGCGATTCATCGTGTTTTCCTTGTTAGAAAGCGCCATGGGGCCGGCGCCGTGACAAGTGTCCGGGGCTGGTCGAGCGCCGTGCATAGAGACAACCCGAAGGCGCGACGGCCGCGACTTTGCTAATCTGCGCTTCCCGCAGCCTCGCGCACCCATCCTCCCGATGTCCGACACCTTCGAGCCCAGCACGCGCCGCGCGAGCCTGGGTGACGCCAGCGCGACCCGTACGCGGGTCTGGGACCTGCCGACGCGCGTGTTTCACTGGGCGCTCACATTGGCGGTGATCAGCCAGGTCGTGACCGGCTTCGCCGGCATCATGGAGTGGCACTTCCGCGGGGGCTACACAGTGCTTTCGCTGCTGCTGTTCCGCCTGATCTGGGGCTTCATCGGCGGGCGCTGGTCGCGCTTCGCTGCCTTCGTCTATTCGCCCGGCTCGCTCATGAACTACCTGCGAGGGCGCGCTCATCCGGACCACCTCATCGGCCATACGCCGCTCGGCGCATTCTCGGTTTTCGCGTTGCTCGCGATCCTGGCGCTGCAGGTGGCGAGCGGCCTGGTGGCCGACGACGAAATCACCGCGTCCGGCCCGCTCACACGCTTCGTCTCCGGCGCGACGGTGAGCCTGGCCACGGGCTGGCACACAACCCAGGGCAAATGGATCGTGATTGCGCTGGTCGGCCTGCATGTGCTGGCGGTGCTCTATTACGTGCTCATCAAGCGCCGCCGCCTGGTGCGGCCGATGATCTCGGGCGACAAGCTGGTGACGGACGGCAGCGCCGCACCGAGCCGCGACGATGCCGCCTCGCGGCTGCTGGCCTTGGTGGTGTTCGCGGTGTGCGCGGCCCTTGCGGCGTGGATCGCGTCGTTGAGAGCATGAGCTTCTCGGCTTCACGTCCCCTGCCGCTGGCCGATGCGCCGGCCATCGTGCTGATCACGCCCGACGAGCGGCAGGAGATCGAGGCGACGCGCGCGACCTTCAAGGACTACGCGGCCTCGCTGGGCATCGATCTGTGCTTCCAGAACTTCGACGCGGAGCTCGCCAACCTGCCCGGCGATTACGCGGAGCCGCGCGGCGCGCTGCTGCTGGCGCTGGTCGACATCAAGGACGCCGCCGCGATGGCCGATGTGCCGCTGATTCAACGGCCGCAGGGCGGCCTGGCGCACGTCGCCGGCTGCTGCGCGCTGCGCCCCCTGGACACGACCGACTATCCGAACGCGGCCGAAATGAAGCGGCTCTACGTGCGGCCCGCCTTCCGCGGCCTGGGGCTCGGCCGCCAGCTGGCCGAAGCCATGCTGGACGCGGCACGCGGCGCCGGCTACGCCTGCGTGCTGCTGGACACGCTGGACGACATGGAATCAGCGCGGGCACTCTACGAAGACCTGGGCTTCGAAGAGGTGCCGCCCTACTATCACAACCCGATCGCCGGGTCGCACTACCTCAAGGTGGATCTCTAGCGCAGCGCTCAGCCGCGCGCCTGCGCCAGCAGCGTGTCGGCGTCGCTGACCTCGAACTTGCCCGGCGCTTCGACGTTCAGCGTCGCCACCTTGCCGTCCTTCACCAGCATCGAGTAGCGGTTGCTGCGCACGCCCATGCCGCGCGCCGTCAGGTCGAGGGTCAGGCCGGTCGCATTCGCGAACGCGCCGCTGCCGTCGGCCAGCATGCGCACCTTGGTTCCGGTCTTCTGGTCGCGCGCCCAGGCGCCCATTACGAAGGCATCGTTGACGCTCACGCACCAGATCTCGTCCACGCCGGCCGCCTTGAAGTCCTCGAAGTGCTGCACATAACCCGGCACATGCTTGGCCGAGCAGGTCGGCGTGAAGGCGCCGGGCAATGCGAACAGCGCGATGGTTCTGCCTGCGGCCGCCTTGGTCACGTCGACCGGGTTCGGGCCGATGCTGCAACCCTCGCCTTCGACCTCGGAATATTCCTGCAGGGTCGCGGGAGGAAGGGTGTCGCCGACTTTGATCATGGGATCTGCTCCTGAAAAAGAAAAACGGCCCACATTGTGGGCCGCTTTTGCTTTGGCTGCGTCGCCGGGATCAGACCAGGACGGCCTTCTCGACCAGGCGGGTCACGACCCAGTTCTTCGACTTCGAGATCGGCCGGCTTTCGGTGATCTCGATGGTGTCGCCCATCTTGTACTCGCCCTTTTCGTCGTGGGCGTGGTACTTGCTCGTCTTGGCCACGATCTTGCCGTAGAGCTCGTGCTTCACACGACGCTCGACCAGCACGGTCACGGTCTTCTCGCGCTTGTCGCTGACCACCTTGCCGATCAAGGTGCGCTTGAGGGATTTTTTAGCTTCCGTCATGTTCACTCCTTACTTGGCGGCTTGGGTTTCTTGCTGCTGCTTTTGCGCAAGAATGGTCTTGGCACGCGCGATGTCGCGGCGCGTGATGCGCAGCGTCGACGTGTTCGACAGTTGTTGCGTGGCCTTCTGCATGCGCAGGCCGAAATGGGCCTTCTGCAGATCCTTGATTTCGGTCTGCAGGCCGGCGACGTCCTTGTCGCGCAGCGTTTGCGCCTTCGACACCTTGGCCGGCGTGGCCGCGGCGTCCTTCTTCTTACGTGTTGCCATCAGTGTTCTCCTCGATCAGGCGCCGAGCTGGCGCGCGACGAAGGTGGTGCGCAGCGGCAGCTTGGCGGCAGCCAGGCGGAACGCTTCGCGGGCGAGTTCTTCGGGCACGCCGACGATCTCGTAGATCACCTTGCCGGGCTGGATTTCGGCGACGTAGTACTCGGGATTGCCCTTGCCGTTACCCATCCGCACTTCGGCGGGCTTGTGGGAGATCGGCTTGTCGGGGAACACGCGAATCCAGATGCGGCCACCGCGCTTGACGTGGCGCGAGATCGCGCGACGAGCGGCTTCGATCTGGCGCGCCGTCAGGCGGCCGCGGTCGATCGACTTCAGGCCGAAGTCACCGAAGGACACCGCGTTGCCGCGGGTCGCGATGCCGGTGTTGCGGCCCTTTTGTTCCTTGCGGAACTTTCTGCGTGCAGGTTGCAGCATGTTTGTTACTCCGTGGATCTAAGAACGATCACTCGTTCTTGGCACCGTCAGCTGCTGCAGCTGGCGCGGGCTTGCGCACGCGCTTAACGGCGGGTTTCGAGTCTGCACCCGGTGCTGCCGGGGCACCACCAGTGGCTTCTGCGGGCTTGTCGCTGCCGTCGGCCGGAGCGACGTTGCCGCCGATCGGACCACGGGCACCGGCGCGCGGGCCGGGGCCGCGGCGGTCGGAACCGGGACGGTCGCCGCCGGGGCGGCCGTCACGGCGCGGGCCACGCGGGCGGCGCTCTTCTTCGGGACGCGGCGTTTCGACGGTCGGCAGGTCGTTGCGACCCAGCGTGTCGCCCTTGTAGACCCAGACCTTGACGCCGATGACGCCGTAGGTGGTCTTGGCTTCCGAGGTGCCGTAGTCGATGTCGGCGCGCAGCGTGTGAAGCGGCACGCGGCCTTCGCGGTACCACTCGGTACGCGCGATTTCGATGCCGTTCAGGCGGCCGGCCGACATGATCTTGATGCCCTGGGCACCCAGACGCATGGCGTTCTGCATGGCGCGCTTCATGGCGCGGCGGAACATGATCCGCTTTTCGAGCTGCTGCGTGATGCTGTCGGCGATCAGCTGCGCATCGATTTCGGGCTTGCGCACTTCTTCGATGTTCACTGCGACCGGCACGCCCAGCTGCTTGCCGAGTTCGCGCTTGAGGTTCTCGATGTCTTCGCCCTTCTTGCCGATCACGACGCCCGGACGTGCCGAGTAGATCGTGATGCGGGCGTTCTTGGCGGGACGCTCGATCAGCACGCGCGAAACGGACGCGTTCTTGAGCTTCTTCTTCAGGTACTCGCGCACCTTGATGTCTTCGGCCAGCATGCCCGCGAAGTCGCGGTTGCTTGCGTACCAGCGGCTGGACCAGTTACGGCTGACCGCGAGGCGGAAGCCGGTGGGGTGGATTTTCTGTCCCATATTTCTTCCAGGCCTCTTAGTTGCCGACCGTCACGTACACATGGCACGTCGGCTTGCTGATGCGATTGCCGCGACCCTTGGCGCGCGCGGTGAAGCGCTTGAGCGTGGCGCCCTGTTCGACGTAGATGGTCTTGACCTTCAGTTCGTCGATGTCGGCACCGTCGTTGTGCTCGGCGTTGGCGATGGCCGACTCGAGCACCTTCTTGACGATCACAGCGGCCTTCTTCTGCGTGAACTGCAGGATGTTGAGCGCTTGATCGACCTTCTTGCCGCGGATCAGGTCGGCGACCAGACGGCCCTTGTCGACCGAGAGGCGGACGCCGCGGAGGACTGCACGTGTTTCAGACATGGTCGTTCCTTACTTCTTCTGGACTTTCTTGTCCGCGGGGTGCCCCTTGAACGTGCGCGTGAGCGCAAATTCGCCGAGCTTGTGGCCGACCATCTGGTCGGTGATGTAGACAGGCACGTGCTGCTTGCCGTTGTGCACGGCAATGGTCAGGCCGATGAACTCGGGCAGGACCATCGAGCGGCGCGACCAGGTCTTGATCGGCTTCTTGTCCTTGGTCGTCACGGCCTTGTCGGCCTTGGCCACCAGGTGGTGGTCGACGAACGGACCCTTTTTGAGAGAGCGAGTCATTGTGCTGTCCCTTACTTCTTGCGACGCGACACGATGAAGACCTGCGTGCGCTTGTTGTTGCGGGTGCGATAACCCTTGGTGAGATTGCCCCACGGATCGACAGGATGACGGCCTTCGCCGGTCTTGCCTTCGCCGCCGCCGTGCGGGTGGTCGACCGGGTTCATCACCACGCCGCGAACGGTCGGGCGGATACCCATCCAGCGCTTCACACCGGCCTTGCCGAGTTGGCGCAGGCTGTGTTCTTCGTTGGCGACTTCACCGATGGTCGCGCGGCACTCGACGTGCACGCGGCGAACTTCACCCGAACGCATGCGGACCTGGGCGTAGACGCCTTCGCGGGCCAGCAGCGTGGCCGAGGTACCGGCCGAGCGGGCGATCTGCGCGCCCTTGCCGGGCTGCAGTTCGATGCAGTGGATCGTCGAACCCACGGGGATGTTGCGGATCGGCAGCGTGTTGCCGGCGCGGATCGGGGCTTCCGAACCGCTCAACAGCGTCGCACCGGCTTCCAGACCGCGCGGGGCGATGATGTAGCGGCGCTCGCCGTCGGCGTAGCACACGAGCGCGATGTGGGCGGTGCGGTTCGGGTCATACTCGATGCGTTCGACCTTGGCCGGGATGCCGTCCTTGTTGCGCACGAAGTCCACCACGCGGTAGTGGTGCTTGTGGCCACCGCCCTTGTGACGGGTCGTGATGTGACCGTTGTTGTTGCGGCCGGCCTTCTGGAACTGGGGTTCCAGCAGGGCAGCGTGCGGCGCACCCTTGTACAGGTGGTCCCGCGAAATCTTCACCGCGCCGCGTTGGCCCGGCGAAGTGGGTTTCATCTTGATGACGGCCATGATTAAGCGCCTTCCCCAACGAGGTTGAGCTCTTGACCGGCCTTCAGCGTCACATAGGCCTTGCGAACGTTGTCGCGGCGGCCGACGGACTTGCCGAAGCGCTTGGTCTTGCCCTTGGTGTTGAGCACCGACACGCCCTGGACTTCGACCTTGAACATCAGTTCGACGGCGGCCTTGATCTCGGGCTTGGTGGCGTCCTGCAACACCTTGAAAGTGACTGCGTTCGACTTCTCGCCGACCATCGTGGCCTTTTCGGACACGATCGGGGCGACCAGAACGCTCATCAGACGACCTTCGTCGAACTGACGCTGCTGCGGAGTCGGGTTCATGCGGCTCATGCGAACATCTCCTTGAGCTTGTCGACGGCGCCCTTGGTGACCAGCACCTTCTTGTAGTGGACCAGCGACACCGGATCGGCGTAACGCGGCTCGACGACGAGCACGTTCACCAGGTTGCGCGAGGCCAGGTACAGGTTCTCGTCGACTTCCTCGGCGATCACGAGCACGGACTCGAGATTCATCGCCTTGAACTTGGCGGCCAGCGGCTTGGTCTTGGGCGAGTCGACCTTGATCGAATCGACCACGGCCAGGCGGCCTTCACGAGCGAGCTGCGAGAAGATGGCGGCCATACCGGCGCGGTACATCTTCTTGTTGATCTTCTGCGAGAAGTTTTCGTCGGGCATGTTCGGGAAAATGCGGCCGCCCCCACGCCACAGCGGCGAGGAAGTCATACCGGCACGGGCGCGGCCCGTTCCCTTTTGCTTGAAAGGCTTCTTGGTCGAGTGCTTGACCTGCTCGCGGTCCTTCTGGGCGCGCGTGCCTTGGCGGGCGTTGGCCTGGAATGCGACGACGATCTGGTGGACCAGGTCCTCGTTGTAGTCACGGCCGAACACGGTCTCGGGGGCGTCGTACTTCGACGCGGCCTGGCCTTGTTCGTTCAGGAGTTCGAGTTGCATTACTTCGCTCCTTCAGCCGCTTGCGGCTTGGCCTTGACGGCCGGACGCACGGTGACGAAGCCACCCTTGGAGCCCGGGATCGCGCCCTTGATCAGAAGCAGCTGGCGCGCTTCGTCGATACGGATGACGTCGAGGTTCTGGGTCGTCACGGTGACGTCGCCGAGGTGGCCCGTCATGCGCTTGCCCGGAAACACGCGACCGGGATCCTGCGCCATGCCGATCGAGCCGGGGACGTTGTGCGAACGGCTGTTACCGTGCGACGCCCGCTGCGAGCTCATGTTGTGGCGCTTGATGGTGCCGGCGAAGCCCTTGCCGATCGAGGTGCCTTGCACGTCGACCTTCTGGCCCACCGCGAACACGCTGGCCGCGGCAATCACGCCGCCGGCCTTGTGCTGACCTGCCGTATCGGCAGTCACGCGGAATTCCTGGATGATTTCGCCGGCTTCGACGCCAGCCTTGGCGAGGTGACCTGCTTCGGGCTTGGTGACGCGCGATACCTTGCGCGAGCCGAACGTCACTTGCAGTGCGACGTAGCCATCGGTCTCTTGGGTTTTGATCTGGGTCACGCGGTTGTTCGACACATCCACCACCGTGACGGGAACTGCATCCCCGTCATCGGTGAAGAGACGCATCATCCCCACCTTGCGGCCCAGCAACCCGAGGGAGTTGCTCAGACTCATTGGTTTTTCTCCAAAATGGAATCCTCTCCCGCCGCTGCCACTTCAATTGGCGACAGCGTTTGGTATGCGGAAGAAGGTTGATAAAGCTCTGCGCAACGTTCACCCGACGGGCGCAAGTTAGGCAGAGCCGAAGATTATAGCCCGCGGACGGCCGCAAGAGCAAGCAGCCGGAAAGGAATCGCGCAGCGACCCTATTTCACTGGCATCGGCCGGATCTTGTCGCCGTCCGGCGTCTGCTTGAGGGTGCCGCTGGCAGGCAGCGCGGAAGGCGTCTTGCCCACCTGAACGGGCACCGAGGTGGCGCTGGTGGCGCCGCGCTGGGTCGTGAAGACATGGAGGTAGCCGACGCCTTCGGCGCCGGGCACGACCTGGACCGTCAATGTCGTCGTCTGGCCGGCCGGCAGCGCCTGGCTTCCACCGGTGCCGACCAGCGACAGTCCCCCCTCGGCGGTCAGCCGGACCGAGGCGCCGGCGGGATCGGTGATGCCGTCGAAGCTCAGGACGACCGGAAGGGCAACCCCGGCCTGCGGGGTGCCGTCGACGCGGTATTGCACGGAAACGCCGGAGCCGTTCGATTTGGCCGGCGCCGCGGTCATCTTCGGCGTACCGGGCGCAGGTTTGCTGTCGGCGCAGGCTTGCAAGGACACGCCCATCGCCACCGCCATGACGACGGCTGCGAGGCTGCGATGTGCACGCATGGCTGTGCTCCTCAATTGATGGTGACGGTGAAACATGTGTTCGTCTTCGAATTGTTGAAGTCGTTGATCACCAGAACGGCTTCGCCGCCGGGCAGGCTGACCGTCGCGGTTTCGCTCGTGCCCAGTCCGTCGGCATCGGCGACTTGGCGGCCGGCATAAACCACGAAATCCGGGTCCTCACCAGCGGATCCGACCGCCGTGATGACGTGGTTGCCTGCAGGAGCAGTGAACCTCAGGTACGCATAGCTGCCCAGCTTGTTGCCAGCGCGCGACGGATCCACCTGGTTCGTGACGCACGCCTGCGTGCCGACACCCAAGTTCGCCGCCGTGTACATCGGCAGGGCGAAGGTAGTGAGCCCGCCATGGTTAGTCTCGTTGCTTCCGAATGGATCATTCGGAACCGTGATGCCCTGGCCTGTGAGCAGCGCGTTTAGCGCAGATGCGCTACCCGGCGCCGCCGCATTGAAGGCCACGGCAAAAGGATGAATGGACGTCACCGCCACGCCATTCTTGAAAGAGGGAGCGGTGAGAGTGTCATGAATCGGCTTGAAGCCGACCTGGTTGTTCAGGTTCCACAGTATCGAGTGGATCGAGGCCTCGCGGTACCAGCCGGGGTTGGACGGCGCACCCGCGCTGAGGTTGAGGTTGCCCCCCTGCGCCTGGCTCGGGCCGGTGGAATCCGTGTAGTTGCTGCGTCCCAGCGCGATGCCTGACCAGGCATTGCCCCAGCCTTCCGAAAACGCCAGCCGCCGATCGAGAAGCTCGCTCAGGGAATGGCTGCCGCCCGGCGAATCGTCGCGGCTGAAGGCCGATTGGTAGTAGTGGCCCCATTCGTGCGCAACGACGGGAGCGTCGTACTCGTCGGTATCGACGTTCTCCTTGCCCAAGACGTAGATCGCTCGACCTGTATCTCTGTTGGTGAAAAACGTCGTCCCGATCTGTCCCAATGCCAGCGTGCCGGACGCCGGCACATTGTTGACGCTCCAGAACACGCGCAGCAGTGGGAAGGCGGTGCCCGGCGCCACCGAGAGAACCTTGGCCTGGGTCGTATAGATCGTGTCGAGCAGCGCGAAAGGCCCTGCGACGCGGGTCGATGCGTAGTTCGAACCGTTCCAGCCGGAGGGTGCATGGACATCGCGCGTGAGCGTGCCCACTGCGGCGGTGGGGAAAGCAGGCGTTTCCATCGCGTAGATCGCATCGGACTGGGTGTTGTCGCGGACAGTGACGTCCCAGCTCGCGGCCGAGCCGGTCTGCAGCATCTGCGCCTTGACCCGCACCATGACGGACGTGTTCGCGGGAACCGAAACGGAATAGGCGCCGCTGGCGTCGGTGCTCGCCGTCGCCACGACCGCCGACGCGCCGTTGACCACTTCGACCACGGCGCCGCGAACCGGCTTGACCGCGATGGCCGAATAGTTCAGCGTCCCCGTCGCATTCGGCACCGAATCGAAAGTAACGGTGCCGTTCAGCGTGACGGTCGTCGCACCCGGCAGGCCCCCGATCGGAAAGCCGCCGCCCCCGCCGCCGCCGCCACATGCGCCAAGCACCACCGCGACCGCCACCGCAAAGGCCCGCAAGAGCCATGTTCTAGTCTTCATCTTCGCCCTCTGAGCGTTCACATCCGGCCAATCGCCGCCCTCCCGGAGAATGCCACAGCCAAGTGTCAAAAAACAAAACCCGCCGGCATTTCTGCGGGCGGGCTTTGGCGAAGTAACCGAAGTTGCTTATTGAAGCTTGATTTCGACGTCCACGCCGGCCGGCAGGTCGAGCTTCATCAGCGCGTCCACGGTCTTGTCGGTCGGGTCGACGATGTCCATCAGGCGCTGGTGCGTGCGGATCTCGAACTGGTCGCGGCTCGTCTTGTTGACGTGCGGCGAACGCAGGATGTCGAAACGCTTCATGCGGGTCGGCAGGGGCACGGGGCCCTTGACGATCGCGCCGGTGCGCTTGGCGGTGTCCACGATCTCGGCGGCCGACTGGTCGATCAGCTTGTAGTCGAACGCCTTCAGGCGGATGCGGATTTTTTGCTTGGTGGCCATGGTGATTCCTTTGTGCGCTCGAATCAGATGTCGAGGATCTTCGCCACCACGCCCGAACCCACGGTGCGGCCGCCTTCGCGGATCGCGAAGCGCAGGCCTTCTTCCATGGCGATCGGGTTGATCAGCTTCACGGTGATGCTGACGTTGTCGCCGGGCATGACCATTTCCTTGTCCTTGGGCAGCTCGATCGCGCCGGTCACGTCCGTCGTGCGGAAGTAGAACTGCGGACGGTAGT
>NZ_JAGGNV010000025.1 GCF_018614955.1 Variovorax paradoxus
TAGACCTCGAAGCCCTGGTCGAGCGCCGACAGCGCCGGGCCGACGATGCACACGCCGGTCCACAGGCCGGCCAGCACGATGCGGCTCTTGCCGATCTCGTTGATGCGCTTGATCACGTTCGCGTCCTCCCAGGTGTTCATGGAGGTGCGGTCGATCATCTTCTCTTCGGGGAAGGCGGCCGCGATCTCCTCGAACATCGGGCCCGAGAAGCTCTTCTCGGCCACCGTGGTGAGGATCGTCGAGGCGCCGAAGCCGGCCGCAGCATGGGCGACCAGCGCCGCGTTGTTGCGCAGCGAGACCGCGTCGATCGAGTGGGTGGCAAAGGCCATCTGCGACTGGAAGTCGATCATGACCAGCGTGTGGTCCTTCGGCGTGAGCAACTTGGCGCCGGGCGTGGGGGTGGCGGTGACGGGCATGGGAAGGTCCTTTCGGGATGACGGGTGGCGGCAAAGATGACAGCGCCAGTTTGAAAGCGCAAGAACGGAAGT
This sequence comes from Variovorax paradoxus, assembly GCF_018614955.1. GTDB lineage: Bacteria > Pseudomonadota > Gammaproteobacteria > Burkholderiales > Burkholderiaceae_C > Variovorax > Variovorax paradoxus_J. The sequence continues at coordinate 489 of NZ_JAGGNV010000025.1, forward strand.
GGAACTGCCAAAGGGGACGGGGCGCAAGACCCTCCTTTGGGCTAGGACCTGTAACAGGCCCTAGATGCTAGATGCCGGACACTTCGACACCGAGCGCCGCCAGCCGCTTGCGCATCGCGAGCACCGCCCGGTCCTTGCTCAGGAGCCGCGCGCGGTGCGCCACCGCGAGGTCGATGAAGATCTGGTCGTCGGGGTCGCTGCACGCGCAGGGCGCGCGCGCCGGCGCCTCGCTCACCGGCCCTACCCGGCGATCGAAGGCCGCCAGCACGCTCTCGGCATCGCGGCCGTTCTGCGCCAGGCGCGCGGCGATCAGCCGATAGCCGAGCACGCGCTCGAACTCGTCGCGCATCGCCGCGGTGGCGAGCCAGCGCAGCTCGCCGGCATCGAGGGCCGCGGCGAGCGGCAGGCAGGCGGGGTCGTCGAAGACCAGCAGGTCGAGGGCGATGTTGGTGTCGATCACGAGGGTCATGGGCGAAGCGGCGCTTTTCCTTATGCCCCCGATCCTAAGAGCCGCCGCTCAGAAGCCCCGCAGATCGTCCACCGGCAACGCGAGCTCGGTGCCCGTGATGCGCTTGAGGGTGCGCGTGACGACGTCGAGGTCGTTGTCGAAGCCGCCATGCGCCGCGGCTTGCAGCACGGGCCGGCCCGCCGCGTCCTTCGCCACCTGGACGCGCTCGTCCTTGACCCGCTTGGTGCGGCTGTCGAGCCGAGCGGCCTTGGCGGCCTGGCGCCAGAGCGCGAGGGCCTCGCCGGTGTCGGAGGAGCCGTCCCAGCCGGAATAGGCCTCGTCGTGGATGCGGTCCAGGCCCAGGATCGGCGTGTGCAGGTCGGGCTCGAGCGCATTGGAGACGAAGTAGAGGAGCGACTTGCGGTAGGCCGGGCTGACGCTGTCTTCGCGTTCGATCTTGTCCGACAGCACATCGATGTGGAGGCGTTCCATCACGGTCGAGCTGCCGGCGTAGTGGCGGTTGGCGAAGGCCACCGAGCACGCGGGCGCATAGAGATTCACCGACGCGAGCCGGTCCCCGAGTCCGCCGTCGCGCCCGGCGCGCCGGCGCGCGGCCAGCGCGCTCAGCATGTGGCCGATCGCGATCGAGCCCGCCGAATGGCCGACTAGATGAAGCTCGAACTGCGCGCCCCAACTGCCGGCGAGCGACTGAATGGCATCGAGCAGCAGGTCGCCGCCGCGGCGCTCTGCGAAGGCCATCTCGGCGTTCTCCTTCATCTCGGTCCAGAGCGGGCGCGCGAAGGGCCGGCCGATGCTCTTCTCGACGAACGGGTCGGTCCGGTCGCTGATCCACTCGCCGATGCCGGCGCCGGCCGGCTGGGGCTGGCTGCGGATGCGTTCCGAGAGGATGTTGCGGATGGATTCGAAGAGGCCGGTCTTCCAGACCAGGAACAGCGGATAGCAGCCGTTGCCGATGAAGTAGCGGCCCATGGCGCCGGCGCGCTTGATCGCCTCGTCCTCGTTGTTGAGTCCGCCGTGCACGTAGAGCACGAGGCGCTTGCGCTCGCCGGCCTGCTTGCGGAACCACTCGTCAGGCAGCACGTAGGCCTGCTGCTGCAGCTTGCGCGGCTGCTCGTCTTCCGTCAGGTAGCGGCTCACGCGGCCGTCGTTGCCGAGCACGATGCTGTGCTGGTAGGCCAGCGCGGTGTCCCACCACTTGCTGCGGTCGGCGGTCGAGATGCCGGCGGCGGCGCCGCTGCCGGTGCCGGCCACGGCCAGCCGGCCGGCGATCACACCCGGCACGCCGAGCGAGGCGACCCAGGCGTCCATCGCATTGGCCAGCCAGTCGAGGTAGCTGAGCACGGCGAAGCCGCCGGCACCCCACTTGTCGCCCCAGGAGTTCTGCAGGATGAAGCCTTGCGCATTGAAGCCGATCAGCGCGAAGGCATGGCCGCCGGTTTCGGAGCGCCGGCCGTCGAAGGCGATCACCGGCAGGTCGGCATGCACCTTCGGCGCGGCCGAGTGCGGCACCGCGTCCCAGCCCGGGTGCGTGAAGGCGGAGACGAAGACCGCGCGGTGCTGCGCGATCGCGGCCTGCATGTCGGTGATCGAGCTGGTGTCGATGCGGTAGTAGACGCCGAGGGTGTTTTGCACGGCCCGCGTCGCGAAGCCGTACTTCGCGGGGTTCGATTTCTCCGGCAGGTAGGGCCAGTCCGGCTCCAGGCAGACGCCGTGGTTGAACCAGCCCTTGAGCGCGCCGCGGCAGCTCGAGCCTTCGTAGTTCTCGCCTTCGTATTCGTCGTGCCGGCGCGCCAGCGTGTAGAGCATGCGCGGGCTCACCGAGGGCATCTGCGCCGGCAGGCCGGCCTTGACCCAGCGCAGGTAGTTGATGACGCAGCTCAGGCCGAAGCCGGTGCACGCCCCTTCGCGGCCCTGGTCGAGGATCAGGCCGGCCTTGGTGTACGCCGGCAGGTACTCGCGCATTTCCTTCACGGGCGGGAATTCGTCCGGCAGGCTGAGCGCGGGCGGCTGGTAGAGGCGGTCGCGCAGATCGGCCGCATCCTTGCGCGTGAGCGAATCGGTCGGACGGCGCTCGGCCGGCTGCGGCTCGGCCGGCGCAGCGGCGGCAGCGCCTCGCCTGGCGCCGCCGGCGCCCGCGCGCACCGGCGGCCAGACGGTCTTTGCGCGCTCGAACACGTCCCTGAAGCGATCGAGCCCGTGCGCGCCGCCGTTCACCAGCTTGCGGGCTTCCGCCAGGCCGTCCTTGCCGTCGATGCCGTCGTTCCTGATCGCCTGGCGGAACTTGGTCGCCCGGTCGGCCAGGAACAGCGCGAGCAGCACCGCGGCGACTTCGGGCGCGTTGGCCCGCTCGGGGCTGGTGTCGAGCGGCACGCCGATGCGCTTGCCGTATTTCGTGTAGTTGTCCTTGCCGGTGAGCTGCACGAAGCCGCGGCCGCGGTAGCGCTCGCCGTCGCCGGCCTGGCTGTTGCCCAGGTCGCCGCGCGTGTCGTACTTGCTGAAGGGCGGACCGCCGGGCGGCGTGTTGTATTTCGAGGGCGCCTCCGCGATCGGCACGAAGCCCTCGGTCTCGGCGCGGATGGTGCCGAGCGCGCCCAGGATCATCGGGCGGTCGGTGAGCTCGGCAACGCCGAGCGCCGCTTCGATGTAGGGCAGGTAGCGCGCGATGTTGGCCGGCTTGGTGGCGGGATAGAGGCGGCTGACGCTGCCCACGTTGAGCGCGAGCTCGAACCGGTTCGCGTCCAGCGCGAGGAGGTCGAGCAGCAGCTGGCATCGCGGGCCGACCACGCCGTCGCCGATGAGGCCGACGCCGGCCTGCCAGCGGCGTATTGCGGCATCAAAGTCTTCGTCGATCGGGGTGCCTGGTTTGGTGAGCGAAGGAAACATGCCGGCGTCTGCGCCGAGCGCATTCGCGATCGCTTGGCGCAGGCGGTCCACGTCGTCGCCCACGCTACCCTTGCTCATCAGGATGTGCATCGCAGCTCCTCGCGCGGCAGTGCTCGCCGCGCGTCGCATGGTGATGCGCGCGGATGCGGGTGTCTATCTCCCGAAATGGGTAGACCTTCAGCTTGGGGCTGTCGCGCGCGACGCCTATGATTTGCGCTGGCGCGGCCCTTGCGTGGGGTTGCACGCGAACGTTTCTCCAGGAAGGCTTTCCATGAAACCTGTTTCCGAATTGCTCAAGCGCCGCGATTCCGCTGCCTGGCGCATCGAACCCGGCGCGACGATGTTCGACGCGCTGGAGGCGCTGGCCCATCACGAGGTCGGCGCGCTGATGGTGATGTCGCACGACAAGCTCGTCGGCGTGATCTCCGAGCGCGACTACACGCGCAAGGTGGCGCTGCAGGGCCGGAACTCGAAAGAGGTGCTGGTGGCCGAGCTCATGACGCCCGATGTGCTGACCGTGACGCCCGCCACCCGCACGCGCGAGTGCATGACGCTGATGAGCCAGAAGCGCATCCGCCACCTGCCGGTGGTCGAGGGCGACAAGGTGGTCGGCATGATCTCGATCCGCGACCTGATGGACGACATCATCGCCGACCACGAAGAGACCATCGAGCAGCTGCGCACCTACATCCAGAGCTGAGCGCCCCGAGACGCGCAGACGCATTCGCGGGATTGAAGGGCGCCGCCGTCCGCGGCACGATTCCTCCGCGCGGCAGTCCGCGAAGAAGGAGCTCTTCATGAACACTCTGTCGATCCAGGCCCTGGCGCTGGCACTGCCGCTGGCCTTCGCTGCGCATGTCCGCGCCGATGCACCGAGCTTCGTCGCATCCGCATCGATACAGCAGCTCAAGTACGTCTACCTCCGGTGCGCCGAAGTGTCCGCCAACGAGGTGCTGGACCGCGGCACCGCGGCGCATTGCTCGCAGGTGGCCGACGCGTTGCGCGACCGCGGCTTCGACGGCAGTTTCGAGCGCATGCTGCGCTGGTGGCATGTGGCGCGCGAGGCGGGCGCCGGGCGAGGGCGGGAGGCCGGCAACCCCGCGGCGACACCGGCGCACTTGCGCTAGGGCCTAGGCAAGACCCCCTCATTCCATCGCTTCGTCGCCGGGATCGCCGAACTCGTCCTGGGGCCCGATGGCCAGATCGTCCGAGAGCCGCTTGAGCATGAGGTAGCCGGCGTCGAGCGCCTCGATGTAGGTTTCGAATCCGCTCGCGGATTCCATGAGGGATTCGAACTCCATCGAGTTGTCGAAGGACTCGAGGAGCAGCCAATAGAAATCGCCGTCGTCGTGCTGGTCGACGGTGAGGGCGATGGAAAGAAGTTGGCGCGCCATCCGCGGATTCTCAAAAAGCCGTGTGACGCCGTCATAACGCTACCCGGCGCAGGGTCGCCGGGGCGCGCGGAAGTCACGCGACTGACATATCGTCCAGGCGTGATGCGGCAAGCCCTCTTGGCACGAAGCCGCATTCGCAGTTCAATCGGCGCTCCTAGTCCGATGCGAGTCTTCTGACAAGAGCACTTTTGGAGGAGGTGCAAGGGCGTCTGCCTTGCCACACTTCCGAAAATGGAAGGAAGTTGCCGTGACAAAGAAAATTCAGCTCAATGACGAACAGTGGAAAACCCTGCAGGCGCTGCGCGAGGCCGCCGCCAGGCGATCGCCCACCGATTCGATCAAGGTTTCCAGCCGCCTCCGGTCCAACGGCTTCGTCGCTTCGGACCAGCGGGGCACCTTTTTCCTGACCGACCAGGGCCTCAGCCGGTTGAGCCAGGGGCGCTAGGGCCTGTTCCCATGGGCCCCGCCGCGATCGACGAATTCGAGACCGCCGAGATCCAGACGGACGAGACCCATATCCATGCGCGCTGGTCCGGCTCCGGCCCGCCGATCCTGCTGTTGCACGGCTTTCCGCAGACGCACCTGATGTGGCGCAGCGTGGCGCCGCTCCTGGCCCGCAACTTCACCGTGGTCTGCGCCGATCTTCGCGGCTATGGGCGAAGCGGCTGCCCGGCTTCCGCGCCCGACCATGCGCCGTATTCGAAGCGTGCCATGGCGCGCGACATGGCGATCGTCATGGAGCGGCTGGGGTACCCGCATTTCTCCGTTGCCGGACATGACCGCGGCGGCCGTGTCGCCTACCGCATGGCGCTCGACCATCCGACCCGCATCGACCGGCTTGCCGTCCTCGACATCGTGCCGACGGAAACGGTGTGGGCTCGCGCCGATGCCCGCTTCGCGCTCGGCTACTGGCCGTGGTCGCTGCTGGCCCAGCCCGAACCGCTGCCGGAACGTCTGCTGGCCGCGGCGCCCGAGGCCGTCCTCGACGCCGCGTTCGGCGGCTGGGGCTCCCCCGCGGCGGTGTTCCCGCCGGAGGTGCGCGCGGCCTACCTGGAGACGCTGCAGGATCCCGAGCGCATCCACGCGATCTGCGAGGAGTACCGCGCGGCCGCGAGCCTCGATCGCACGCACGACCAGGTCGACGTTGCCGGCAGGCGGCGCATGGACTGCCCCGTGCTTGCGCTGTGGGGCGCGCAGGGCGCGCTCGACACCTGGTATCCCGAGGCGGGCGGGCCGCTCGCGCTCTGGCGCGCATGGGCCGGGGACGTGCAGGGCCACGCCGTCGAGGCCGGCCATTTCTTCCCGGAGGAAGCGCCAGCAGCCACGGCCGAAGCCTTGACCCGCTTCTTCTCGGTGCCGGTTTCGAACCATCCGGCCGGGCCGCTGCTGCACCCAGACCCTTCCTGATCGAAGGGCGCCCTCAGACCCGGCTGCGCGCCGAACCCGCGACCATGTCGAAGCGGAACAATCGGCACTCGATCGGCCCGTTCCACATCGGCACGCGGCGCGACTCCTTCAGCCGCATGCGCTTGGGCAGCTGGAGGTCGGGCGTCAGCACCCAGGCGGTCCAGCCGGCGTAGTTCTTCTTCCAGTGGCTGGCGAGCTGCACGAAGAACTCGCCGCCGTCCTCGGTCTGCGCCTCTTCGCGCCCGCCGCCCTTGCCGCGCGCTGCCGCGACACCGCCGACCTCGATGCGCTCGCCGTAAGGCGGATTCAGCACGATCACGCCCGATTCGGCCGGCGGCATGCGCTGCAGCGCGTCGCCGCCCCTGAACTGCACCGCGTCCGCCACGCCTGCGCGCTCGGCATTGCGCTCGGCGAAGTCGACCATGCGGTGCGACACGTCGGAGCCGAAGATCGCGACCTCGGATGCCGCAGCACGCTGCGATTCCTCGGCCTTGAGCCCCGACCACACATGGGCCTGGAAGGGCAGCAGCTTCTCGAAGCCGAAGCGCCTCTGCGACCCGGCCGCGATGCCGCGCGCGATCTGCGCCGCTTCGATGGCGATCGTGCCGCTGCCGCAACACGGGTCGTAGAGCGGCTCCCCGGCGACTTCGCCGGTTTCGGGATTCCACCAGCCGCTGGCGGCCAGCATGGCGGCGGCCAGGGTTTCCTTCAGCGGCGCATCGCCCTTGTCCTGCCGCCAGCCGCGCTTGAAGAGCGGCTCGCCCGAGGTGTCGATGTAGAGCGTGCACTGGTCGGTGGCCAGGTGCGCGAATACGCGCGCGTCGGGCCACTGGGTCTCGATGCTGGGCCGCACGCCGTTCGCCTTGGCGCGGAAGCGGTCGGCGATCGCGTCCTTGATGCGCAGGGTGGCGAAGTTGAGGCTGGTGAGCGGGCTGTGCTGCGCCGTGGTCTCGATCTTGAAGGTCTGCTTGGGCGTGAACCAGATCTCCCAGGCCACGCCGCTCGCGATGGCGTAGAGGTCGTTCTCGTTGCGGTAGGGCGCGTGGGCCAGTTCGATCAGCACGCGCTGCGCGAGGCGGCTGTGCAGGTTGAGCTTCATGGCTTCGCGCCAGCCGGCACGCACGCGCACGCCGCCGCGCAGGGTCAGCAGGTCCTGGCCGACACGGCCGGTGAGCGCATGCACTTCTTGCGCGAGAAAGTCTTCGACGCCGGCGGCGCAGGGCAGGAAAAGGGAGAGGTCGTTCATGGCGGGAATCGAGGGGCAGTATCCCATGCGGCCCTACCGCGTTTGCGCTATCGCCACGCAAGTCCCCGGTGCGAAAATCATCGGGTCGCGTCGCCGAAGGGGCTCACATGACCACCAGCGTGATGATTGTCGAAGACGAACCGGAGTTCATGCGCCGTTTCTCGGATGCGGTGCTGGCAGATCCCGGCCTGCAGCTCATCGCGGCGGTGGCCACCGGACGCGCGGCGCTGGCGATGCTGGATGCGCAGGCGCCCGACGTGATGCTGGTCGACCTCGGGCTGCCCGACATCGACGGCGTCGAGGTCATCCGCCACGCGGCCCGCCATCGGCCGCAGTGCGACGTGCTGGTGGTCACGATGTTCGGCGACGACCAGCACGTGCTGTCCTCGATCGAGGCCGGCGCCACCGGCTACCTGCTCAAGGACGCCGGGTCGGACCGCATCGCCGCCAGCATCCACGAAGTGCGCGCCGGCGGCTCGCCCATCAGCCCGAGCATCGCGCGCCGCGTGCTGGCGCGCTTCCGCGTCAGCGCCCAGCCGGCGCCCGCGACGCAGCCGTCCACGCCCGAGGCGCCCTCGCCCCTGACCGAACGCGAAACCGAGATCCTGCGCCTCACGGCCAAGGGCCTGAGCTTCGACACCATCGGGGAGCTGATCGACATCTCGCCGCACACCGTGGTCGCGCACGTGAAGAAGATCTACCGCAAACTGGCCGTCCATTCGCGCGGCGAAGCGGTCTACGAAGCGAGCCAGATGGGATTGCTGTGATGTGTCGGCTGGCGGTCGCCGTGCTGATGGCGGCCTGCATGGCGGGCATCGCCCATGCGGCATTGCAGGAGCCGCGCCAGGCCTCGGTGTTCGCGGCGCCGGTCGTCCCGCGGATCCCGCCGCCGCCCGACGCGGCCTGGGAAGCGGTGGCGCTGCCCGACGACGCCGGGTACTCGCGCCCCGGCCGCGCGATGGCGCCGGCGTGGTACCGCATCGGCTTCGACTACCCCGAGGATCCGGCCCGGCAGGCGCAGTGGGCCGCCTATGTGCCCTACTTCTACGACGGCGGCGACCTGTGGCTCAACGGCACGCTGCTCGCCGGCGTGCGGGAGAACACCGAGCAGGTCTACGCACGCACCTACCGGCCGCAGATGGCGGTGTTTCCGGCGCCGATGCTGCGCCCCGGCCGCAACGAGCTGGCGATCCGCGTCGCAGCCCCCAAGGGCTACCCGCTGCGCTTCCCGCGCGTCGCCGTCGGGCCGCAGGCCGAGATCCAGCCGCTGCACGACCGGCGCCTGTTCTGGACCCGCACCGTGCCCGAGCTCACGGTGCTCGTCTCCGTGCTGGTCGCCGGCTTCGTGGTGTTCATCTGGTGGCGCCGCCGCAGCGAGGTGCTCTACGGACTGTTCGGCCTGGCGGCCGCGCTGTGGGCCACCCGCACCATGACCTTCCTGATCGATGCGATGCCCATGGCGCAATGGCAGTGGTGGCGCGTGATCTACCACAGCGCCACGGGCGGCTTCGTGGTCGTGATGGCGGTGTTCACGCAGCGCTATGCCGGCGTCCATCGGCCCGGGCTGGAGCGCGGCCTGGTGGCTTACTGGCTGCTGGGCCCGCTCGGCTTCGCGCTCGGCGGCTTCGCGGCGGAGCCGTACGTGGCGCGCTACTGGCTGGGCGGCATGATGGTGGTGGGCCTGCTGATCATCGCGACCTCGATCGGCTACGCGCGCCGCCGCGGCACCCTGACCTCGGCCGCGCTCTCCGCGGTCATGGCCTTTGCGGTGCTGGTGGGCGTGCACGACTACCTGATCACCTGGGACCCGCGCCTGCTCGGGCGCTTCCTGCCGGAATGGGTCGGGCATCGCATCCACCTGCTGCACTTCGGCTCGAACACGCTGCTGCTCGCGATGGCCGCGCTCCTGACAGCGCGCTTCCTGCGCACGCTGCGCTCGCTCGAGGACCTGAACCGCACGCTGGAGACGCGCGTGGCCGACCGCGAGCGTGCGCTCGCCGCCAACTACGAGCGGCTGGCCGCCCTGGAGCGCGAGCACGCCGCCTCGGAGGAACGCCAGCTGATCATGCGCGACCTGCACGACGGCCTGGGCTCGCAGCTCTTCACCTCGCTGTCGCGCGTGGAGCGCGGCGACATGGACGACGGCCAGATCGCCACCGCACTGCGCGGCTGCATCGCCGACATGCGGCTCGCGCTCGACGCGCTGGCTTCCGACGAGCACAACCTCGGCGCCGCGCTCGGCAATTTCATGTTCCGCTGGGAGGCGCAGCTGATCGCCGCCGGCGTGCGTCCCCGCTGGGACATCGACCTGCCCGACGATGCGATGCCCCTGTCGCCGCACGCCGCCCTGCAATTGCTGCGGGTGGCGCAGGAGGCCTTGACCAATGTGCTCAAGCACGCGCGGGCCACGCGGGTCGAGGTGCGGCTGCGCCAGGTCGGCGACATGCTCGAGATGGAAGTCGAGGACGACGGCCGCGGGCTGGGCATGGCCCCGCCGCGGCAGGGCCACGGACTCGGCAACATGCGCACGCGCGCAAGGCGGCTCGGCGGCGAGCTCGAGATGCGATCGGGTGCTGGCGGCACCTGCGTCGTGCTGCGCCTGCCGATGACCGCGCCGGTCGCCTGAGCGCCGTCGCGCGGCCCCTCCCGCGAACGCGGGATCCCGAACGCGAAGGCGGCATTTTCCGCGCGCTGCTTCCTGCCTAGATTGCATGCACACGCCTTCATCGCGTGCCATCCGAAGGAAGGAAGGACCTCATGCAGTTCCAATCCCACGCAGCGTCCAGATACCGGCTCTCGGCGCTCGCCGGACACAGCCGGAAGAAAAGCCGCATGCCCCGGCTGCTGCTCGGCTCGGTGGCCATGGCCGCGATCCTGCTCGTCGGCCTGGCCCTGCTCGGCCACTGGCAAGCCGAGGCCAGCGGCGCCGCGGCGCAGCGCCAGGCCCCGCCTGCGGCCTATCGCAGCAGCGATCCCTCGGTTCCCGCCGCGAGCGAGGTGCTGAACGACCGCGCGCCGGAATCAGCCGATCACGTGCCGACCTTTTGACCGTCATGAACAACCAGCTCGTCTCCGACAAAGAAGAGAGCGACGCGCCCTGGCTCGTGGTGCCCTTCGTGCTGATGCTGGTGCTGGGCCTCGGCCTGCTGCTGATCGCACGCTGGAGCCTCGGTTAGGCGGCTTGCAGGGCGATATGCTCCGGGCATGCCCGCCGAGCCGCTGAATCCCCAAGTCGCCCACATCCCTGCCGATGCTGCGCGCTACGGCGCGGTCGCCATGGGGCTGCACTGGCTGCTGGCGCTGCTGATCGTGGCCGCCTTCAGCGTCGGCCTCTACATGAGCGGCCTGCCCTTCTCGCCGATGCGGCTCAGGCTCATCAACTGGCACAAATGGGCCGGCATCACGATCCTGACGCTTTCGGCCTTGCGCCTGCTGTGGCGCCTGTCCCACCCGCCGCCGCCGCTGCCGGCGCGCATCGTGGAAGCGATGCCTGGCTGGCAGCTCGTCGCGCACCGCGGCACGCATCTGCTGCTGTACCTGCTGTTCTTCGCCGTGCCCCTGTTCGGCTGGGCCTACAGCTCGGGACTGGGCATTCCGGTCGTCTGGTTCGGACTCGTGCCGCTGCCGGACTTGGTGCCGGTGGACAAGGACTTCGCCGAGGCGGTGCTGAAGCCGATGCACAAGGGCAGCGCCTTCACGCTGGCCGCCGTGGTGCTGCTGCATGCGGCAGCGGCACTCAAGCACCACTTCGCCGACCACGACGGCCTGCTCGATCGCATGTGGCCGCTTTCGCGCCAGGGACACCCAAGATGACAAGACTTTCCACCGCCTGGCGTGCGCTGTGCGCCTGCGCAGCGATCGCCGTCGCCGGCGCGGCTGCCGGCGGCGCCGAACCGATGGCGAAGCTCGTCCCCGGCTACGGCCAGATCGTCTTCGTCACCAAGCAGATGGGCGTGCCGGTCGAAGGCGCGTTCAAGAAATTCGACGCGCAGATCGCCTTCGACCCGCAAAGGCCCGAGGGCGGCACGGTCGCCATGCAGATCGACATGGGCAGCGCCACCCTCGGCGTGCCGCAAAGCGACGTCGAGCTGCCCAAGGCGCCGTGGTTCGACACCACACGGTTTCCCAAGGCCAGCTTCCAGTCGAGCAAGATCAAGACCCTCGGCGGCGGGCGCTTCGAGATCGCAGGCAGTCTCACGATCAAGGGCACCACCCAGGAGCTCGTGGTGCCGGTGACGATCACGCAATCCGCGGGTCAGTCGGTGGCGACCGGAAGCTTTACGATCCAGCGCCTCGCCTTCAAGATCGGCGAGGGCGAATGGACCGACACCTCGATGGTCGGCGACGACGTGCAGGTGCGCTTCAAGCTTGTGCTGACGGGCCTGCGTCCGCTTTGACCCTGACCTTCTTTCACTCTCATCGTCCCATTCGAAAGCTCGTCATGATCAAGTCCATTGCCGTCGTTGCATTCGCGGCCGCAGCGACCGTCGCCGCCACGCAGCAGGCGCCGGAGTTGCCCGCCCTGCCGGCAGGAGGTCCGGTCAAGGGCGCCAGCTACGTGGTCGACCCGACCCACACCTTCGTGATGTACGAGATGGGCCACTACGGCACCACCACCAACCGTGGCCGCTTCAGCACCAAGGACGGCACGGTCAGGATCGACGCCTCGGGCAAGAGCGGCAAGATCGACATCACGATGGACATCGGCTCCATCAACACCGGCGTCGATCTGCTCAACCGTCATGTGATGAGCAGGGACTTCTTCAACGTCGCGGAGTTTCCGATCGGCCGCTTCGTGGCCGACAAGATCGACTTCAACGGCGACAAGGTGGTCGAGGTCGACGGCACGCTCACGCTGATGGGCCAGACGCGGCCCGTCAAGCTCAAGGCCAACCGCTTCGGCTGCTACCTGAGCCCGCTGATCAAGCGCCAGGTCTGCGGTGGCGACTTCGAGACCGTCGTGGAGCGCAGCGACTGGGGCATCACCTGGGGCATCAACTTCGGTTTCGAGAACAAGGTGCGGCTCTTGGTGCAGGTGGAAGCGGTCAACATCACGGACCGGCCGAGCTAGGAGTCTGCGCGGCAGAAGGATTGAAAAATGAACCGCAAAATTTTGACCTCTCAGAATCGCGCAGGAGCGTTTTTTTTGAAGTACCTAAGGGGTCAAGGACCCCTCAAACTGCCACTTTTTCGGGCGCACAGCTTCTGCCGCGCAGACTCCTAGGGCCTGCTAAGGAGACGCTGAATAATTGATCG